>JBJOHF010000057.1:0-3480 GCA_046047855.1 Pseudomonadota bacterium | reverse complement strand
TGGTCGCGGCACAAGCGCGCCAGCTGGGTACTGGGTTTGTTGAGCTTTGCAGAGTCTTCGTTCTTCCCGATTCCGCCGGACGTCATGCTTGCGCCCATGAGCCTAGCTCAGCCGCAGCGGGCTTGGTGGTTTGCCACGCTGACGACTGTCACCTCTGTGCTGGGTGGCTTGTTTGGCTACTTCATCGGTCTTGTGGCCTTTCAGGCGATTGAGCCCTGGCTGCTGCAGAGCCACTACGCCGGTGCCTTTGAGACGGCCAAGCTCTGGTTCGATGAGTACGGATTCTGGGCCGTGCTGATTGCAGGCTTCTCGCCTATTCCCTACAAGGTCTTCACCATTGCTGGCGGTGTTGCTGCCATGCCACTGCTGCCCTTTGTGCTCGCCTCGATTGTGGGGCGCGGGGGGCGGTTTTTTCTGGTAGCGGGTCTTATGAAATGGGGCGGTGCCCCCATGGAGGCCCTCCTCGCCCAGTGGGTGGACCGACTGGGCTGGGGGCTTGTGGTGCTGGTGGTGCTGGTTTACTTGTCTTTGTAGCTGTCGTGGCAGGCCTTGCAGGTCTGCGCAGTGGCGCCAAAGGCTTTCTTGATGTTGTCGAGGTTGCCCGAGGCTGCGGCAGTCTTCAGGTTTGCGGCGGCCTTTTGGAGGTCAGCAGCGCCGGCCTGCACTTTGTCCATTTCTTTCCAAATGGCGGGCTTGGCCTTGCCACCCTCGGTGCCGGGGCCAAAGCCAGCCCAAGGCAGGGCGCTGAGCGTGGCGACGACATCTGCGTTGAGCGCAGCAGCCTTGGCGTCGAAGGGCTTCTCGCCTTTGACCATGGCGCCAATGTCGGAGAAGTGCGTGGCCATGACGGAGAAGTTGGACTGACGGTACTTGATGGCCTGCTCGGGCTTGGCGAAGCTGACGGCAGATGCGGCCATGGGCAGTGCGGCCAGAAGGCCGACAGAGAGAATGCGTGCAATACGAGTCATGGTGGGTCCTTTATGCGTTGAGAGGAATAACGACAGCGCTAGCGTTGGGGCCGAACCACCAGCCACACGCCGGTCACCGTCATGAGTGTACCTAGGACTGTGAGGCTTGTAATCGGTTCACCAAAGAGCAGCCAGGCCATGACCGCAGTCGTGGGGGGTGTGAGGTAGAGCAGGCTGGTGACCTGGGTCGCTGCACCCTCGCGGATCATGATGAAGAGCAGCGAAATGGCCCCAATCGAGAGGGCCAGCACGCTCCAGACCAGTGCGCCGATCAGTTCAGGGGCCCAGGTCACCTCGCCAGTCTCAAAGGCGAGGGCCAAGGGCAGGCAGACTGCAGCAGAGGCCGCGTACTGAATAATGCCGCCCGTGCGCAGGTCAAAGCTGGGGCAGGCGCGTTTCTGGTACAGCGTGCCAGCCGTAATGCTGGCCAGGCCGATGCAGGCAAAGACGAGGCTTGCGAGGCTCAGCCCCACCAGGCTCAGCTTGGTCCAGACCACCAGCCCCACCCCGGCGAGGCCCAGCACCAGACCAGCCCATTGGTTGCGGGCAATGGGCTCGCGTGCAAGGGTGACCAGCACCGCTGTGAGAATAGGCTGAAGACCGACGATCAGTGCCACCAAGCCCGCACCCATGCCCTCTCGAACGGCGGCCCAGACTCCACCCAGGTAGCCTGCCTGCAGCAGCACGCCCGCTAAGGCAATGCGCCAGGCTACCTGGCGGCTGGGCCAAGGCGCACGCCAAATCCACGCCAAGGGCAGCAGCACCATGAGCACCAAGGCAAAGCGCATGACCAGAAATGTCATGGGCTCGGCATGAGGCATACCGTAGCGCGCCACAATGAAGCCTGTGCTCCAGATGAGCACAAAGATTGCGGGAAAGGCAGATCGCAAGGCAGGAGGCATGGTCTTCGTGGATAATGGCCAGATGCAATTTAAAGAACTGGGTCTACACCCAGACATCCTGCGCGCTGTCCAGGATGCCGGATACGAAACCCCCACGCCTATTCAGGCTCAGGCCATCCCTCACGTCATGCAAGGTGCGGATGTCATGGGTGCGGCTCAAACCGGAACCGGCAAGACCGCCGCATTCACGCTGCCTATTCTGCACCGGCTCATGCCGTTTGCGAGCAGCAGTGTGTCGCCCGCGCGACACCCCGTGCGTGCACTCATGCTCGCGCCCACGCGGGAGCTTGCCGACCAGATCTATCAGAACGTCGCGCAGTACGCACAGCATTCGCCTCTTCGCAGCGCTGTCGTGTTCGGCGGGGTCGATATGGCTCCCCAGACAGCCGCACTGCGCGCGGGTGTGGAGGTGCTCATTGCCACACCGGGACGGCTGCTCGACCACGTACAGCAAAAGACCCTGAACCTTTCACAGGTGAGCGTGCTGGTGCTCGATGAGGCCGATCGCATGCTCGATATGGGCTTTCTGCCTGACCTGCAGCGCATCGTGAACCTCTTGCCCCCCGAGCGTCAGAGCCTGCTCTTTTCCGCCACTTTTTCACCCGAAATTCGCAAGCTCGCCAAGACCTTCCTCAAGGACAACCCGATCACGGTCGAGGTTGCACGACGCAATGCGACGGCCGAGAATGTTACCCAACAGGTCTACCTGGTCGATCGTCCCGAAAGCAAACGGGGTGCGGTCGTTCGGCTGATCAAGCGACTCAAGCTTCAACAGGTTATTGTCTTTACGAACACGAAGATTGGTGCCAGCCGCCTGGCCCGCGAGCTTCAAAAGGAAGGCATTTCTGCGGATGCCATTCATGGAGACAAGAGTCAGAATGAGCGGCTTGTCACGCTTGAGGGATTTAAAAAGGGCGAGGTCTTGGTGCTGGTGGCGACCGATGTTGCTGCCCGTGGACTCGACATTGCAGAGCTGCCTGCGGTCATCAACTATGACGTGCCCTATGCCGCTGAGGACTATGTCCACCGCATTGGCCGAACGGGCCGAGCCGGGGCCTCAGGCCAGGCCATCAGCGTCATGTCTCCTGCCGATGAGCGTCTGGTCCAAGACATCGAGAAGCTGATTGGCAAAAAGCTCACGCGCGAAAAGCTGCCCGGGCTCGACATGCCGCCCGGTGCCGATCCGCTCTTCTTCATGCCCTATGAAGATGCCGCCGATGTTCAGGCTCCCACCCCCACACCGGCCTCAGGTGCGGCGAAGTCCCCGCTTCTGTCGGGTGGGGTCAAGAAGGTGGGCAGTGGTGCCGTGCTCTTGGGCGGCAAGCCCCGCACCGCGGTTTAGGCGCGTTTGAGATTTCAGAACCTCCGATACGCCAGCTCCCACCGCTCGACCAAAGCCCTCGGCATAACCTGCTCCAGGTAATCCCATGCGTCTCGCAGTTGCCGATGCACGCGATCGCCTCCTGAGAGAGCGGGGGCCTGTGTCTGTTTCGAGAGCTTCTCACCATTCGCATTGCGCAGCACGGGCACATGCAGAACTTCGGGCTGATCGAACCCAAGTGCGCTTTGTAGCCAGCGATGTCGGGGCAGTTCAGCAGCAAGGTCATCGC
>JBJOHF010000056.1:0-3459 GCA_046047855.1 Pseudomonadota bacterium | reverse complement strand
CCTCATCCATGGCAATCGCCATATAAACCGGCTTGCCAGCCACCCGCTGCAGCATGTCGGACGGATCTGCAAAGTCGAGTCGAAACAGCACCAACAGGCGACGCAACCGATCAGCATCCATGGGATTTCCCAGGTAAAGATCGTTGAGAATCGCCGTCGACTGCGCATCGAGACCAAGATGCCAGGCCCACTGCTCATCCTCAATGGCGCCCACTGCAGTCACACTCACCTGGGCATGCAGAAGGTGTTGTACCCAGCGCTCAATCAGATGACAAATGGCCTCTGCCGCGGGCTGCTTCCAATTGAGAATGACCGCCATATCAAAGGCCTCAGTGGCACGCCAGTACCGGTCGGCATTGTCTTGTGTGAGTACATCAAGGTCGCCTTGAGAGACCGCCACGCCCCCCTTCTTGAGCAACTGCCCCAAGGCGCCATATCCTTGAGACTTGGCGCGTTGCTCGAGGGTCAGACTGTCTGCGGCCAAAAGACTGCCCTGCTCATGGAGTGTGACCGTCTGGGCCCGAAAGAACATTTCCCCAACCCTCGCCTGGGCCGCACTAACAGGATGTCCGAGTACATGACGCACCAAGACCTGGGTGATGTCATCCACCAGTATCGGTGGGAAATCGATGTGGCCAGCCTGAAAGAATGCCTTGTAGTTGGCCTCTAGCGTCGGAGCCGCGAGGAGGCGATCTCGAAATCGAAGCCAGACCCGGTAGTTGTCTGCCACATCCTGGTTTTGAATCTTGGCGAGTGACTCCGGGGGAATGGCTACCCTGGGGGTCTCACTCAATCGATTAAAAATCTCGTACTCGGTTTCGCAGGATGTCTCGACTGGAGAGAGTTCGGGGCGTTGAAGCAATCGCGACAAAAATGCATCGGTCACCACCAGTTGGTTTTGATCGTTGATCTGTAGGCGTTCGTAGCCGCAACTCGGCCAGAGTACTGTCAATTGACCCGCTCCAGAAGCGCCTCATATTTTCGGCAGGCCCATGTCTGTTCGCCCAGGACGAGTTCACCCGAGGAGGGGTTAAAACGAATGGAAGGCCTCGTCTTTCCTGCCTCATAGACCCGCCAGGCCCCTGACTCCTCCTGGAAGGCATATGAGACACCCTTGAACTGAAGGCTGGTGGGTGTCATCTCCATCTCAGCCTCGTCGGCCCCCCGGCAATTGAACTCAAGGTTGCGCTGCACGCAGCCTGTCTGCATCAGGCCGACCACCATGGCGGCCGCAGCAAAAAAAAGCCGTGGCATCGATGCCGCCTGGCAGTGCGCCAAAGGGCTCACAGCCTGCTGTGCTCCTGCAGGTATTGGTCCATGATGTCGTCGAAAGAGGCATCCGGAACCAGCCCCAGTGCAGCCGCGCGGCTCGCCTTCAGCTCGCTGGGCCAACCGCCCACAATGCGGGCAACTGTAGGGTCTGGCGTCCAGTCGAGAAGGCCGTGGACCCCAGGGCCGGCTTTTCTCAGCAGGGTGTCGGCCATCGCCCCCACCGTGGTGGTGAGTGAGGGAAGGTTCATGGCGGTTAGTGGCCCCCATTCATCGTCAGAGGCCTGGGCAGCGCGAATCAAGCCCTCAATGCTTCGCGCAGGCGATGACAATGCCACCCGCGTCGCGGGGCTCACAGGCACCTGAGCCCGAATGCCCGCCAATGGCTCGCGAATCATTCCTGAGAGAAACCCAGATGCGGCACCATTGGGCCGGCCCGGCCGGACACTCACGGTCATCAGTCGCACGGCTCTGGCCTTGATGTAACCCTTGCGGCCGAAGTCCGCCATCAACTGCTCGCCGACAAACTTTTGAATGCCATAGCTGCTCTGGGGTGTGGGCAGGGTGTCATCATCGACCGTCATCCCCTCCCATGACTCACCCATCCGACGACCAAAGACGGCCACGGAGCTCGCAAACACCACCGTGGGCGATCGTCCCGAGGCGCGACAGGCCTGGAGAAGGTCGATCGTGGCCTGCAGATTGCTCGACATGCCCAGGTCGAAGTTGGCCTCGCACTCCGCGCTCACTGCTGCAGCCAGATGAAACACCAGATCCACCTCAGGGCTCGGCAGGCCATCCCGCAGCACACTCTGAAGAGATCCCTTCAGAAAGTGAACCCTTGAATCGTTTTTGAAGGCCACGGGCGGCTCATTGAGGTCTGTGAGCACAAGCTGACGAATGCTTCGGGCAAGCCCACCTCCGACCGAGAGCGCCCCCGCCTTGAGCAAAGCGTCCGCCAGCCGTGCCCCGAGAAAACCGCTGCCGCCTGTGATGAGAATGTTCATCTGGAAAGTATTACAGAAAGCATTCCATGGAGAGCTCGGTCCAGAGGTGCTCTAACATGCAGCGATGCGCCCACAGAATGTTGCCCTAACAGGAGCAAGCGGAACGATTGGCGCCGCTACCAAGAAGGCGCTGGAGGCCCAAGGCCACTCTGTTCTGGCGCTTGGCCGTGAGGCCTTCGAGAGCGCAGACCGGTTATGCACTCAACTGCGGATCCATGAGGCCTCTGCGGTGGTCTCTTGCATGGCCTCTCGAACGGGCACCAAAGCCGATGCCTGGCGGGTAGACCATCAGGCCCAATCGATGCTCCTCACGGCCTGTCTGAATGCGGGTGTCAGCCAGTTCGTGCTGCTGTCGGCCATCTGTGTTCAGCGACCAAGACTACACTTTCAACACGCAAAACTGGCTTTCGAGCGCGAGCTGATGGCCTCCCCACTCGACTGGAGCATTGTGCGTCCCACAGCATTCTTCAAATCCCTGAGTGGTCAGCTCTCGCGGGTGCAGCGCGGTAAACCGTTCATGGTCTTTGGGGATGGGACGCTCACCGCCTGTAAGCCGATTGCTGATGATGATTTGGCCGAGTTTCTGGTTGGCTGCCTCAATCAGCCACAGCGGTCTCGCAAGATTCTGCCCATTGGTGGGCCCGGAGCGGCCCTGACGCCGCGTGATCAGGCAGCCATATTGGCCAGAATTCTGGGCCGCCCAGTACCGATTAGACAGGTGCCGCCTGGGCTGCTGCTCTGGGTCTCCCGCGCACTGCACCTGCTGGGAAAGGTCTTTCCAGACCTCGCCGCCAAGGCCGAGTACGCGCGCATTGGGCACTACTACGCGACCGAGTCGATGCTGCTGTGGAATGAGGAGACGCAATCCTACGATGCAGACGCAACACCGAGCCACGGCGTGGCCACGCTGGAAGCGCACTACCGAGCTGTCTTGCGCCAGAGCGGCCTTCCTTTGAGGAACAGCCGGTAGGCACATTCCATGGGGACGATGACACCAGGGAGCCTCGCCATCATGGCCAGCCCCAAACCTCGCATCAAGGCTTTCAGCACCGACCAATTCGAGCTGCCGCTGCCGCAAGGGCACCGTTTCCCCATGGTGAAGTATCGATGGCTGCGCGAGTCTCTGTATGCGCTGGAGCAGATCGAGGTCTGCCCGCCACCCGCTGCCACAGACGAACAACTC
>JBJOHF010000055.1:0-3790 GCA_046047855.1 Pseudomonadota bacterium | reverse complement strand
CCGAGGTGCACGATCACGAGGTCATGCTCGGGGTATACCACCACACGTTGCCCGTAGGCGCCGCCCATGTAGAAATGTCTCGGAAAGGCGTGATGCACCCAGAATTGCGCACGGTAGCTGTGATTCGGGCGCGCGTCTCCCCGCCCACTTTTTCTGTAGGCCTCTTGGGACCCGCCCTCGAAGAGGGTCCGTGCGACCTTACTCGGGATGGCCGCGTTCGAAGACCCGGCCTTTGTCGCCTGTAGCAGCGCCAGTCCGAGCTTTCCAAGGTCCGGCAGCGTTGCATTAAAGCCTGCGAAGCTGACCTCCGTTCCCGCGGGATCCAACATCATGATCCCGTCCTCCTCGGCGCCAAGTGGCGCCCAGAGTTTCTCTTGAATCCAGAGCGAGACCGACTGGTTTGCAGCCCGTGCGCAGAGCCAGGCCAGAACATCTGTTGCAGGGCTTCGATACCGAAATGCAGTGCCCCGGGGCTCTGGATCGAGCTGGTTGAGTGAAGGAAGCATTGCGAGGATTCCAGACGGGTCCCGCGGGTCGCGCAGCTGGGGGGCCCATCCCATGGCACCGATGTATCGAAAAATATCCGATTTGGGGTCGGTGTAGACCTCGGTGAAGCGAACGCCGTCAGTCATATCGGCCACTTGCTGAACGGTCGCGTCTCCCCAGGCACTTGAGGCTAACTCAGGGATGAGGGACTTGACCGACTGGTTCGGATCGAGCTTACCTTCCTCGATCAACATCATGGCCATCAGCCCGACGAACGATTTGGTTGCAGAGAAAAGCAGGTGTTGCTTCTGCGGGTTCATCCCATTGAGATATCGCTCCTCAATGACCGATCCCCGGTGAATGACCATGATTGCGTCCGTGTGCGCCAAGCGTGCGTAGTCGGCCCAAGTCAGGCTCTGTCCTTTGCCGGGAACCGAGAACCGTAAGTCCGAAAAGATCTCTGGCCTCAATGCCTTCGGAAGTTGCTTTGGATTTGCACTCCGCCTCACGCGCCTCGTTGGAAAAAGCTCTTCAACATGTTGGAAGGACCAGATCTTTTGGGGATAGGCCTGCCAATTCATGAGGTGAACCCGATTTGCGTCGATCGGTGGGAAACCCTGCATCAGCTGTGCGGGGTCGATGTTCTTGGGTTTGTCCGCTGCGCTGAGAGTTGCTGGTGCGCACAAACAGAGGGCGAGAATCGCGAGGGTCTTTTTCATGAGGTCAGTGTTTCGCTCGCGGCAGAGGCAGACATCGTCACTCTGGACGATGGCGATCGCCGCTATGGCTAGAAGACTGTGATCCATGGAGTCATGCTTTCGCCTCTGCCCAGACGAAGATCAGCGTCAGCTGATAGAGGCGCTGGATCACCGACTCGGGGACATCGTGAACCCGTGGGCAGTCGATGATGTTCTCACTGGTCTGGATGAACTCGGTCTGATGGGTGCTCAACTCCCCGAGGATCGTGGTGGGCTGGCACAGTCGCTCCCCACGATGGCACTGATTCACGAGCGCTTGGGCTTTTGGCGTGTGCACCCCAGCCTGTTGGAGGCAACGGTGATTCGCACCGACCTCATTGGAATACCCGGCCCCGATGCGCCTATGCGTCATCCGCTCTGCATCGATCAGGCGATTTGGTCTGGAAAGCCGGTCACTCATGGCATTCCGTCGAGTGCGCCAGGACGGTGGCGGATTTCTGGGACAGTGCTGCTGAATTGGATCCCATCCGCTGCTGATCAATCTCTCATTTTATTTCTCACCCCTCAGGGCGATTTGGCTCTTGCGGAGACACAGGTGGACTTTGCAGATTCGGTAGCCAACAGTTCTCCGCTTCAGCCCGATCTGGTCCAGGCCTATCTGCATGACCTGGAGGTTGAGGGGCATATCGACCTGGCGGGGCGCAACGATTTCCGCCCAACCTGGGCTATTCTTCGCGCCGCAGAGCTCGTGGGGTGGGCGCAGTCTGTTCTCGATCAGTGCGTCCGCTATGCCCACCAAAGAGAGCAATTCGGTGTGCCAATTGCCCGCTTTCAGGCGGTTCAGCATGCGCTCTCTAAGATGATGGTTGCAATTGAGGCCGCTCGATCGGCTGTGTATGGTGCTGCATGTTTGATCTCGGTCGATCATGACGATGCCAATTGGGGTCATGCGGCTCATGCCGTGCTGGAGTCGCGGAGTGCGGCGCGGTTTTGCACGCAGGAGGCCATACAGGTCCATGGGGGAATGGGCTACACAAAGGACTGTGGGCTTGATCGACCGCTGCTCACCGTGTTTCAGATTGAAGCGCAGTTGAATCAGATGATCGACTGGAATAGAGCCATCCGCACATGAATCTCGCCGAATCTCCCGATCTGATCCACTTTCGAACTCAAGTCCGCGCATGGATGCGCGATCACTTTGTGGGTGACTTCACCAAACTAGAGGGGGTGATTGGTCCCGGTTCAGCGCATTTCGATTGCGCACTCGCGAAGGCCTGGGAGCGAGAGATCGCCGCCGGCGGCTGGGTTGGCCTTACATGGCCCACATCGCTCGGAGGGCGGGCGCTTCCGCTTGCCTATGAGATGGCCTTCCAAGAGGAATATGTGAGGGCCGGAGGCCCAGGTCGATTGGGCCATATTGGCGAGCACCTGCTTGCGCCGACCCTCATTGCTGAGGGCACCGATCAGCAGCGTGCGCGGTTTCTGCCGCCGATTCTCAAAGGGGAGGAGTTCTGGGCTCAGGGCTATTCTGAACCTGGAGCCGGGTCTGATCTTGCGAGTGTCCGAACCAAGGCGACTCGCAGCCCCACGGATGATCTATGGCGCGTGTCGGGGCAGAAGGTTTGGACGTCCTGGGCACGCGAGTCTGACTGGGCATTTGTGTTGGCGAGATGCGATCCTGAATCCGTGCGTCACCGCGGGCTTGTGTTGTTGATGGTTCGATTGGATCAACCAGGCGTCAGCATTCGCCCCATTGAGCAGATTTCTGGGGCCTCTGAGTTCAATGAGCTCTTTCTCGACGAAGCGATTGCGGATGCGGATGCCGCGATCGGGCAGCCTGGGGATGGCTGGCGTGTTGCCATGGGCCTACTGACGCACGAGCGCGGTGCCTCCACCCTTGGACAACAAGCTCAGTTCGTGAACGAATTCGATCGGCTGACGGGCTTTCTCAATCGAACAGGTCTGGATCGGGATTCGGCCGTGCTCGAGGAGTGGGCCCGCCACCAGGCCAGACTGCGCACGCTTCGGTTTCATGCACTTCGGGTGGCATCGAGTGGAGGATCTGAGGAGGGAACACGGGCAGCCGCTGCCTCCAAGTACCTGTGGTCGAACTGGCGTCGTGACGTTGGTGATTTTGCTGCGCGCTGCCTGGCACGTCTTCTCATGGTCCCGCGAGAGGAGCAGGAGGTGGTGAGCCATCTGAAATCCCTTTGGCTCACGTCAAAGGCCGACACTATTTATGCCGGAACCAACGAGATCCAACTGAACCTCATCGCCCAGCGTGCACTGGGCTTGCCGAGACCCTCAAACTGAGGATCTCGGCCGCTTCAAATCACCATTTCAAAGTTGTTTGAAGCGTGACCTGACGTGGGGGGGTGTAATACCCCTGGGTCAGGTTTCCAAACCCGGGCCCAAAGTCGATCCGGTTGGTCTGATGCTCCTTATCGGTGAGGTTCTTCACAGATAAGGACACGACGCCATCGATGCCCTTGCCGAATGAAATTTCACGCAGGCTCAGGCGTGCATTGATTAATGCATGTGAACCCACCCGAGTGTTCTTGGCCACTGCAGCCATGGGATCAAACCCAGGACCAGACTCAGCGAGC
>JBJOHF010000054.1:0-9121 GCA_046047855.1 Pseudomonadota bacterium | reverse complement strand
ATGGACCAGCGGCTGCTTGAGGCCCTTATCGACCGCTTTGCCGGTGGCCCTGTTGGACTCGATAACCTCGCCGCGGCAATCGGCGAAGATCGAGACACCATCGAGGACGTGCTCGAGCCCTTCCTGATTCAGCAAGGCTTCCTCCAGCGCACACCCCGAGGCCGCATGGCCACACCACTCACCTGGGCGCATTTCGGCCGAGTTCCCCCCACTCCATCGCAAGGATCGCTGGTATGACCCCTGCCCCAAACGACCTCTCCGTGTTGGCCCTGGTGCTCCAGGCGAGCCTCCCCGTTCAGCTGGTCATGGCTATTCTCGTTGCACTCTCGCTGGCCTCGTGGACGCTGATCTTCAAAAAGCTGCGGGCCATTGGGCGTGCGCGCCGAGACTCAGAAGACTTTGAACGGGAGTTCTGGTCTGGCGCTGCGCTCAACACCCTTTATGAAAGGGCACAACGCGAGGAGTTTGGCGATGGATTGGGCCGGGTGTTTGAAGCGGGCATGCGTGAGTTTCTCAAGCTCAGGCAGCAGGGCCGCAATGACTCCGCCTTGATGCTCGAGGGTGCTCAACGGGCCATGCGCGCAGCAACCCAACGCGAACTGGAGACCCTCGAGCGTGGCCTGCCGTTTCTGGCCACGACCGGATCTGTGTCTCCCTACATTGGCCTCTTTGGCACCGTGTGGGGCATCATGCATGCCTTCACAGGCCTCGCCAATATTCAGCAGGCGACGCTTGCAAGCGTAGCGCCGGGCATTGCAGAGGCGCTGGTCGCAACCGCTATTGGCCTCTTTGCGGCCATACCAGCGGTGGTGGCCTATAACCGACTCGCCACCGACTTGGATCGTCTGGGCAGTCGCATTGACAGCTTCATGGAGGAGTTCTCCAACATCCTCCATCGACAGGGCTAGCCTTTATGCGCCGCCGACGCCACCGCATGATGAGTGAGATTAATGTTGTGCCCTACATCGACGTCACGCTCGTGCTCCTGATCATTTTCATGGTCACTGCACCCATGATTGTCACTGGCGCCATCGATCTGCCTACGGTGGGAAAGGCCAGCGCGGAACCGCCTACGGCGATTGAGGTCATCATCCGAAAAGATGGCAGCCACCACCTGCGCAAGCGAGAGGCCGGTGCCAAGGAGCAAGAGGTCGCCAAGACCCAACTCACCGAGGGTGTGCGCGCACTCAATCCCCAGCCTGAGACCCCCATCATTGTGCTTGCAGAGCGCGAGGTCCGATATGAGCTGGTGGCGCAGGCGCTTGCTCAACTCCAGGCTGCTGGGGTGGGCCGCGTGGGCCTAGCGGTTCGACAAGGTAGCTAATGGCAAGGGCCAACCAAGACACCGCCTTCGGACTGGCCGGTGCACTGGTTGTCCATGGGCTCCTGGTCGTCGCCCTGGTGCTCAATCTCGACTGGCTCTCCCTCGACCCGCCGCCTGTTCAGGCCGAACTCTGGTCCAGCCTGCCGCCTGAGCGCAGTCCAGCCGTCAGTGCGCCGACTGCCCCCGATCCCGCGCCAACCCCTGCTCCAACCCCTGCTCCAACCCCGCAGCCAGACGCCGACCTCGCCCTGGAGAAGCGCAAACAGAAAGAAGCTGAAAAGAAGGAGCAGGCTGAAAAGAAAAAGCGGGCGGAGCAGAAGCAGGCCGAGAAGCAGCAGGCCGAGAAGCAGCAGGCTGAGAAGCAGCGGGCAGAGAAACAACGGGCAGAGCGCGAGCGAGCAGCGCGGCGAATCGAGAAGGAGCGGGCTGCAGAACTCAAGCGCCTTGGAATCGACCCGAAGGCCAAGCCCGCCGACAAAGGCAAGGACGCCACAACCAAGGCCGGTGTTGCGACCGGTTCAGCACGTGGCGAGCGCACAGGCCGCGAGGCCGAGTGGGCAGATCGGGTCAAGGGCCTGCTCGAGAGTCGGGTGCGCTACCGCGGTTCAAACACCAGCGACCTAGAGGTGGAAATTCTGCTGCTTCCAACAGGGCAACTGCAATCCGTCCGCCTCCTGAGCCCAAGCAATACGCCGGTCTACGATCAAGCGGTCCTCGATGCCATACGCGCGATGGCGTTTCCCAAGCCACCCGACGGACTGCGGGCAGTGACACTCAAAATGCGGCACCGAGCCGAAGGTCAATAGCGTAAAGACGCCAACGCAAAGACTATACTGTGATGCATGAGAATTCTGCTCACGCTCCTGCTTGCTCTGTTCTCCTGCGGTGCGCTGGCCCAGACGTCCAGCGGTCTGAAGATCGACATCACCACACGAGGCGATCGGCTCATTCCTATCGCCATGCCGGTGCCGGTAGCAGACGAGAAACTTCGACTGTTTGCCGACACCGTTCAAGAGGTCGTAGGCGCGGACCTCAGACGCACGGGGGCCTTTGGGTTCATGGCCACAGCGGGGTTGCCTGCACTGCCTGAGGCGGTTGCGCAGTCGCCAGATTTATTCGCCCAATGGAAAGGACGCGGCGCAGATGCCGTTGTTGCCTCCAGCCTGGTCACCCTTCCAGACGGACGCGTGGAACTGCGCTTTCGTCTCCTCGACACCAAATCATCACAAGACCTTGGGGGCTTGGTGCTCGCGAGCGCGGCCTCAAGCCTGGACGCGCGACGCACCGCCCACCGGGTTGCAGACTTCATCTATGAAAAGCTCACGGGTGAGCCGGGCTTTTTCGCGACGCGACTGGCCTATGTGCGACGCGAGGGCGGTCAGCAGATCTTGCTGATTTCAGACTCTGACGGTGAAAACGCGCAGCCCGCGTTGAAGTCTGCCGAGCCCATCATCTCGCTCACCTGGTCGCCTGACGGTACGCGACTGGCCTATGTCTCGTTTGAGACCGGCAAGCCAGTGGTCTATGTGCACGAACTCGCCACCGGTCGACGCTCCGTGGTGGCCAATCATCGGGGCAGCAACAGCTCGCCGGCTTGGTCTCCCGATGGAAAACGTCTGGCAGTCGTGCTCACACGCGACGGCAGTTCGCAGGTATACCTGGCGAACCCCGATGGCTCAGACCTCAAACGTCTGACGCGTGGCAACTCCATCAATACAGAGCCCAGCTTCTCTGCAGACGGTCAGTTTGTCTATTTCACCTCAGACCGCGGCGGCAGCCCACAGGTCTACCGCGTGGGCGTCAGTGGCTCAGAGCCCCCCCAACGCATCACCTTTGACGGCGGCTTCAATGCCCGCCCGGTTGTGAGTCCCGACGGCAAACACCTCGCATACATTGCACGCCGGGAAGGTAATTTCGTTGTCGCCATGCGCAGCCTGGTCGATGGCACAGAGTGGCTTGTGAGCGCCGGGCCAAAAGACGATTCACCCAGTTTCTCGCCCAGCTCGAAGTGGGTCATTTTCTCGAGCCGGACCAATGGCCGCGACTCCCTGTCCGCAGCGTCAGTTGACGGCAAGGTGCGCACGCGGATCAGTCTCGATACAGGTGGAATCAGAAGTCCCGCTTGGGGGAGGTTGCCACAATGAAAACGCATATTCGCCTGGGCATGGTTGTCGGGTTTGTCATGGGCCTAACAGCCTGTTCAAGCGTAAGCCTCGATGAGAACGCCCCTAAGGGCCCTGCACCGATTGTGTCCGCTGGGCAGCCCCCTGCAGAGCAGGCTGCAAAGGATGCGAGTGGCGAACAGGCATCCGCTGCAATCCCGCTGTCCAGAGGTGCCCGCGGCCTGAGCACCGTACCCGCCTCCGAGCTGCAGGCTGCAGGGTTTGCGGCTGATGGCCGCGCCAGCGTGTATTTCGAGTTCGATCAGTCCATTGTGCGACGGGCCGATCAGCCCATTGTTGAGGGTGCGGCCGCACTGATGAAGGCTCCCAATGACTTGCAGCTCACCATCGAGGGCAACACGGACGATCGTGGCACCTCCGAGTACAACATTGCCCTTGGACAGCGCCGAGCAGAAACCGTGAAACGCGCGTTGGTGATTCTTGGCGTCGATGAGAGCCGAATTGAAGCCACAAGCAATGGGGAAGAAAAGCCGCGTAAGCGAGGCAGCCAGGAAGCAGACCATGCAGAGAATCGACGTGCCGACCTCATCTTGCGCTAAAGCCGTTCTGCTGGCTCTCCTCTGGTGGGTCTGCCCGTCCAGGCCCAGCTCTTCTCAGACGACGAAGCCCGCAAGGCCATCCTTGCGCTTCGAACGGAGGTGCGCGCCAAGATTGCCGAACTCGAGGCCAGCCATCTGCAAACTGAGCAGGCCCTTCGACGTCAGATTGAGGCCAGTGCCAACGGCCAGCTCGAGCTGGTGCGTCAGTTAGAGCAGCTTCGCGCAGAACTGGCGGAAGTTCGTGGAGCGGTTGAGCGCGCGAGCCAAACGGGCAATCAAACGAAGAGTCAGCAGAAAGACCTGTTTCTCTCGCTCGAGTCTCAGATCAAGACCCTAGACGCCCGCCTCGCCCTGCTCGAGCCTCAGCTGATGAAGATTGACGATGTCGACCTGCTCGTCAGCCCAGCCGAGAAAACGGCTTTTGAGTCAGCAGAGTCGTTACTGCGAGGCAGTGATCTTGCGGGTGCCTCTCGCGCCTTCGATCAGTTTCGACGCCAGTATCCTGGCTCGCGACTCATGCCCTGGGTACTGCATGCGATTGGCAATACCCGCTACGCCCTCCAGCAATATGCGCCGGCCATCGATGCCCTTGAGGAATTGGTAGACGTATTCCCCTCTCACACACGCCTGCCCGATGCCATGCTCACATTGGCTGCGAGCCAGGCCGAGCACAAGAAAGTGGCTGCTGCCCGTAAAACCCTGACCGACTTGCGCAAGCGCTTCCCCAATACAGAACAAGCCAGCATCGCATCCAAAAGACTTCGGGCCCTCTCGAGCACCAAGAAATGATTGAGATCGAGCAAGCCCATCGCCTCGCACAGTGGGTGGTCTGGGGGGGCATCATCATTGGCGTCGCAGTCGGTGCGCTCTCGCAAGCCACGCGTTTCTGCACGCTCGGAGCCATTGCAGACGCACACACCATGGGCAATTTCGTGCGACTGCGCATGTGGGCACTCGCCGTCGCGGTGGCGATTCTGCTGACCCAAGGCCTCGTCCTTGCAGGATTGCTCAATGACCAAGCGAGTTTCTACACCAACAGTCGCTTGCTGATTGCATCACACATCATAGGCGGCCTGCTTTTCGGGTTCGGTATGACCCTGGCCTCAGGCTGTGGCAGCCGCATGCTCATCAAGATTGGTGAAGGCAGCCTCAAGGCTGTGGTGGTCTTTCTGGTGATGGGTCTGGCCGCACTGATGTCGATTCGAGGAGCAGCCGCCCTGCTGCGTTCCCATACGGTCGATCAGGCCGCCATCCTGCTTCCAAGCCCACAAGACCTCCCCCACCTCCTCAGCCCAGATGGACCCCCGAGCGATGGGCTTCGCGTGGGACTTACCGTCACCATGCTGGTTGGCCTACTCGCGCTGGCCCTCTGGAGAGGAGAAATCCTCCAGCGACGGTCTCACTGGATTGGGGGGCTTGGCATCGGCCTGCTTGTCGCCCTTGGGTGGGCACTTACCGGATGGTTTGGCTACATCCCAGAACACCCCGAAACGCTGGAGGCAGCCTTTCTTGCCACCAACAGCAAAAGCCCCGAGAGCCTGACCTTTGTCGGACCCCTGGCCTTTAGCCTCGAGTATTTGCTCTACACGAGCGACCGTTCACAGGCCGTAACGTTTGCAATTGGAACCGTCATTGGACTTCCCATCGGTGCCGCAGCAAGCGCGCTTGTGCGAGGTAAGTTCAAGCTCGAGGGCTTTCAAGGCACAAAGGACCTCGGCCGGCACCTCATTGGTGCGATGCTGATGGGAGTGGGCGGCGTGACGGCCATGGGATGTACCTTCGGACATGGCCTCAGTGGGCTCTCGATGCTCGCCCTGGGCTCGCTCATTTCCATCTTGGCGATTGGCGCGGGGGCCTTGCTGGGCCTGCGTTGGCTCTCGCGCGAGTCTTAATGAGTGATACCATCGGCGCAGCGTTTATGAAACAACCGTTCTCGCGTCTTCTGCTGAGTTGTGCGGCCGTTGTGCTCACGGCAGGTGCCTGCTCTGGTGTTTGGGCCAGCGCCGCTTCCGTATCCCCCGTTCAAGCATCTGAGGTCTTGCGTCTCATCGAAGACGGTCAGTCCGCACAAGCCATTGAGCAACTCAGCCAGGCCTTGGCGCAGAGTCCATCCAACCTTGAGGTCGCCAATCAACTTGCCGTAGTCCTCACGGGCGTCGGCCAGGTCGATCGCGCACGTCAGGTACTTGAGAATGCCCTTCTGGCCCACCCAGAGGCATCGAAGGGTTTCCAGAGTCTTCGCAGCATTGCTGCCAGCCAGTTTGCGGAGTCCTATGCAAAAGCCATGGGCAAGCCCGCACCGGCCAGCAGCAAGCTCACCCTCGCCACTGAAGACCTCAGCACCGATCGCGTCAAGAAGGCGCTTCAGGTTGCGAAGGCCAAAGAAGATGAGCGCATTCGACAGGCCGCCCTCGACGCCAAGCTCAAAGCCATCGAAGCGGCACGCGAGACTGCGCGTGCCCCCGAAGTGGTGGCGGCAGTAAAGCCATCACCCGCCGCAAAGCCAGCCTCCACCAAGGCTGTCGTCGAGCAGCGCCTAGAAGCCTGGGCCAAGAGCTGGTCATCCATGAATTTCGACGCCTATGCCGACTTCTATGCGGAGACGTTCAAGACCAACGCACATCCCTCGCGGTCCGCTTGGCTTGCGTTCAGAAAGCCTCGCATCCTCAACAAGTCTCGCATCCTCGTTGAGGTTTCTCAGGTCAATGTGCAGTTTCAGGGCAACGAAAAGGCCACCGTCCGGTTCCTTCAGCGATATGAAGCGGGCAACCTCAAGCTCTCATCACGTAAATCGCAGACTTGGGTGCTCGAGGGGCAGGCATGGCGGATTCAGTCCGAGAGCAACTAGGTATGAACTGCGCCGTGTCTTGCTACACATCGCGCCCCCTTTTGAGGTCTCTCGCTTGTATGGCCATGCTGGTATGTGGCTTTACAGAAGCGGCCTTTGCCAATACGCCCGATCGTGATCGACCCGACCCCATTCTGTTTGAAGCACTCCAGAACGGCCTTGAGGCGCGCCCGCTAGAGGCCGCTGACAAGGCATCCGAGGCCGCTGCAATTGAGCCAAAATCCAGGCTCGCACATTGGTTACGGGCGCAGTCGGTACTGACTTTGGCAGGAAGTGCGCCCCGGATCGGAAAGCCAGATCAAGACTTCATCGAAGAAGCGCGCGCTCGGCTCTACGCACCTCCATCCGGTTGGCTTCCCAAGAACATCCTGAAGCTCTCAACAGATCAACACATGCCGCCCTACACGCTGCTTGCAGACCTCTCTGTATCGCGCATCTACATCTTCAAGAATGCGGCGAGTGGGCCCGTGCTGGTCGAACAGTTCTACACCACACTTGGGCTTGAGGGCGCCCCCAAGCGCCGAGAGGGAGATCGTAAAACCCCAATCGGCGTGTATCGCGTGCTCAAGGAGATCCAGAACCCACGGGCCGATGGCTTTCTGGGACACAAGGCCTACACCCTCGACTATCCCAATCCTGAGGACCGCAAGGCAGGCCGTACGGGCAGTGGCATCTGGATTCACGGTGTGCCCGATGAAGTGCATGTCCGCCCACCAAAGGCCTCTGACGGCTGCCTCGCCATCTCAAATGACGACATGCTGAGGCTTCGAAAATACATCCAGTTTGGCCGAACGCTCATCGTCATTGCCCCGAAGGTGCAGTGGGCATCCCCAGAGGAATGGGCGAACCACTCCAAGCCCCTGATCCAAAAGCTATCGAACGCCAAGGAGCCGCCCGCGGCAATCTTCGATGTCGCTCCCGATCGGCCACTCGTCTCCGTGCACTCGAGCCGTGACCGCCTGGTGCGTCAGTTCTGGCGACAGCGGGATGGGCAGTTGCAGTCCGTCCTGCGTGAACGACTCTAGCGCACGATCCATGAACGCCGCCTCTGTGGACAACACAGCCCAGCGTTCCACACAACGCCGTGCTCCCGGCTGGTTCTTGGTGTTCGCTTCGATTGGCGGCATATTGCTCGTGCTCTTTCAGATGAGCAATAACGAGTTCAGCACGCTGCGGCCCGACCCTTCACCCCCTGTCGTTGAGCCCACACCCCCGCTCTGGACACCGAGAGCTGCCACGCCCTCGGATCAGATTGCCTCTCTTCCTGCGCCTACCATTACCGAAACGCCGCAAGTCCGCGCACCCCTTCCGACTGAGCGTGTGCGCGTCGCCGTCAATGAGTGGGCACAGGCGTGGAGGAGTCGAGACGTCCAAGCTTATCTGGCCTTCTATGACCCCAATTTTCAAAACCGTGTCGCCTTTGCTCGGCAGAAGCAACGTGTAATCGGGCGAGCAGAGTTCATCGAAGTCAAGATTTCTCAAGTCAAACTCACGCCACTCGACAATGGCTCCACTGAGGCCCGCTTCATTCAGACCTATCGTTCAGACACCTTTGAGAACCAGACCCTGAAACGGCAGGTCTGGCAGGCGGGATCAGACGGACGGCTTCGTATTGTGGAAGAGACGAGCTAAAGGGCTCGCCAACAAGCGAAACAGCGCAAAGCCAACTACCACGCCCAGAACATCACCTAGCATCATGAGTGCGATGGACGAGAGATTCATATCGCTAAACTCAGCAAAGGCTGACCAACTGACCGCGTGATTGAGCGCGTTGAAGAACGAAGCCAATACACCGACAAGCAGCAAACACTGCACGTTTGGGCGCGGGCGCATGCCCAGTAGTAACCAGGCCAGTCCAAAGGCCATGAGGGGAGCGAAGGCGCTCGCAAGACCCTGTGAGACCGCCATTTCGAAGGTGTCTCCCAGGGTGAGCAGCGACACCAGAACCGTGCCAAGAAAAATACCCAGCGCTCCTGCAAGGCCGGCGACCACCACAGCCAGTGCCCGAACAAAAGCCGGCAGATACACCAAGTGGATACGGTCCTCCCAGGGGGTGAGCACCTCGGGTGTTGCGAGCATGAGCTGCCAAACCGCCCAATAGAGTAAGGCAAACCCAAGCACCCAAAAGAGAGGCCTCTCAGGCCACAGGCTTTTGAGCATGGTGAGGGAAGAACTAGGCCTTTGCCTGCATGCGCCCCGCCCAATCGTTTACCTGGCGCCCAAGCTT
>JBJOHF010000053.1:0-3839 GCA_046047855.1 Pseudomonadota bacterium | reverse complement strand
TCTCCATTGCTGCGCACCTGTGCATAGTCACGTACACGTCGTAACAGTCGGTTTGCAATGCGCGGCGTGCCGCGCGAGCGACGGGCAATTTCTTGGGCACCATCGTCGTCAATCGTGACCTGGAGCAGGCCGGCGGACCGCCGAACAATAATGGAAAGGTCGTCTGCCGAATAGAACTCCAGACGTCCCACAATGCCAAAGCGGTCGCGCAGTGGATTGGTGAGCATGCCCGCGCGCGTGGTTGCACCCACCAGCGTGAAGGGCTGAAGGTCGAGCTTGATGCTGCGGGCCGCAGGCCCTTCACCGATAACGATGTCGATCTGGTAGTCCTCGAGCGCTGGGTAGAGAATCTCCTCCACAACGGGGCTCAGCCGATGAATCTCATCGATGAACAGCAGGTCATTGCGCTCGAGATTGGTAAGCAGCGCGGCAAGGTCACCCGCTCGCTCCAGTACAGGCCCAGATGTTTGCCGGAGGTTAACCCCCATCTCCCGGGCAAGGATATGTGCGAGGGTGGTTTTGCCCAGCCCTGGAGGACCAAAAAGCAGGACATGATCCAGCGCCTCGGAACGGCTCTTGGCCGCCTGAATAAAGATATCGAGCTGGCCCTTGACCTTCGGCTGGCCAATGTAGTCGGCCAGACGGGCAGGGCGCAGGGCACGCTCTACGCTCTCTTCGTTGGGGCTCGCGGCCTGGCCACTCACCAGGCGCGTGCTGGTGTCGGGCAGGGGGGCGAGATCGTCGTGCTCGATCATCCCGCTAGTCTAACGGGCCAAGCTTTTGAGTGCGTGACGAATCCCGTCTGAGACGCTGATGTCGGTGGGCAATGTTTTTACAGCAAGGCTTGCCTCCTTCTCGGAGTAGCCCAGCGCCAACAGCGCATGCAAGACCTCGGTCGTAACTGCAGGAGACCCGGCCGTACCGCCGACCCCAGGGAGGGCCTCTGCAAGCTTTCCCTTGAGCTCTAGCACCAGTCGCTCAGCGGTCTTCTTTCCAATCCCAGGTACCCGCGTGAGTCGATCCGCCTCCTGGAGAGTGACGGCCTGGGCAAGCTCATCGACTGAGAGGCCCGAGAGCACTGCCAGCGCGATGCGAGGGCCTACCCCGGAGATCTTGATGAGCTGACGAAAGGCACCGCGTTCCTTTTGTGAGAGAAATCCATAGAGCAGCTGCGCATCCTCGCGCACGACGAAGTGCGTGACGAGCGTAAGCCGTGTGCCTAAGTCCGGTAGCGCATAGAAGGTGCTCATCGGGACGTCGAGCTCGTAGCCCACCCCTTGTACATCGAGCACAATGGCTGGTGGGTTTTTCTGAACAAGCAATCCGGTGAGCTGAGTGATCATGGGGTGTGAGCATGCCAGAAGGCCAACGCACAGGCGAGCGCGTCGGCGGCGTCTGCGTTGGGGGAGGACGGAAGGGCGAGTAGGCGGCAGACCATGTGCTGCACTTGCTCCTTGCTTGCACGGCCCGTTCCCACAATCGACTGCTTGACCTTGAGGGGCGTGAGCTCCGCAATAGGGAGGTCGTGCGAGGCGAGTGCCGCAATGGCCACCCCGCGTGCTTGGCCCAAGGAGAGTGTGGACTGTGGGTTCACATTCACGAACACGCGTTCAACGACCGCGGCCTGCGGTTTGTAGTGGTCTAGCAGTTCGCGCAATCCCTCATAGAGGGTGCGCAGACGGTCTGGCTCGGGTAGGTTCACGTCGGGCCGAATGACACCGCTACCGACATACCGCACCGTGTGCCTGCCCGAGACATCGATCACGCCAAATCCTGTGCGGCGAAGACCTGGGTCGATGCCGAGAATGCGCATCAGTGTCGGAAGTGCCGCATGCCGGTGAGCACCATGGCAATCCCATGCTCATCGGCAGCTGCAATGACCTCATCATCGCGCACAGAGCCACCCGGCTGAACAATGGCCTTTGCCCCAGCCTGCGCAAGGACGTCGAGTCCGTCACGGAATGGGAAGAAGGCATCTGATGCTGCAACGGATCCTTGAAGAGAGAGGCCAGCATGCTCCGCCTTAATGGATGCAATGCGGGCGGAGTCGAGACGACTCATCTGCCCTGCGCCAACCCCCACAGTCATCTGGTCCTTGCAAAAGACGATGGCATTGCTCTTAACCCAGGTGGCGACCTTCCAGGCAAAGAGTAGGTCGTGAAGCTGCTCTGCGGTCGGCTGCACGCGGGTGACGCATTTCAGGTCCTTGGCTTCAAGTGTGTTGCGATCGGGCGTTTGCAGGAGCATGCCGCCACTGACGCGTTTGAAATCCATGCCACTGAAGGCTGCAGCGTCATGGCCCAAGGGTAGCCTCAGCAGCCGCAGGTTTTGTTTAGAAGAAAAGACTGTGCGAGCCCCCTCGGTAAAGTCTGGTGCAATGATGACCTCTGCGAATTGGGCTGAAATGGCCTGCGCTGCTGCCTCGTCCAGCGGACGATTGAAGGCCAGGATGCCTCCAAATGCGGACGTGGGATCGGTCGAAAATGCTCGGCGATAGGCCTCCAGTGCAGTCTCGCCCAGTGCGACGCCGCATGGGTTCGCATGTTTCACAATGACGCAGCAGCCGGCCTCAAAGCTGCGCACGCAGGACCATGCCGCGTCCGCGTCCGCGATATTGTTGAACGAGAGCTCTTTGCCTTGAATCTGTTCGTATCCGGCGAGACTCCCCTCTGGGGCATCTGAAAAGGCGTAGAAGGCAGCCGACTGGTGCGGGTTTTCGCCGTAGCGCATGCCCTGTCGCTTTTGTACCTGCAGACTGAACACCTCGGGAAGTGCACTGGCCTGTGTTGGGCTGGGCGCCTCAATACGATCGGTGTCTGTGTCTTGGACCTGCGGCAGAGCGGTCATGAAGTTTGCGATGGCGCCATCATAGGCTGCCGTATGCGCGAAGGCCTTGGCTGCAAGACGTTGCCGAGTGGGCCAGCCCAGGGCACCACCGTGCGCCTTTAACTCAGCGATGAGGGTGCTGTAGTCGTGGGGGTCTACGACGACTGCCACCCCATCATGATTCTTGGCCGCCGCGCGAAGCATCGCAGGGCCGCCAATATCGATGTTCTCAATGACTTCTTGGTAACCGACTCCGGGTTTTTTAAGCGTTTCTCGAAAGGGGTAGAGGTTCACCACAAGCAGGTCGATCGGAGAAAATCCGGCATGGGCGAGTTGATCGAGATGGGCCTGCACATCGCGGCGTGCAAGCAGGCCTCCATGCACAGCAGGGTGTAGCGTCTTCACGCGGCCATCGAGCATCTCGGGAAACTGGGTGACATCCTCCACCGGCGTCACTGGAAGGCCTGCAGCCTGGAGACTCTTGCAGGTGCCTCCCGTGGACACAAGGGCAATGCCCATGCTGTGGAGGGCCTGCGCCAACTCGAGCAGTCCCTGTTTGTCGGAGACCGAGAGGAGTGCTCGGCGAACGGGGAGTCGGTGTGGGCGTGTATTGCCAAGCAGGCTGGGGTCAAGCTGAACCATGTGCGTCCTTCCCTAGGTGAGACGGTGTTGTTGGAGTTTTTTTCGAAGGGTGTTGCGAGAGAGACCAAGCAAATCGGCAGTCTTACTGATGTTGCCCTGGCAGCGTTCTAGGGCGTATCTCAAGAGCGTCGGTTCTACGGCGCCGATCACCATGTCGTAGACGGCGTGGGGCTTGGCATCACCAAGGCGCTCAAAATAGAGGTCGAGCGCTGCAATCAGGGTGAGATCAATGCGTGGCTCTGACGGCGTGGTCATGCGGCTTGCCGCTCCTCAATTCGGGCTGCAAATGCCTCAACCATCGCAAGCTGGGCCTCGGCGGTCTCGGCCTGTTCAAGGCCCTCACGAAACACGCGCACGCCACCGAGGCCTTT
>JBJOHF010000052.1:0-104748 GCA_046047855.1 Pseudomonadota bacterium | reverse complement strand
TCCGCGCTGCTGGTGGCCAGCGCTGGGCAGTCCCTCCAGTCACTTGGCGGGCTAGGCTTTCGTGAAGACCTGCGCACCCGTCTGGCCCAGGGCTTGGTCTACCCATTGGCCCCATTGGGCGAATCTGAGCAACTGCAGGTGCTGCGGCAGAAAGCGCAGGCGCTGGGCTGGATGGCCCGACCCGATGACACCCAGTTTGATGGGATTTTTCTCTATATGCTCCAACGCATGCCGCGTCACTTGGGCTGGCTATGCGGGCTCTTACAGGCGGTGAACCAGGCTGCGCTCGCGCAGAAGCGTCCCATCAGTGTGCCTTTGCTGCGCAATGTGGCAGAGGGCTTTTCAACCACCCCTTGAAACCTTATGACCGACACTCACGTTCTCCCTTCCTCTCGACCCAGCCGCCTGGCCCTTTTTGACCTGGACCATACCCTGTTGCCCATCGACAGCGATGTCCTCTGGGCCCAGCAATTGGTGGAGTTGGGCGTGGTCGATGCGAGCTGGCACACCATTCGCAACGACTATTTCTACGAGCAATACAAACAAGGCTGTCTGAACATGGACGAGTTTCTCGCCTTTCAGCTCGGCCCATTGGCACAGCACCCCGTTGAGCAGCTGCATGCATGGCGAGAGGACTTTCTTGCCACCAAGATTCTTCCTCAGATCCGGCCCGAGGCCAGCGCACTGGTCGAGCGGCATCGTGCCCAGGGGGATCTGCTTGCGCTGGTGACAGCCACCAACGACTTCGTCACCCAGCCCATCGCGACGGCCTTTGGCATTGAGCATCTCATCGCCACACAGGTCGAACGCGATGGAGAGGGGCGCTACACCGGTCGACACCGGGGCCTGCCCAGCTTTCAAGAGGGTAAGGTCACCCGTGTACGGCAGTGGCTTGCGACGCTGGGCTGCGATCTCGAGTCCTTTGAAGCCTCCTACTTTTACAGCGACAGCCGCAACGACTTGCCCCTGCTCGCGCGCGTGAGCCATCCGGTCGCTGTAAATCCAGACCCCACCCTGCGCGCGCACGCACAGGATCAGGGTTGGCCCATACTCGAGCTCTTCGCGCCAGAACCTGGCGCAACCTGATACCCTTTGCCACCGTGATCAAAAAGCTGCTGAGATCCCTGGCCCGTCTGGCTCCAGGCCATGCACATGGCCACAGCCGGGCTGCCCGCCACGATCCTAAAATTCACAAAGCGAGCAAGATTGGAGTCGACCGACATCTGGTCTCCTCGGCCGCATTGCGCACTGTGGAAGGACTTCAGAAGGGCGGCTTCAAGGCCTTCATTGTGGGGGGCGCTGTGCGTGACCTTCTGCTGGGCATGCGCCCAAAGGACTTCGATGTGGCCACCAATGCCACCCCAGAAGAGGTCCAGCGTCTCTTTCGGCGCGCTCGCGTCATTGGCAGACGGTTCCAGATCGTGCATGTGCTCTTTGGCCCCGAAACCATTGAGGTCTCCACCTTTCGTGCCCTCACACCGGACAATCAAGAGACTGACGCTCACGGCCGAGTGCTGCGTGACAACACGTTCGGAGAACAGCATGAAGATGCTGCGCGGCGTGATTTCACCATCAATGCGCTCTATTACGATCCTCTAAGCGATACGGTCCTCGACTACCACGACGGCGTGCGCGACCTTGAGCGTCGTTGCATTCGAATGATTGGCGAGCCCAGCCAACGCTATCGCGAAGATCCGGTGCGCATGCTGCGCGTGGTCCGCTTCTCAGCCAAGCTGGGCTTCACGCCTGAGCCTGCGACGCGGTCACCCATCGCCGAATTGGCCGACCTCATTCATAACGTGCCCGATGCCCGTCTCTTTGACGAGATGGTGAAGCTGCTGCAGTCGGGACAAGCGATGGCCGCTTTGAAGGGCCTGCGCGACTATGGTCTGCATCACGGTTGCCTGCCGCTCGTTGATGTGGTGCTCGAGCCGGAGGGTACGGATGAAGAACGCGCCCAAGCATTGCGATTTGTCGAGCTGGCCCTGGCGAGCACAGACGAGCGGGTGCATGCGGGCAAGCCCCTATCGGTCGGTTTCTTGTTTGCAACCCTGCTCTGGCACCTGGTGGTGCGGCAGTGGCGCAGCCTACAGGCCTCTGGAGAGCGTTCAGGGCCTGCGCTTCAGCGCGCGATTGACGAGGTGATCGAGACCAACCTCGAGGCACTGGCCATTCAACGGCGTGTGGTCTCAGACCTGCGCGAAATATGGATGCTGCAGCCACGGTTTGAGAAGCGTGTTGGGGCATCGCCCTATCGATTGCTTGAGCATTTGCGCTACCGGGCAGGCTACGACTTCCTATTGCTGCGTGCAGAGTCGGGTGAGGCGGATCAGACTCTGGCGGACTGGTGGACCGAGTTCGCACAGGGAAGCGACGAGACGCGTGTCGCGCTCATCGAAGAGGCCGCCAAACTGCCTTCGCCAAGCGGTGCGAAGCCGCGGCGTCGGCGCAGAGGTCCGCGCAAGTGAGCGCCGCATGCGACAGAGCAGGTGGGCATCGCGCGCTCATTGGTCTAGGCGCAAACCTGCCCTTCAATGACCAGAGTCCCGCCGCAACCCTGCGCGCCGCACTTCATGCCCTAGACGCCACACCCGGCATTCGGGTATTGAGCTGCTCATCGCTCTGGCAGAGTCGTCCCGTTCGCGCGCTGGGCCCAGACTTTATCAATGCAGCAGCCGAGATCGAAACTCAGCTCGACCCAGAATCCCTCCTTGAACACTTGCTTCAAATTGAGGCCTCCTTTGGTCGGCATCGCCCGCCTCAGCGAGAAGCACAAGAGACATCACCAGCCCGCACCCTCGACCTCGACTTGCTCTGGATGGACGGCCTCAGCATCAGTCTGCCGCACCTCACAGTGCCTCACCCGCGGGCGGCCTCTCGTGCATTTGTGCTGGCACCACTCGCCGAGCTCAGGCCGGCCCTCTGTCTACAGAAAGACGATCAAGCGCCAACGATCGAGCATCTGCTTGCACAGGCCTTGCGGGACGACCCCTACGCAGTCACGCGCATGACGACCATGACTTCAGACCATGTCACTGCCCACTGAGACCCACACAGAACGCCCTGCCTGGACGGAGCGCTTTCGGTCCATCGTATTTGAGGGACCGATCGGCGTCGGCAAAACCTCCCTCACCCGTAAGTTTGCCCAGCGCTTTGGCTATGAGACCCTGCTCGAGGCGCCAGAGGCCAATCCTTTCCTCGAGCGGTTCTACCGTGACTCCCAGCGCTACGCCCTACCGACCCAGCTGTTCTTTTTGTTTCAGCGGGTTGACCAGCTCCGAGATCTCTCACAGCGAGACCTTTTTTCCGAGCATCTGGTGAGCGACTTCATGATTGAGAAGGACCCGCTCTTTGCAGCCCTCACGCTGAATGAGGACGAGCAACAGCTCTATCGAAAGATCTATGACTCACTTCGGCCCCAGATGCCCACGCCCGACCTGGTTGTGGTGCTGCAAGCCAGTCCCGAGCATCTCATCGAGCGCATTCGGGAGCGTGGCATTCCCATGGAGCAAAGCCTTTCGGCCGACTACCTGACGCGACTCTCCGAGGCCTATACGCAGTTTTTTCACCACTACGATGATGCCCCTCTGCTCATCGTCAACACGGCAGCCCTCAACCCCATCGACCGAGAGCCAGACTTCGAGGCACTGGTGCAGCAGATTTCGGGCTTTCGGGGTCGACGCAGCTTCTTTAATCTCAGCGCATGAAAATCGTCAAAACCATCGATGAACTCCGGTCTCAGCTCCGGGGGCAACTCCGCACCGCCTTTGTGCCCACGATGGGCAGCCTGCACGAGGGTCACTTATCGTTGATGCGGATTGCAGCCCGACATGGAGATCCTGTCGTCGCATCTATTTTTGTTAATCGACTGCAGTTCGGACCCCATGAGGACTTCGATCGCTACCCGCGTCAGCTTGAGGCTGACGCAGCAAAGCTGGAGGCCGAGGGCGTTTATGTCTTGTTCGCTCCGGACGAGCGGGAGATGTATCCCGTGCCGCAAGAATTTCGCGTTCAGGCGCCCACGCAGCTTGGGGACATTCTTGAGGGAGAGTTTCGGCCCGGTTTCTTCATCGGGGTCTCTACGGTTGTGCTCAAGCTCTTTAACTGCGTGAGCCCGCAGGTCGCCGTCTTTGGCAAAAAGGACTATCAGCAGCAGATGCTGGTGCGGCAGATGTGCCAGCAGTTTGCCCTGCCCACCGAAATTCTCTCAGCCGAGACGATTCGAGACGCAGATGGCCTTGCGCTCTCGTCGCGCAATGCCTATCTCAGTCCAGATGAGCGAGCCGAGGCGCCTCGCCTTTACGCGACCTTGCAGGAGATGAGCAAACGCCTTTCGCAGGCCATCACCTCACAACAGACGACCGACGATCTCTGTGCAGAGCTTGAGGCCGCTGGTGAGCAGAGCCTGCGGGTAAGAGGCTGGAAGCCGGATTACCTCACCATCCGGCAGCAGCGAGACCTCGCGCGGCCTACAACAGAGGCTTTGCGGGGTGGACAGCCGCTGGTGATTCTGGCTGCTGCCAAGCTCGGCGCAACCAGGCTGATCGACAACCTGGAGGTTGTGAGCAGCTAGCGAACGAGGGCCGCCAGCCCAACGCTGATGACGATGAGCAGGCCCATGACGCGAAGCAATGACCAGCTCGAGCGCCCGTTGTTGGATGTGTGATTGTGCATACGGGAGATTGTAGCGCTTGCAGGGACTTGGGCTTCAGAACAGGGCAGCTGATAAGCCTGCCCTGTTGGCCACCAGACGCGGACTAGAGCACGCTCTTGAGGAGCTTGCCCATTTCTGAGGGGTTCTTGGTGGTGCGAATGCCGCAGGCCTCCATGACCTCTAGCTTTGCATCTGCTGTATCCGCCCCGCCGGAGATGAGTGCGCCCGCATGGCCCATGCGTTTTCCTGGGGGCGCGGTGACACCGGCAATGAACCCCACAACGGGCTTCTTCATGTGCTCCTTGGCCCAGAGTGCAGCATTCACCTCGTCAGGTCCACCGATCTCGCCAATCATAATGACAGCGTCGGTCTCAGGGTCATCGTTAAACATCTGCAGTACGTCGATGTGCTTGATGCCGTTGATTGGGTCTCCGCCAATGCCGACCGCAGAGGATTGACCGAGCCCGAGCTCGGTGACCTGTCCAACCGCCTCATAAGTCAGTGTGCCCGAACGCGAGACGATGCCGATGCGGCCCTTGCGATGGATATGGCCCGGCATGATGCCAATCTTGATTTCGTCTGGCGTGATGAGTCCCGGGCAGTTGGGCCCGAGCAGCAGCGTCTTGCTACCGGCCGCTTTCATTTTGTTTCGCACGACCATCATGTCGCGAACAGGGATACCCTCGGTGATGCAGATGACCAGGTCGAGCTGTGCCTGTACCGCTTCCCAGATGGCGTCCGCCGCGCCCGCAGGCGGCACATAAATGACCGAAACCGTCGCTCCTGTGGCCTGCTTGGCATCGCTGACCGAGGCGTAAATGGGAATGCCCTCGAAATCCTCACCGGCCTTTTTGGGATTCACGCCTGCAACAAAGCAGTTCTGACCGTTTGCGTAGTCACGGCACATGCGCGTGTGGAACTGGCCTGTCTTTCCAGTAATGCCCTGCGTGATGACCTTGGTGTCTTTGTTAATAAGAATCGACATAGCGTGGCCCTTCCTTAAGCCTTGACGGCGGCAACAACACGCTCAGCAGCCTGAGCCATGGTGTCGGCAGCGATGATGGGGAGACCTGAGTCGGCGAGAATTTTCTTGCCGAGATCCTCGTTGGTGCCTTTCATGCGAACCACCAGGGGCACGCTCAGCCCGACAGCACGAGAGGCGGCCACGACGCCTTCAGCAATGACATCACAGCGCATAATGCCGCCGAAAATATTCACCAGAATCGCTTTGACGTTGGGGTTAGACAGCATGATCTTGAAGGCCTCTGTGACCTTCTCGGTCGTGGCGCCACCGCCCACATCAAGGAAGTTTGCGGGCTCGCCGCCGAAGAGCTTGATGGTGTCCATGGTGGCCATAGCCAGACCAGCACCGTTCACGAGACAGCCGATATTGCCATCGAGCTGAATGTAGGCGAGATCGAACTTGGAGGCCTCAATCTCGGCAGGGTCTTCTTCATCAAGATCGCGCATGGCGACGATGTCTTCATGACGATAGAGGGCGTTGGAGTCGAAGTTCCATTTGGCGTCGAGTGCCACAACACGGCCATCGCCGGTGAGGATGAGCGGATTGATCTCTGCAAGCGAGGCATCGGTCTCCCAGAACGCCTGATAGAGGCCCTTGAGCACACCCCGGGCCTGGGCTAGCGAAGCTGCAGGCACGCCAATGGCCGTCGAAAGCTGATCCGCATCCGCGTCGGAGAGGCCCTGGGCTGGATCCACAAACACCTTATGAATCTTCTCGGGGTGGCTGTGCGCCACCTCTTCGATATCCATGCCACCCTCAGAGGAGGCCATGACGCAGACCTTCTGGCTGACGCGATCCGTCACGACCGCAACATAGAGCTCCTTCTGGATGTCTGCACCCTCTTCGATCAGGAGGCGACGCACCGGCTGCCCTTGGGGACCCGTTTGGTGCGTGATGAGCTGCATGCCCAGAATGGCCTGTGCATGGCTGCGAACCTCGTCGATGGATTTCGCCAACTTAACGCCACCGCCCTTGCCGCGACCACCCGCGTGGATCTGAGCCTTGACAACCCAGACCGGGCCACCAAGGCTTTCTGCAGCGGCTACCGCCTCATCAACGGAGAAACAAGGGACGCCCCGCGGCACTGCAACACCGTAGCGACGGAGAATCTCCTTGCCCTGATATTCATGGATTTTCATGGCACTGCGCTCCCTGAGATAGAAATGCGTGAAGGCGACTTGATCGCCCCGCGGGGTCGCCGTCGGCCTTAATGGCTGGATGGTAGCACGCAGATCATGACTAAAAATCGCTCTCAGGGGACTGAAAGCCCCGCCGCTCAAGTGCGCGGTAGAGCTCAGGGGAGAAGCCCCTCGCAGCCATGAAACGCTGCTGCTTGGCCTTCTCGGGAAGAGAACTTGGAGGCTGTCCAAACCGCTTCTGCCAGACTGCGAAATGTCGGCTGGATTCGCTTTGGCGTGCCTCGTCGAGCGCGGCTTCGGCCTGGGCCTCGTTTACGCCTTTTTGGCTGAGTTCGCCACGCAGCCGTGCGAGCCCATAGCTCTGACCACGCACCCGCACAAGGGCCTCAGCAAAACGCGCATCGGATAGCAGGCCGTTCTCCGAGAGGCGGTTTAGGACTTCTGTGAGCTGCTCGGGGGATTCGGCGTGGGGGGCAAGCTTGCGAGAGAGTTCGAGGCGAGAGTGCTCGCGCCGGGCCAAAAGGGCCACGCCACGCGAGAGCAACGACTGCGCGGCGCGGACCATGCGAGAGGACTGGGGGGCTAGGACTCGGTCGCCTGGGCAGCCTGGCTCGCGGCAGGCCCAGCGGCACGGACAGCAACGCCGTAGGCCTCGCGAATTTTGTTCTCGATCTCGAAGGCCATTGCAGGATTCTGGCGCAGGAATTCACGCGCGTTGTCGCGGCCCTGGCCGATGCGATCACCGTTGTAGCTGTACCAAGAGCCCGACTTCTCAACAATGTTCTGCTCAGAACCCAGATCGAGGATTTCACCCTCGCGCGAGATGCCCTCGCCATACAGAATGTCGAAGCCTGCTGCCTTGAACGGTGGCGCAACCTTATTCTTCACGACCTTCACCTTGGTCTCGGAGCCGATAACCTCTTCGCCCTTCTTGAGGGAGCCGACCCGCCGAATGTCGAGCCGAACGGAGGAATAGAACTTGAGCGCATTGCCGCCGGTTGTGGTCTCTGGGCTTCCGAACATGACGCCAATCTTCATGCGGATCTGGTTGATGAAAATAACCAGCGTGTTGGTACGGCTGATGGTGCCCGTGAGCTTGCGCAAAGCCTGAGACATGAGCCGTGCCTGAAGGCCGGGGAGTGAGTCGCCCATGTCGCCCTCGATCTCGGCCTTAGGCGTGAGCGCCGCAACCGAGTCGACCACGATGAGGTCGACAGAGCCCGATCGGACCAGGGCATCGACAATTTCAAGTGCTTGCTCGCCGGTATCGGGCTGGGAGATGAGCAGATCCGAGAGCTGAACCCCAAGCTTTTGTGCGTACTGCGTGTCGAGCGCATGTTCGGCATCAACGAAGGCGCAGGTGCCTCCGAGCTTCTGCATTTCAGCAATGACCTGCAGCGTGAGGGTGGTTTTTCCTGAGGACTCTGGGCCGTAGATCTCTACAACCCGGCCACGGGGAAGGCCCCCTGCACCCAGCGCGATGTCAAGACCCAGGGAGCCGGTGGAGACGGTTTGAATATCGGGGGCCTGCTCATTTTCGCCCATGCGCATGATGGAGCCCTTGCCAAACTGCTTTTCAATTTGGGCAATGGCGGCCGCGAGGGCTTTGGCTTTCTCGGTTTTGGTCTTGTCATCCATGTGATGGGTCCTTTGTGGGAATGAAGAAGAGAATACTGTATAAATAACCAGCATTCAAGGTGATTTTCGAGCGTACTGAGGGCTGATCCTTCGGTGCATCAGCCGATGGACGGGGGCCGCGTGGCCCAGATCGTAAGCCGACCGCACCACTCTGAGAGCGCAAACCAGGCGGCCTGCCGCTGAATGGATTCTCGGTCACCCGAAAACAATCGCCGAACGGCGTCCGTAGGTTGATTCGGCAGGGCCCACGCAAACCAGACGGTACCCACAGGCTTCTCGACGCTTCCGCCCGAGGGGCCTGCAACCCCTGTAATCGCGCAGGCGCTGTAAACGCCATTTCCCTCACCGAGCCGCCGCACCGCGCCCTCGGCCATGGCGCGCGCGACGGGCTCACTCACCGCACCGGCCGTTCGCAGGTCCGCCTCGTACACGCCCAAAACAGCCTGCTTGAGTGCATTGCTATAGCTCACCACACCGCCTTCAAACCAGAGACTGGAGCCTGATCTTTGCGTGATCCAGGAGGCGACCAGTCCGCCCGTGCACGACTCCGCCGTGATCAATCGCAGCTGCGCGCGCTGGGCCAAGTAGGCAACGGCAAGGCCGATGAGACGGTCTGAATGCGTCATGCGAGTGCTCCCAGCAGTCTCAGCAGCACCGCGATCACAAGGAGCGTGAGGACTGCAGCCATCAGGTCATCGGCGATGATGCCCCAACCACCCGTGAGCCGGCGATCGATCCAGCCAATGGGGGGCGGCTTGAGTATGTCGAAGTACCGGAACACCAGCACAGCCAAGCACTCCAGTGGCCAGCCAACCAGCCCCTGCCCTGCCACGACACCCCAGGGTTCATCTGGCCTTGGCAGCATAAAGAGCACCAGCCAGATCGCCAACACCTCATCCCAGACAATGGCGCCATGGTCGGGCACACCAAGCGCTTGGGCTGTCACCCGGCATGCCCAGATGCCCAATACCAGACCGAGTGGCAAAAGGATCCACCAGACACCTGGACCAAAGAGCCCATCGATCGCGATAAAACTCAGCCATCCCCACAGGGTCCCGACTGTGCCTGGCGCCCATGGGGAGAGTCCTGATCCGCCCCCAAACGCAATCCAGTGGGCAACCTTCGGCTTGGCCATAAGGGCCGCAGGATGCTGAATCATGAGGTTGCCCCTGCTTCAGCTGCGAAGTGATCAAACCCTGCCCGCGGGCAGTCTTCAGGGCGACAGCGAACCGATTGAAACCACCAGTCAAGCCCCTGGGGATGTGCATCACCAACCACCTGTACGGATCCGATGGGCGTCATGGCAAGCGCGTGTTCAAGTCCCCACTGAACCAGGGCATCGTGCTGGTCAGGAGGTGCCGTGAAGACCAGTTCATACTCATCCCCGCCCTCGGCGGCTAGCCGACAGGCCTGCAGACGACTGAGACGCCCCTCGCGCAGATGCGCCGTAAGTCGATCACCCAGACATGCGCTGAGTGCATCGAGGTTCAGCCACAGGCTGAGTGCTTGACCAAGCCGATACTCACTCGCTGCAAGCAGGTGGCCCAGTTCGGAGGCCAGTCCATCGGAGAGGTCGATTGCAGCGTGGGCCCTTCCCCTCAGGAAGTAGCCCAAATCCAGTCGCGGAGTGGGCTGGTTGAGTTTGCCGTTATCGGTCATTGACGAGACCGCATCCGCAGGGTCTCCAAGGCGGCCCGAGACCCAGATCTCATCGCCTGGAACCATGGCATCGCGGCGAAGGGCCAATCCCGGTGGGACCTGCCCCAAGACCTGAAGGGTGAGCACATTGGGGGCACCCACCGGCAGGCGCACGGTGTCTCCGCCGACCAGCGTGCAGCCAAAGGCAGCGGTCGCTGCACCGAGACCTCGGGCAAACGCGCTGAGCCAATCGGTGCATGCATCCTCCCGCAGGCAAAGGCTCAAGGTGCACACGACAGGCTCGGCACCCATCGCCGCAAGGTCGGACAGGTTCACACAGAGTAGCTTGTGCCCCAGAAGTTGTGGGTCTGCATGCGGCCAGTAGTGACGTCCCTCCACCATGGTGTCAACCGCGAGGGCAATCAACTGTGCGGGATCTGGCGCAATCAGGGCAGCATCGTCTCCAATGCCGAGCACCACTGAGGGGTTCGTGCTCTGTGCAGCGGCTGCCCGAACATGGGCATCAATGAGCGAGAACTCGCGGCCCGGGCCGAGTGCAACGCCCGTGCCCGTCGTCGGGGCGCGGCTAGCGGCTGTTGGCCTCATGGGGTCGTAGGTGTCCAGCCAAGCGATCGAGCACACCGTTGATGTAGCGATGCCCCTCATTGCCGCCCAGAGACTTCGCAAGTTCAACGCCCTCGTTGATGACAACCCGAAACGGAACCTCGGGATGGGCCTTGAACTCGTAGGCACCGAGCAGAAGAATCGCCTGCTCAACTGGAGAGACCTGCGCCAACGGACGATCGAGCATCGGAAAGATGTCGGCCTGTAACGCCTCTGCCTGTCGAACAGCCCCGTAGAAACAATCTTTGAAGTAAGCCTCATCGGCCTGCGCAAAGTCGTCAGACTCCCGTGCGAAGGCCTCGATGGCGCCCAATTCCTCGTGAGCAATGAGCCACTGGTAGAGGCTTTGCACCGTGATCAGGCGAGACAGGCGGCGTGCACTGCGCGCACGCGCATCGGGCGCATTAGTCGTCACGCGCATCTTCCTCAACGGTCTGTTCATCAATGGCGAATATGAGATTGGCCATTTCAATTGCAGCTAAGGCGCAGTCACGCCCCTTCTCTTCGGCACGCGCGAAGGCTTGGTCATCGTCCTCAGTCGTGAGAATGCCATTGGCCACTGGGACGCGATGGTCCAGGCTCACGCGAGAGACGCCCGCACAGGATTCGTTGGAGACGACTTCAAAGTGATACGTCTCCCCCCGAATGACAGCGCCCAGCGCAATGAGGGCATCGAAGCGCCCCGTGTCCGCTGCTTGCGCCAAAACCAGAGGAATTTCGAGTGCGCCAGGAACGGAAAAGACGGTGATGTCTTGCGGCAAGACTCCATGCTCAGAAAGCGCCTGAAGACAGGACGATTCGAGCATGGATGTCACCTCTTCGTTGAAGCGAGCCACAACAACACCGACACGAAGGCCGTCCCCTGACCAGTCTGGCTCCACCCGATTTACGTTGTCCATTGCTTCTCCTTATTCCGTTCCATAGCCGCAGACCTCGAGGCCAAAACCTGCCATGCTGGGCATCTTGCGAGGCCTTGCAAGCAGACGCATTTTCCCAACGCCCAAATCCTTGAGAATGGCCGCACCGAGCCCATAGTTGCGAAGCGCCATGCTGGAGGCGCCCGCCGAGGGCACGACCACACCGCCAATCTGGTCGAAGATGGTCTGAGCAGAGGGCGCAATGTTCAGCAGCACAATGACGCCGCGGCCACGCTCGGCAATGGTGGCCATCGCACGAGAGACCGACCAGCTGTGCAAGGGGCTGTTACTGCCAAGAAGATCTAGAGGCGTGAGGGGTTCATGCACACGCACCAAGGTCTCCTGATCGGGCTCGATCGTTCCCATAACCAGTGCAAGGTGCGGCTGACCGACAGCCTTGTCTCGATAAGCCATGAGCCGCCAGCCCTCAGGCGCGGGCAGTGATGCCGAAATCTGCTCCACCAGACTTTCATGTGCAGTTCGGTAGTGAATGAGGTCTGCAATGCTGCCCACCAGAAGCCCATGCTCACGGGCAAAAACGAGGAGGTCGGGCAGGCGGGCCATGCTGCCATCGTCTTTGAGGATCTCGCAAATGACAGAGGCCGGTGCGCGGCCCGCCAGATCGGCAAGGTCGCATCCTGCCTCCGTATGACCAGCGCGCGCCAGCACCCCGCCGGGCTGTGCCATGAGGGGAAAGACGTGCCCGGGCTGGACCAGATCGGCGGGCTTCGCATGAGGCGCCACCGCGGCTGCAATGGTGGTCGCGCGATCGGCAGCGGAGATACCTGTTGTCACACCCACAGCAGCCTCGATGGACACTGTGAAGGCCGTGCCGTGAGGGGTCCGATTCTGGTTCACCATCAAGGGCAGCTGAAGTTGCGCACAGCGGGATGGTGTGAGCGTCAAGCAGATGAGGCCGCGTCCGAAACGCGCCATGAAGTTGATGGCCTCCGGCGTGACAGCATCGGCCGCCATGACGAGATCACCCTCATTCTCGCGGTCCTCGTCATCCACCAGCACCACCATCTCGCCGCGGCGAATGGCCTCGATGAGATCTTCGGTTGGACTGAGCGTGCGCTCGGATGGGTTCATGCCGCTTCTCCTCGAGGTGCGGAAGGTCGTTGTGAGAGGGCAGACACCATGCGGGCCACCTGTTTGGCGAGTTGATCGGCTTCAAAGTTCACGCGGCTGCCCACTTGCAGGTCTTTCAAGGTGGTCACAGCCCATGTGTGAGGAATGAGGTTGAGGGTGATGACCGCACCTGCATCGCCCGGGAGATCCTCGAGCTGATTCACTGTGAGGCTTACCCCATGGAGGGCTACAGACCCCTTTGCGGTGAGGTAGGGTGCAAATGCAGCGGGGACGAGGACCTTTAATACCGTCGACTCGCCGCGTGCTTGAATCTCGAGGACCTGTGCCGTGCCATCGATGTGGCCGCTCACCAAATGCCCGCCCAGGCGGTCTTGCAGCCGCAGCGCCTTCTCGAGATTGACCGGTCCTGGCTGATCCAGAGACACGGTCTTTTCCAGACTCTCTCGGGAGATATCCACTGCAAATCCTTGTTCGTCGGGACGCAAGACGGTCATGCAGGCCCCGTTGAGGGCAACAGAGTCACCCTCAGCCACATCACTTCCATCGAGAGAGCCCCAAGACACCATGAGCCTAAGACCCTGATCATCGCCCCAGGCAGACCCTGTCGCGCCTTTCACAGAGGATTGCGGCATGACGGCCTCGATCTGGCCCACACCCTGAATGATTCCAGTGAACATCCCTAGAGTGTATCGGTCCGGGGACGTCTCAAACGGATTCGAAGCCCTTGGCCGACCGGACCCGACTCTGCAATGACCCACCGCGGAGCCTCAGCAGGTCGACTGAAGGCCCCATCCAGATGATTCAGCGGGCCAAGGCCAGAGCCCAGAAAGACGGGCGCCCAGTAGAGAAGCCATTCGTCGATTAGGCCTTGGCGCTCAAACTCGGAGGCAAGGCCAGGCCCCGACTCCAGCAAGAGTTCATTCATGCCCTCTTGCGCGAGGCGCTCCAACAGTGAGGCCAGACTGAGTCTGCGCCCTTCGGCTGCGCCAGATGCTGCAGGGATGGGCAAGAGTCGCACGCCTCTGGCCAGAAGCCTTTGCGCAGAGGCCTGAGCAGGTTCGGGCAGCCCCTCCCAGTGGGCAACCCAAGCATGGGCATGCTGGAAAAAAGCTGCATCAGGGTCGGCACGCAGCCAGGGGTCGAGCAGCAGGCGCACGGGTGGTCGGCTGGTCTGGACGGCACGGACCGTGAGCAGGGGCTGATCACGCTCAAAGGTGCCAAAGCCGGTGAGCACTGCGCACGACTGGGCGCGGAAATGATGCCCATCTGCACGAGAGGCATCGTCGCTGATCCATTGGCTCTGGCCATTGAGCAAGGCCACGCGACCGTCGGCCGATAAGGCCATCTTGGCGGTGACCCATGGACGCCCTGTGCGCATGCGCTTAAAGAAGCCGCGATTGAGCTCCTGGGCCTCGGCCGCGAAGAGCCCACAACGCACCTCCATGCCAGCATCCCGCAAGCGCTGAAGGCCCTGACCCGCAACCTGAGGATTGGGATCTTCCGTTGCAACGATCACAACCTGCACCCCAGCCTTGATCAGCGCCTCGGTGCACGGTCCTGTTCTGCCGTGATGACAACAGGGCTCCAGCGTGACAAATGCGGTCGCCCCATGCGCCCGAGCGCCCGCCTGTGCAAGGGCAAGCACCTCGGCGTGCGGCTCTCCGGCGCGGTGATGAAAGCCCTCGCCCACCTTGGTTTCACCTTGCACCAGTACACAGCCCACCCGCGGATTGGGTGTGGTGGTGTAGAGCCCCTGCGAGGCCAGCTCAAGCGCCTGCCGCATCCATTGCTGATCGATTGAAGACCACATCAGCTGCGACCCGTTGTGCGCGTCACCGACTTGCGAGCGCGCTTGGGACCCACCTCGGCCAAGATCTCTTGGAAAGCGGACAAGTCCTCAAAACTGCGATAGACCGAGGCAAATCGCACATAGGCGACCTTGTCGAGTCGTTTGAGTTCGGCCATAACCAGTTCACCAATGAACTGGCTACTCACCTCACGCTCTCCAGAGGCCGAGAGCCGCTCTTCAATCTGGCGAACCGCCTGCTCCAGCACATCTGCAGAGACCGGGCGCTTGCGCAGCGCCAAGGTCATGCTCGAGCGCAGCTTGCCCACGTCGTACTCGCGCCGTGAGCCATCCTTCTTGACGACCATTGGAAAGCTAAGCTCCATCTGTTCAATGGTCTTGAAGCGGCGATCGCAGGCCGCGCACCGCCGACGACGTCTGATCTGATTGCCGTCTTCAGAGAGTCGCGTGTCGGTCACCTGCGTATCGGGTGACCCACAGGCGGGGCATCGCATGCGCGTGAGGCCCCGACGCGCTTATCGGTAAACCGGGAAACGTGCGGTGAGCGCCTCAACCTGTGCGCGCACACGACCGAGATTGGATGAATCCTCTGGGGCCTCTAGAACATCGGCAATGAGATTGGCAATGTGCTTCATTTCTTCAGGTCCAAAGCCTCGGGTGGTGCACGCGGGCGTTCCGAGGCGAATGCCACTGGTGACAAATGGCTTCTCAGGGTCGTTCGGAATCGCATTCTTGTTGACAGTGATGTGGGCCTGACCCAGAGCCGCTTCGGCCAACTTGCCGGTGATGTGCTTAGCCCGGAGATCGACCAGCATGACGTGGCTCTCGGTACGGCCAGAGACGATACGCAGACCACGCTGCACGAGGGATTCGGCGAGCACCTTGGCATTGTCGATCACCTGCTGGGCATAAACCTTGAACTCGGGCTTGAGCGCCTCTCCGAAGGCAACCGCCTTTGCAGCAATCACATGCATGAGCGGGCCACCCTGAATGCCAGGAAATATCGCGCTGTTAATCGCCTTCTCATGTTCGGCCTTCATGAGAATGATGCCGCCTCGCGGCCCACGCAGGCTCTTGTGGGTGGTTGAGGTGACAACATCTGCATGGGGCACCGGGTTGGGATACACGCCCGCAGCAATCAGGCCCGAGTAGTGGGCCATATCCACCATAAAAATGGCGCCGATCTCTTTTGCCACGCGAGCAAAGCGCGCCCAGTCTGTCTTCAGAGAATAGGCTGAGGCGCCAGCGATCAGCAGCTTGGGCTTGTGCTCGCGAGCCAGGGCTTCCATGCGGTCGTAATCAATTTCCTCGGCGGCATTGAGGCCATACGGCACGACGTTAAACCACTTGCCAGAGAGGTTCAGAGGCATGCCATGTGTGAGGTGACCACCCTCTGCAAGCGAGAGCCCCATGATGGTGTCTCCGGGCTTGAGGAAGGCGAGAAAGACCGCCGTATTGGCTTGTGCACCCGAGTGTGGCTGCACATTTGCCGCATCACAGCCATAGAGCTGCTTGAGGCGATCAATGGCGAGTTGTTCGACCACATCAACATGCTCACACCCACCGTAATACCGCTTCCCGGGGTAGCCCTCAGCGTACTTGTTGGTGAGCTGGGATCCCTGGGCCGCCATGACGGCTGGACTCGCATAGTTCTCAGAGGCAATCAGCTCGATGTGCGCCTCCTGCCGCTGGTTCTCGGCGGTAATGGCAGCAAAAACATCGGGATCGAGTTGGGCAGGGTCAAGCGCGCGATCAAACATGTGAAGTCCTGTTCAGGGGAGTGGGAGAAGCCTTCGCCACAGGGCTTAGGCGGGCAACTGAAATGGCAACCCAAAGAAACCAAAGGGCGCCAAAAATAAGATGGGCCGCCAGTAGGTGCACGGGCTGGGCCAGCAGCGGGAAACCAAGATGGTTGAGGGCTCCGCCGAGCAGCATCTCGAAGATCACCAGCCCAAAGAGCCAGAGGCTGATGCGGCCAACTGCGGTCGCACGCAGCGGGCTCGTCCAGAGGCGCCAGACCAAGTAAGCGACCAACGCCAAAATAACCCAGCTGAATGATCGATGGAAATAGAAAATGACGGGGATCATCTCGATCCATTGATCGCGTTCAAGCGGCGTGGCGGCGCGGGAGATGAGGTCGACGCTCTCGCGAATCTGGATGCCCATCACAATCTGCAGGATCATGGCCACCATCGTGACAATCACGAGACCAGAGAACCACTGGGGCAAGGCGTGTAGGGTCTCTCGCAGCGCCTCACGCTGAGAACGAACCACGGCGTAGATGAGGCACATCTGAACCAAGAACGCGCCCGTCATGTGCAGGGAGATCATGACCGGGCGCAGGTTGGTGGCCACCACCATAGAGCCCAGCCAGCCGTTAAAGCCCACAAAAAAGGCCCCGCCAACAGCCGCCCAAACCACTGACCGGTCGGTCCTCCAATAAGGCCGGGAGAGCCATGCGGTGGCGAGCACCAACAGGCCAATCACTGCGCCGACAAGCCGGTTGAGGTATTCCGTCCAGGTCTTAATGGGATCGAATGGTGCATCCGCATAGCCTCTATGGCTGTATATCTCTCGCCAGTTGGCTGGGAGCTGGGCTTCAGAGGTCGGCGGGATGAGCTGACCGAAGCATAAGGGCCAGTCTGGGCAGCCCATGCCGGCGCCCGTTGCGCGAACCGTTCCCCCAACCAGAATCAGAAAATAGACGGCCGCGATGGTTGCAAGGCCGACCACGAGAAATCGACGCGCAGCGCGCGGCGCAACCCATTCAGACATCAGTCCGCTCCTCCAATGAGCACGCGCGCGAATCGACGTTTTCCCACCTGGAGTACAAAATCCCCAGACGCAATCTGCTGGTTTCGATCTGAGACCCGCTCGCCGTTAATTTTGACGCCACCCTGTTCGATATTGCGATTGGCTTCTGAGCCAGAGGAGACCAAACCGGATTCCTTGAGCAGCTGACCAATGCTGTAAGGACCTGCGGGCAGGCGAATGGGTTCCAGGTCTTGTGGAATCTCCCCTTGTTTGAAGCGGGCTTCAAAGGTGGCGAGTGCCTGCTCGGCGAGCGCGGCCGAATGGAACCGCGTCACGATCTCCTGTGCCAGCTCTACTTTGATATCGCGTGGATTTCTGCCGGCCTCTGCGGCAGATCTGAGGGCCTGAATCTCGGCCTCACTTCGAAACGAGAGCAGCAGAAAGTAACGCCACATGAGGGTGTCTGAAATAGACATGAGCTTGCCGAACATGTCATCGGGTGATTCGGCAATGCCAATGTAGTTGCCCTTGCTCTTACTCATCTTCTCGACCCCATCGAGGCCTTCGAGCAAGGGCATGGTCAGCACACACTGCGGGGATTGACCCGCATTTCTCTGAAGCTCGCGTCCCATCAGGAGGTTGAACTTCTGGTCGGTTCCGCCCAGCTCGAGGTCGGCCTTGAGCACCACAGAGTCGTAACCCTGCATCAGGGGGTAGAGAAACTCATGGACCGAGATTGGAGTACCCGACTTGTAACGCTTGGTGAAGTCATCGCGCTCGAGCATGCGTGCAACGGTGGACTGTGCTGCAAGCCGAATCATGCCCTGGGCACCGAGCGCCTCGCACCATTCAGAGTTGCGCCGAATCTCGGTGCGTTCGGGATCGAGCACAAGAGACGCCTGCCGAAAATAGGTCTCTGCGTTCTGAGCAATCTCGTCTGGCGTAAGGGGCGGGCGCGTGCTGTTGCGGCCCGTGGGATCTCCGATGAGTGCAGTGAAGTCGCCGATCAGGAAGATCACCTGATGCCCCAGGTCTTGGAGCTGCCGCAGCTTATTGAGCACCACGGTATGGCCCAGGTGGAGATCAGGGGCAGTCGGGTCGAGCCCGAGCTTGACTCGCAGGGGCTGGCCTGTGGCCTCGCTGCGATGGAGCTTGGCCTGGAGTTCTTCGAGCACGAGAAGCTCATCAGCGCCGCGAAGGACGACTGAGAGCGCATGCTCAATCGAAGGGGAAAGTGGGGGGGTAGACGAAACCATCAGTAGAATTTTACTTGTGATGACCCCTCGCGCGCTCAATACCTGGATCTTCGGCTCCGCTGGCCTCGGTGTAAGCCTGGCAATTCTGACTGCACTTGGCTTAGCGCCTCTCTCGGAGGCCGAATCGGCCCTGCTCAACCAGCCGGTTCGCGTCGTCCTGGCAAACCCGTCGCTTGATGAGCAGCTCAAGGCGCTCCAGGCCCATGGCCTTGACCTCTCGCGGGAGGACGAGGTCCGGCGTGGTGACACGATGGCGCGGCTTTTTGATCGCATGGGCATCCAAGACGATGCCGCCCTCGCATTTCTGAACCAAGATCGACGCAACGCCGCTGTCCTGCGATCGAGTACAGGCCGCCTCGCCGTCGTACAGACCGATTTGGCCGGCCGCCTGCTTCGACTTCAGCTCTACAGTGGTGATGACGCATGGATTGTGGAGCGGGTGGGAGAGGGCAAGTTTGAGGTCAGAACAGGCACCCTGACCGCAGAAACCCAGATCGAACATCGGTCCGTAGAGGTTGGGCAGTCTTTCTTCGGAGCCATGGACCAGGCGGGCGTGCCCGCAAAGATCACCGAAGAGGTTGTCAGCCTGTTTGAATCGGACCTGGATTTCCGCCGACAGGTCAAACCGGGCGACAAAGTCCGCGTCATTTACGAGGCGCAGCGGGTCGCAGGACGGGACACAGGCGAGCATCGGCTCATTGCCGTGCGGTTTGAGGCCTCAGGACTCACTCACGAGGCGCTCTATTTTGTAACCCCGGAAGGACGGGGCGGCTACTACGACGCCGAAGGCAAGTCCGTCCGAAGAGGCTTTCTGGCGGCCCCCCTGCGTTACACACGGATCAGCTCGAGTTTCACAAGCTATCGACTCCACCCCCTCTTCGGAGACCCCCGTGCCCACAGAGGTGTGGACTACGCTGCGCCGGTCGGAACGCCCGTTCGCGCGGTTGCTGACGGAAAGATCGTCGAGCGAGGCTACAACGGGGGCTACGGTAATGCGATCGAAATCCAGCACAACCTGCGCTACAGCACCTACTACGCTCACCTCTCGCGCTATGCCCCGGGTATACAGGTCGGTCGAGAGGTGCGCATGGGCGAGGTGATTGGCTACGTTGGGGCCACCGGTTGGGCCACGGGCCCACACCTGCACTATGAGTTCCGGATTCAAGGCCGCTCGATTGATCCTTCAAAAATTGCGCGTGAGAACCCCCAGGTGCCCAGCCTGGAGGGAGTAAATCTCACCGCCTTTCAGGCTGTGGCCGACGATCTTCGCAAGCGACTCTCGCTGCTCGACAATGTGAATACGGCCAGCCTTAAGCCGTCTGGGTCCTGATGCTCATCATAGGGGTCATGACAGGGACCTCGATGGATGGCATCGACGCCTGTCTTGTTGACCTCTCTCAGGCCACACCCCGGCGCGTCGACAGCAGACATGCAGCGATGCCCACCCCCCTGCGCGAGCAGCTCAGCCAGATCCAGACCAGCCAGTGGGAATCGGATCCCCTCCTCCAGGTCGCGCGTGCCAGTCAAGCGCTGATGCAGGCCATTGCGCCCGTGGTGACGCATCTGCGTGAGTCAAGCCCGGGCCCCGTTCGGGCCATTGGGATCCACGGACAGACGGTCCGTCACTGGCCCAGCCAAGGACTGAGTCTTCAGCTCGCAGCGCCAGCCACGCTGGCTGAACTGCTGATGCTCGATGTGGTGCACGACTTCAGAAGCCGCGACCTCGCTGCTGGCGGCCAGGGAGCGCCGCTGGTGCCGCCCTTTCACGCAGCGATGGTGGCAGGCCGCCATGTCGGGCCTGTGGCGGTGCTCAACCTGGGGGGTATTGCCAACGTTAGCGTGATTCACGGGGACGCCTTAGGCGGTTTTGACACGGGACCCGCCAATACCCTGATGGACCTCTGGTGCCAGCGACACTTCCATCAGGCGTTCGACGCCGAAGGGACTTGGGCAAGCTCAACATCCCCTGACGAGCGGCTGCTGCGTCGGCTGCTCTCAGACCCCTTTTTCCATGCATCGCCGCCAAAGAGCACGGGGCGCGACCATTTTTCGCTGGAGTGGCTCGAGCGACACCTCCATGCGCACCGTCAGGCCTATGGTCCTGAGCCCAGCCCGACAGTCGTCCAAGCCACACTGCTTGCACTCACCGTTCAGAGCGTCATCGACCAACTCCCCCAAGACCTCAGTGCGCTCTATCTCTGTGGAGGTGGCGTGCGCAATCTCGCCTTGATCCGTGCACTTGAAGATCAGCTAAAACCACGTGGCTGTGCAGTCTTGACCACAGAGGCCCTGGGATGGCCTGTTGAGGATGTTGAGGCCGGCGCATTTGCCTGGCTCGCAGGCCAGTGCCTGCTCGGTCACCCTGGAAATCACCCCTCGGTGACCGGCGCACGCGGCCCGCGCGTGCTGGGAAGCATCACGCCTGCGGGCTGTTGAGTCGGCCGGAGAGTCGATCGTCGAGCCACTCGATCCAGTGCAGCACGGGGCGGTTGGCAGCAGCGGCCAGGTGCGTGATGCAGCCGACATTGGCCGACAGGATACAAATAGGCGCCTGCGCCTCAAGCGCCTGTAGTTTGCGCGCGCGCAAGGCCTGGGAGAGTTCGGGCTGCAAGACGGAATAGGTGCCCGCTGACCCGCAGCAGAGATGTGCGTCTGCGACCGGATCTAGACGGGCGCCAAGCGCTGTGAGAAATCGCTCTACGGCGCCACGCAGCTTGAGGCCATGCTGTTGGGTGCAAGGCGCGTGGTAAACCAGATGAGCCTGATCGTCTGTGAGCTGATCTCGATTGAGCTGGGCGAGGAGTTGTTGAATCTGGGGCAAGAGGGGCTCGAGCCACTCGATGGGGTCCATTGCACTTGCACTCACGCGCACGGCGCGCTCGGCATAGTCTGGATCATGCGCCAGAAGGTGGCCGTAATCCTTCACCATCACGGCACAGCCTGATGCATTGACCAGAATGCCCTCCGCTGCCCCGCTAGCAAGCAAGGGATACCACGCGTCTACATTCTGCTTGACTTGGCTGAGCGCGCCCGGTGCATCCGAGAGGTGCTGCCGAATGGCTCCACAACATCGCGAGGCAGATTGGGGCGGCAGCTCTGCGACAGAAAATCCGAGTTGATCCATGACACGCTGGGTTGCTGCATCGATTCCGGGGAGCATTGAGGGCTGCACACATCCCGATGGAAGAATGAGCCGTCTGTCATGACGCGCCCGAACGCTGGCTCCGGCCGACCTTCCTTGGGGAATTTTTTCTTTTAGCGCTGCAGGCAATAGTGCACGCACGGAGCGACCAACAGACATAGCAGGCGCAAATAATGGTGAATTCAGCCCCTCGCGCAGCAGCCCTCTCAGCAGCTTCTGGCCCAGGGGCCTCTCAATCTGCTGTTCTGCAACCGTGCGGCCAATGTCTACCAAGCGCCCGTATTCCACACCGGAGGGACAGGTCGTCTCGCAGCTGCGGCAGGTCAGGCAACGATCGAGGTGGGTGAGGGTTTCTTGACCCACCTCGGCGCCTTCAAACATTTGTTTCATGAGGTAGATGCGGCCGCGAGGGCCATCGAGCTCATCGCCGAGCAGCTGATAGGTGGGGCATGTGGCGGTACAAAAACCGCAATGCACACAGCGGCCAAGAATCTCCGCTGCAGCCATGCCCTCGGGCGTATCCTGCATAAATGGTGCGAGCTGCGTTTCCACCCTAAATCCCCTGATAGAGCCGACCCGGCTCTAAAAGCCCATGGGGGTCGAGCTCGGCCTTAAGCCTGCTGTGTATGTCATGCAAGATGCCCGATACCGGCGTGAATGCATCGATCTGCGGGCCCGTCGCGCGAAACCGAGTGGCATGCCCACCCTGGGCGAACGCAGCCTGACGAACTTCTGCAGCCTCTGCATCCGACCAGAGCCATCGCTGCCCACCCCCCCACTCAATCAGCGGCTCGCGCTGCTTCGCACCGCCCTTGATGGAAAGCACAGGGCTTGTTGGCGCAACGGAAATTCTCCAGAGACTCGCTCCGTTGGCGGGCGCACTAAAAAATGGGTGGGTCTGGTCTCGCAGGCTATCCCAGAACGAGATCGCCTCAGGCTCACCCCACCGCCGCAGGCGCGAGCTGCCCATTTCGCGTTCAAACCGATCTGCAGCGGACTCCACAGCCGCCCGCGCACCAGCAAGGCGCAAGATCAGTTCCCCGCTCGGCAGCCAGGCTGTGGCGGCAATTGGAAGGGGTTGTGCAAGCCAGGAAGAGGTCTGCGAAAGAGCCGAAGCCTGGTCCATAGACGCACTCACCGTAAGGCTAGAAGTGGGCCTCGGGAGGACCTTAATCGCCACATCAAGGATGACTCCCAGCGTCCCAAGCGCTCCCGCATGGAGGCGGGTCATGTCATACCCAGCGACGTTTTTCATGACCGTACCCCCAAAGCGCAGACACTCTCCGCTGCTGTTGAGAACGGTCATACCCAACAGGGCATCACGACAGCTTCCAGCAGATAGACGGGCTGGGCCCGAGAGGCCAGTGGCAACCATCCCGCCAACCGTTCCACTGCGATCGGGGCCGAATCGAGGGGGCTCAAAGGCGAGGCATTGCCCCTGCTCAGCCAGCGCAGCCTCGAGCACGACAATGGGTGTGCCCGCCCGGGCGACCACCACCAACTCGGTAGGGTCATAGTTCACGATACCGCTGTAATCCGCGGTTGAGAGGCGCAGGCTCTGAACGGGCCGGGCGTTGCCATAGAACGCCTTTGAACCATGGCCCTCAATGAAAACCGGCATCGCTTGTCCACGCGCCTGGGCAAGCAGTTGTTGCGCCTGTACAAGCCATTGTTCCGGCGTAACCACTAGAACCTCGGCAGGTCTGGGAAGCGCAAAGCACCCGCGTGCACATGCATGCGGCCCATTTCTGCGCATCGGGTGAGCGTCGGAATGGCTTTGCCCGGGTTCAGTAGCCCCTTGGGATCAAAGGCCCGCTTCACGGCAAAGAAGCTGCTGAGCTCAGCGGGCGAGAACTGACCGCACATGCTGCCAATCTTCTCGATGCCGACGCCATGCTCTCCCGTGACGGTGCCGCCAAAGGAGACGCAGATGTCAAGGATTTCGGCGCCAAACCGCTCTGTGGTCTCGAACTGACCCGGCTGGCTGGCATCGAACAGAATGAGCGGGTGCAGATTGCCATCCCCCGCATGGAACACGTTTAAACAACGCAGGCCATACTTTTGCTCAAGCTCGGCAATGCGTTTGAGCATGTCGCCTAGCTTGCGCCGCGGAATGGTGCCGTCAATGCAGTAGTAGTCGGGCGAAATCCGCCCCGATGCTGGAAAGGCATTCTTACGTCCAGACCAGAATCGAAGCCGCTCGGCCTCACTCTCGGAGACCCTCAGGTCGATTGCTCCACTCTGGCGAAGCACCGACTGCATATGGTCGATTTCCTCTGCCACCTCCTCCGGGGTGCCATCTGACTCGCAGAGCAGAATGGCCGCTGCCTGCGTGTCGTAGCCGGCGTGTACGAATTCCTCGACCGCCTCCGTCATACCCTGATCCATCATTTCGAGGCCCGCTGGAATGATGCCCGCAGCAATGAGGTCAGCCACGGCCTGGCCAGCTTTCTCGACATCATCAAAAGAGGCCATGATGACGCGCGCAAGCTGCGGCTTGGGCACCAGCCGAACCGTCACTTCGGTCGTCACTGCAAGCATGCCCTCAGACCCAATGGCCAATGCAAGCAGATCGTATCCTGGGGTGTCCAAGGCCTCACTGCCAAATTCAATGACTTCACCATCGATGGTGAGACCCCGCACCCGAAGCACGTTATGCACCGTCAGTCCATATTTCAGGCAATGCACGCCGCCTGAATTCTCCGCGACATTGCCGCCAATCGTGCAGGCAATCTGAGAGGAGGGATCGGGTGCGTAGTAAAGACCGAAGGGGGCAGCAGCCTCACTGATTGCGAGGTTGCGCACACCAGGCTGAACCCGAGCTGTGCGGGCAAGCGGGTCGATAGAGACAATGCGAGAGAGCCTTGCGAGGCTGAGGACGAGCCCACCGCGATGCGGGGTTGCCCCACCTGACAGCCCAGTGCCTGCCCCTCGGGCAACCACCGGCACGTCATGGTCACGGCAGCACTTGAGCACAGCCGCAGCCTGATCCTCGCTGTGCGGCAGTGCGACGGCAGCGGGTACATGCCTGTAGCCAGAAAGGCCATCGCATTCATAGGGCTTTCGCGCTTCAAGGCTGGTGAGTAATGCATCAGCTGGCAACAGCCTGCTCAGATCCGTCAGGAAAGCAGCGCGCTTGTCCTGCGGCATTTCAGACGTGATGTCCGAGAACCGGAGCTCTCCAAGCGGGATGGTTACGGGCGCATTCATATCCATTTAGTGTAGTGGACTTGAAGTCTGGCCAGGGGAGGTAGTATCCCCACATGACTGACAGACTCACTCGCATCGTGACCCGAACCGGGGATCAAGGCCAGACCGGCCTTGCCGACGGCAGCAGGCTTCCCAAACATCACCCCCGCATTGAGGTGATGGGGGATGTCGACGAACTCAATAGCTGGATTGGTCTTTTGCTGGCTGATCTTCGTGCCTACGGTCCTCTGCCTGAACCCGCACAAGAGATCGAGCCCCTGCTGCAGAGCATTCAGCAAGACCTTTTTGACCTGGGCGGCTCGCTCAGCCTTCCCGGGCAATCGCTGCTGCGCATAGAGCGTATTGCAGCACTTGACGCAGCCATTGAGCGCCTGAATGCACGGCTCCCACCCTTGCGCGAATTCGTGCTGCCCGGTGGAAGCCACCTGATCGCCATTGCACACCTCTCCCGCACAGTCGCAAGGCGGGCAGAGCGGCACTGGGTCGCCCTCGCTGAGGCAGAGGCCGGACTCGAACCGGGCATGCAATACCTCAACCGGCTCTCAGACTTTCTCTTCGTGGCGGGGCGGTCGCTTGCGAGTGCGACAGCGACCCAAGAGGCGTTATGGCGGGGTAGCCAGGCCGGCGGTCGGAGCGCTTAACGCGCAAACCGCCTAGTTGGACTGGGCGGCCTGCACCCGACGCGCGCGTACGGCTTCGGCTAAGGTCTCAAGAATACCGATGCTGTCTTCCCATCCCACACAGCCATCGGTAATGCTCTGACCGTAGACCAGGTCTTCACGACGCATGCCCGGTTTGAGGTCTTGCCGGCCTTGTACGAGATGGCTCTCAACCATCACACCAAAAATACGCCGATCACCCGCAGCGACTTGTTCAGCCACCGCTCGCGCGACAGGCACTTGGTTCTCGGGTTTCTTGCTGGAATTGCCATGACTCATATCGATCATCAGACGACATGCCAGTCCAGCAGCCGAGGCATCCTGGCAGGCAGCCTGCACGCTGGCGGCATCATAGTTGGGCTGCTTGCCCCCTCTCAGAATGACATGGCAGTCCTCGTTGCCCGAGGTCGAGAAGATGGCGCTCTTGCCTTCATGGGTCACTGACAGAAAGTGGTGGGGGTGCGAGGCCGCCTTGATGGCATCGAATGCAATTTTCAAATTGCCGTCGGTTCCATTCTTGAAGCCCACTGGGCAGGACAGCCCGGAGGCCAGTTCTCGATGCACCTGAGACTCAGTGGTTCTGGCGCCAATTGCGCCCCAAGAGACGAGATCGGCAACATACTGCGGGCTGATGACATCGAGGTACTCCACACCGGCTGGCACACCCATGCCATTGATGGTGAGCAGCACCTCACGACCCAGTCGCAGGCCCGCGTTGATGTCGAACGAGTTGTCGAGGTGGGGGTCGTTGATGAGCCCCTTCCAGCCTACGGTGGTGCGGGGCTTCTCGAAGTAGACCCGCATCACCACCTCGAGGTCCTTTGAGAATCTCGCCCGCTCTGCCTTGAGTCGCTCGGCGTACTCATAGGCGGATTTGGGGTCGTGGATGGAGCAGGGCCCGATGATCACCAGCATGCGGTCATCCATGTCATGCAGGATCCGATGAATGGCCATGCGCGTGCCAGAGACCAACTCAGAAATGGTCTCCGTAATAGGGGATTCTGCTGTCAACGCCAGAGGCGTGATCAGCGGCTTGAGGTCGCGAATGCGAAGGTCGGATGTCTGGTGCATGGTTCAGCGAGGTCAGCGTGTGGAAAGAGAGGAGCCCTCTAGTTTAGCCGGTTCCACCCACTGTCAGGCCTTCGATTCGGAGTGTGGGCTGGCCTACACCGACCGGCACGCTCTGGCCCTCCTTGCCACAGGTCCCAATGCCGGGGTCCAGCGCCATGTCATTGCCGATGAGGGCAACACGGGTAAGGGCATCGGGGCCGTTGCCAATGAGCGTCGCGCCTTTCACCGGGTACTGAATCTTGCCGTTCTCCACCCAATAGGCCTCTGAGGCAGAGAAAACGAACTTACCGCTGGTGATGTCAACCTGTCCGCCTCCAAAGTTGACCGCATAGAGTCCGCGATCGAGAGAGGCCACGATCTCCTCCGGACTGCGGTCTCCCGCGAGCATGAATGTGTTGGTCATGCGCGGCATGGTGAGATGAGCATAGGACTCTCTGCGCCCATTTCCGGTTACCGGCACCCCCATGAGTCGGGCATTGTGGCTGTCTTGCAGGTAGCCGCATAGGATGCCGTCTTCGATGAGGACGTTTCGCTGGGTTGCGTTGCCTTCGTCATCCACATGCAGAGACCCTCGCCGATCGGCGAGCGTGCCATCGTCAATCACCGTCACCCCTGGTGCCGCAACCCGCTGCCCCAGACGGCCCGAAAAGGCTGAGGACCCTTTGCGATTGAAGTCGCCCTCGAGGCCATGGCCTACCGCCTCATGCAGCAGCACACCAGGCCAGCCCGAACCCAACACGACTGGCATCACGCCAGCCGGCGCGGGGCGGGCATCGAGATTGATCAGGGCCTGACGCACAGCCTCCTTGGCATGCCATTCAATGCGATCAGGTGTGAAACTCAGAAGGCTCGTGCGCCCTCCCCCACCGCTCGAGCCCTGCTCTCTTCGGCCATTTGACTCCACAATCACCGTCACGGAGAGCCGCACCAAAGGACGCACATCTGCTGCGAGCCGGCCATCAGACCGAAACACCAGAACCACGTCGTGTTCGCCCGCCAGTGAGGCCATGACCTGAGAGACCCGTGGGTCCTGCTGCCGGGCGATGCGCTCGACTTCCATTAAGAGAGCGACCTTCTCCTGGGCGGTCAGCACACTCAGCGGATCCTCACTCCCATAGAGCGGACGCGCGCCAGGGGGTGTAAAGACCTCGCGGCCGCGGACCATACGCTCCTTCTGTTCCCCAACCCTTACGCGTGCCTTGCTCGCACCGGATCGCGCAATGCTGCGGGTGGTATGAGCGGCCTCCATCAGCGCTTCGGGGCTGAGCGTGTCGCTGTAGGCAAAGGCTGTCTTCTCCCCGGCAATGGCGCGAACACCGACGCCCTGGTCTAGCGCATAACTGCCCGACTTCACCATGCCCTCGTCGAGACTCCAGGCCTCAGAGCGCGTGAGCTGAAAATAGAGGTCGGCGTAATCCACCCGGTGGGCGAAGATCTCGGCAACCGCCTGATGCAGGTGCTGCTCGGTGAGCCCATGAGGCTCGAGCAGGAGGCGGTGGGCGGTGGAGAGCGAGACGATAGCGGCGTCAGAGGGCGTCATGGCAGGGAGACGATCTGGTGTTGGAGAGCAGGCAAGTTTAGGCGAACCTTGTGTGTCTGGGCAGGGTCAATTTCTGCGATCACCATGCCCTCGCCCTCGGGAAGGGATGCGACCACATCTCCCCAGGGGTTAATCACCATCGAGTGCCCCCATGTTCTTCGACCGTTCTCATGCAGGCCTCCCTGAGCACTCGCGACCAGCCAGCACTGATTTTCAATCGCCCGGGCGCGCAGCAAAACCTCCCAATGCGCCTTGCCCGTTGGGTAGGTAAATGCAGCGGAGACCACGATGAGGTCCAGCGGGGACGGCCGACCCAGGGCGCGATAGAACTCAGGAAAGCGAATGTCATAACAGACCGAGAGCGCCGTTCGACCCGCTGGCGTTGCACAGGCTACGGGCGCAGTGCCAGGGCAGATGCTGCGGGCCTCATCGTAGTGCTCCTCTCCATTATCAAAGGCAAAGAGGTGGAGCTTGTCATAGCGTGAGACCCACTGGCCGTCCGGAGATATCACCTGCATCGTATTGAGGACGCGCTTGGGGTCTGGGCTCTGTACGGGCAGTGTGCCCGCGATCAGCCAGACCCCAGCGGCTCGCGCCGTTTTCACGAGTTCAGCCTGCATGGGCTGCAGGTTGACATCAGGGTCTCCGGGGCCTTGCCAGGCAGGCTCCGCAATCGCGAGCTTGTCGGTGTCTCGGTGCCCCATCAGGCAGAAATACTCGGGGAGGACGACCATCTGCGCGCCGTCTTGTGCAGCACGCACCACCCAGTCGCGCATACGCGCAAGGTTGTCGAGCGGCTCGGGGGTAGACACCATCTGGATCGCGGCAACTCGGGTCATGGCGATTTCTGCTCCGATCGGGGAAGTTCCCGCACAGTCGGGTCGTCCCAAGGGCCCGTCAGCGCGTATTCGTAGGCGAGGATCTGCCTGAGCGGATCTCTCAAGACAAATTGCGCAAGAAAGCTGCCCAGTCCAATCGCGGGATTGATCAAGGCATATCCCAAGGACGCAAGCCCTGCATTTAATTCTGGTAGCACCAACACCCGAATATTCTGAGTTTCCGTTGTGAGGTTGGCCGTACCCTCAATAAAAACGGAGGCCTGCACCCCAACAATGCGCAGGTTCTTAGTCTCAGCCTGCCCCTCATTGAGCAGCACATCACCCCGGACCCGCTCGAAGCTAAACCCCTCCGAAAAAATATCTCTAAAGTCGAGCGTCATGCGTTTGGGCAAAGACTGCAGGTTCAGCACGCTGATGAGCTTAGCCAAGCCAGGATCTGCCTTGAGAAATCGCCCGGACTCCAGGTCCAAGGCAAGCTGTCCTCTCAACGCACGGACGCGAAAATCAGTCGGCGCACCGTCCCAAGAGAGTACGCCCTTAATGCCCCCAGGCGTCTCGCGGATCAGACCCGGATAGCCCATCCGTGCGAGCAATCCTTCGCCCTTCTTGATCTTCAGCTCCAGATCGAGTCGCGTCTCCGACCCGCCCCCTGATTGTGCTTTCGCGGCCCAACGTCCAGACCCCAGCAACTCCGCATCTGGGTTGTCAAGGCTCAGCCGCGAGATGTACCAGCTGTTCTCCTGCGGCCGCGGGGCCGCATCAATCACAAGACGCCCAAGGGCCGTCTTTCCCCGACGAAAGTCCTCGGCGACGAGATCAAGGCTTGGCCAACGCTGGGCCTCCTTTAGGGCGGTTTGGGTCGTACTTTGTGCGGCGGGATTCGTGGGCTCTGCGGCAGAGAGCCAGAGCCGGCTGAGGCGCGCCACCAGCACGCCCCGAGACCCCTGGGCATGATCCTCGGGCGCTGGTCGCCAGATGAGCTGGCCCGCCGCCTCTCGGGCCTCTAGATTCAAGGCCCAATGCGCAGACTTTCGGTTGGCTCGCAGGCTCGCCAGCGCCAAAGCCTGGCTCCCCAGCGAGAGCTGATCGGCCTGGACCTCGACTGTTCGCAAGAGCGGCTCACCTCGGGCCGCGACGGATGCCCCAGGTGGGCCCGTCTCAGCCGTTAGGTTCTCATCTAGCGCTGAAAGCCAGTCGAGTAGCGCAAAGGATTTGGCCTTCACACGGAGCACCAGTCCAGGGTCTGAGGGCAGATTGGCAGGCGCCTGAACCGCGAGCATGCCACGCCGACTGACTTGGCCTGCGCGCTCGCGGCGTTCAAAATGGAGGCCAAGACGCTGGCCTTGCGTGGAGAGCAGGATCTGCTCTGTCCGATCAGTCCCCGCGCGCTGTCGATCCATCGAAACGGTCAGCCCCCAAGCCTCTTCAGCCCCCTTCTGAAGCGGGGCGGGGAGACCCAGGGTGAGGCCCCTCAGAGAGGACTGAGCCTGGAGCTGGAGCCTGCTTCTGCCCATCTGGATTGAGAGTGCGTAGGGCGTCTGACCTGCAATCACACCTCGAAGCGGGACCTCAAGAGCCTCGCGCATCCAGCGTTCGAGATCGGCACCTCTGAACTCACCCTGAACCGCAAGCTGCTGTCGAGAACCCCCGAGCGCAAGTGTGACGGGTCCCCCAAGTGCCCTGCCTTTGACATCGAGGGCGAGCAGGCCGCGCTCATCAAATCCAATACGGCCTGTGAGCGATGAGAGTGCGGGAACCCCCTGCAATTCCAGGCCAGCCTTATCCAATCGCAACTCACCCTTAACGGTAGTGAGATCAGGGTTTTTCAAGTCGATCACCAGGGCGAGGCCCAGCTCGCTGCGACCGCTTCCTAATGCGCCATCCGTGAGCCCCCCCAGCATGCCCAGCACCGGAGACGCATTCACTGTGGACAGGATCGCCGAGAGTGGGGCGTCGAAGCGCCCTGCAATTTCAAGCTTGGGCTGGGGATCGTCCAGATGCGGGATACGTCCAACCACATCAAAGAGGGGGGCATCTCCCATGCGCGCCTTGGCCGCTCGCACCGAGAGCTCAGGTCCTGCAAAGCCCACATCGATCTGATCGGCCTGTATGCGCGGCCATCCAGGGGCGACATTGAGCGCAGCGTCTTGCAGTGTGAGCTGGGCGTCGAACCGACCCGCGCCTGGCCGCTGATCGAATGGGAACTCCGCCACGGCCCCCATGAGCTGGAACTGACCCGCCACAGGCTTGGACGAGACAAAGGCACGGCGCATCCAGTCTCGAGCGTCTTTGCCCACGGTACTGGGCAGGTAGTAATGAACGCGATCCGGGCGAGCACGCAGGACCTGGCCTTTGAAGTCTGCCCTGCCGAGGTCTGTGCCCAGCAGCTCCTGCGTACCCGAGATCGCGGCAGACAAGTCCGCGTTCTCGACCGCGAGCCGCTGCACGCTTACGGTCAGTCCCGTTGGAAGGCCATTGGGCTGAGCCGTCCAATCCGTCACTCGCCACTCCAGATCACCTTGTGCCTGTGTGAATCGCAGAGGGCCAGCTGAAAAGTCGCGCGGAAGGTGGATCTCCAAGGGGGCGGGAAGCAGAGAGAGGCGACCTTCTCCGCCCGTCACGCTGAGCCTCCCAGAGACAGCGCTCAGTGAAGCCAGGCGGCCCATTTGATTGGCTTGCACGCCCTCTATGTCCGCCTCCAAATTGAGTCTTCGGAGGTGCTCCACAACGGCAAAAGCGCCGGCCTCTCTCAGGTCCCCGCTCCATTCGACCACCGCATTTCGCAGATGCCCGCCCAGGCGCGCATCGGCTGGGACCCAGTCCATGCGCTGCGCAAGCGGCAGCCAGGCCGCGAGATCAAGATCGGCAGCACGGATCGCTACATGATCCTCTCTGAGCCGCACACGCAACTCGGAGAGCTCAACCGTTCCGAATGCGTCTGAATCCCTCCAACTCAGACTGATATGACCGAGCCAGAGGGGCCCTTGCTGAGCCAGCATCGCATACCAGCCACTGGCCCCGCGGTCGCGACCGCTCAAGAGGAATCCGCCCAGATGCAGCTGTCCCTCCGGGCCGCGCTCACCCAATAGGGTGAGACGGTCAAGCTCCAGCCGGGAAAACACGGGGTAGCCCTTCAATAGCGAGAGCAGGCTGCGAGGGCCCAGATGCGCGCGGAGACCCTCGGCAACCGCGGTGGGCCTGCCATCTGGATCCATCACTTGGATACGCGCAATCGAGATCTGTGGCGCAAGCCAATCGTCCCACACTGCCTGTGCGCCCTCGGTCTGAAGGTTCAGTGCGTCCGCCTTGAGCGCGGGCGCAACCAACTCTGCGAGCGCCTCAGGGCTATTCAGAAAGCGGGCAATCTGCGGCCAGACCCAGTAGCGTGCCGTCAGACCTGCCGTAAGGGTCACCACAGTGAGCGTGACCAATAGGACAAAGAGCGCGCGCGCGATAAGGGGTGGCATGATGGAGATTCTTGCATAGCCCCTCCCTGGGTAACGATGAACGAGGAACTGGACCCCGCCTATCAAGCCGCGCTGGCGCACTCCGCATTCGCCAGACGGCTCCTTCCGCAGCTTCGGGACAAGGGTTTTGTCTATCCCACAGACGCCCCCATTACGCCTGCCCTCGTCGCTCGCTGGGCTGAAGAGGCCATCGCGCAGGCCCACGCCCATGGACAGCCCGCTGACCAGGCCTTACGCCAGTTTCGCAACCGGGCGCTCTTGGCCATGATGGGACGCGACCTCGCTGGACTTGCCGACCTTGAAGAAAACCTCTCCGGCCTGTCCGCGCTTGCGGAGCACTGCATCCAATGGGCCTATCGAACCGCGCTACAAGAGTCCATTGAGCGGCATGGTCAGCCACTGGATCGCAACGGTCAGCCGGTCGACCTCATGGTTGTGGGCATGGGAAAGCTCGGCGGCTGCGAGCTCAACGCCTCCTCCGATATTGATTTGATCTACCTGATCCGAGAGGATGGCGAGACCACAGGCCATGACACTGGTCGGGGGAAAACCGATCTCTTTAGCTTTTTTGCGCGCGTGGGCCGACGCATGGCGGTCTTACTCGAGGAGCCAACCGCCGATGGGTTTGCCTTCCGGGTAGACCTGCGCCTACGACCCAACGGAGACTCTGGCCCCATGATCTGCAGCCTGGCCATGCTCGAAGATTATTTCGTGGTCCAGGGGCGAGAGTGGGAGCGCTATGCCTGGGTCAAAGCGCGCGTGGTGAACCAGCCCATTGCGCAAGATGCCATGGGTTTCCAGCGAGACCTCGAGAGCCTGGAGGCGCTTCGACGCCCCTTTGTCTACCGGCGTTATCTGGACTTTAGCGCCATATCTGCCCTGCGTGACCTACACCGTCAGATTCGGGAGGAAGCCCTTCGGCGCAGCCTCAAGCGGGAGTCACGCCTTGCGGGCACAAGAGACCCCATCGACATCAAACTCGGGCCGGGCGGCATTCGAGAGATCGAGTTCATTGCGCAGGTGTTCCAGCTCATTCGTGGCGGGCGCGAGGAGAGTCTGCGCGCCAGGGGCACCCGCGAAGTGCTCTCAACATTGAGCCGGCAGGGTCGGCTTGAAGCGAATGAGGCCCAAGACCTTCAGGACGCCTATGCCTTCTGGCGTCGACTCGAGCACCGACTCCAGTACGACGAGGATCAACAAACCCATGTGCTGCCAGGCGATACGGACTGCTTCGAGCGCATGGCACGATCGATGGGCCTGCAATCTGCCGAGACGCTCGCCGAGGGTATTGGGCATCATCAATCGACTGTTGCTGTCGCATTCGAGCGGCTCTTTCATCGGGACAATGAAGCGGCTGCATCAGACCCAGAGGCAGGTAACCAGCGCCCCACAGACCGAGAAAGTCGCCTGTCTCGGGTCAAGGCAATGGCCTTACGACATGCCCAGGCGACCAGCCGGCCAGAGCAGGTCGAACGTCTGCTCGGTGGGCTCATCGACGAGATCAGTGGCCGCTCGGCCTACCTTGCTCTGTTTGACGAGTACCCAGACTCCATGGGACAACTCGCGCGCATCGCGGAAGTTTCAGAGTGGGCCATGCACTACCTTCGTCGACATCCCATCGTCCTCGACGAGCTACTGGATCGTCGCAGTCGGCAGGCGTCCATCGATCTCGCCCAATTCGAGTCAGACCTGCGCAGAGAGCTGGCTGTGACACGGATCGGGGACGAGCCAGACGTTGAGCGACAGATGGACCTGCTGCGTGAGGCCCACCACGCCCAGCTCTTTCGCATTCTCGTTCAAGATCTTGATGGCCGCTGGACGGTTGAGGCCTTGGCTGATCAGCTCTCGGAGCTCGCCGATCGTATGCTTCAAGTGACACTGGAAGCGGCCTGGCGCGCCACGAAGAAACGTCACCGCCCAGACCCCGCCTTTGCCATCATTGCGTATGGAAAGCTTGGCGGGAAGGAGCTCGGCTACGCCTCGGACCTGGACTTGATTTTTATCCATGATGACCCGGACCCAGATGCCCCAGAGCGCTATGCCCGATTGGCCCAGCGCATCAATGTCTGGCTGACCACCCAAACGGCCGCGGGCAGTCTGTTCGAGATCGACCTGCGTCTGCGGCCCAATGGCAACGCAGGCCTCTTGGTGACCAGCCTCTCCGGGTTCATTCGATATCAGGAGTCACAGGCTTGGACCTGGGAACATCAGGCCCTCACGCGCGCCAGATTTTGCGCGGGTGATCCCCAGATCGGAGCCGCATTCGAGGCCGAGCGAGTCCGTTTGCTGCGCCTCCCGCGAACGCCCGCTCTGCTGCTGGAGGAGATCTGTTCCATGCGGCAGAAGATGCACGAGGGACATCCGAATGACAGCGATCAGTTCGACCTCAAACACGACGCTGGTGGAATGGTGGATATCGAGTTTATTGTGCAGGCGCTGGTCCTGGAGCATGCGCACACCCACCCTGAACTGACGGGAAACCTTGGGAACATTGCGCTGCTGAAGTCGGCTGGACGGCTTGGACTGATTCCGGAATCACTCGCCGAGGCCGTGTCTAATGCCTATCGTGTATTTCGCCTTCGACAGCACAGACTGCGGCTGGCGGGGTCAAACAAGGCGCGCACCTCAGCATCCGAATTCTCAGCGTCTATTCAAGCCGTTCGAGCCCTCTGGGCTCACGTTTTTGATGGCGTGCCTCAGACACCGAGGGCATTACAGCTGCTTCACGAGGTCAGGATGAGTCGCACGAACCCGTAGACCAGCAAACCTGAGAGCAGGATGGTGAGCAGGCCTCTGCCCATGAGCCGGGCCGAGACTGCTGCGATCAATGCCCAGATTCGGGGGTCTTGGAGACTGGGAGCCCAAACGCCATCCGTGAGCAGCAGGGCAGGCGCCACAATGGCAGCCAGTGCGGCCATGGGAGCCATTTGCAGGGCAAACTTCTGAGCCTCAGTGAGCGCAAGCGGACGCGCACTCCAAAGCGGTCCCGACCGCGTCACGAGGGTAGCCAGCCCCAGTCCCACCAGCGCAATCCATGTCCAGGCCTCACCCATGTTGCTCGGCCTTTCGCTTGAGCAGTACTGCAGTCAATACACCCGCCAGCGTTGCGAGAAAGAGGCCAAGATTGAGGGGTAACCCCTTAAAGACCAGGGACGCAATGGCCGAGACCAGCACACAAGCCAATGCAGGCCGACTTCGAATCATCGGCAGCAATAAGGCGAGTATGGCGAGCGCGGGCAAGACCCGAAGCCCCTCCTCTCTCGGCAGACTGGAGGCGAGGAAAATCCCCAGTAGAGAGGCCGTCTGCCAGACCACCCAGCAGAGTACGGCCCCAGTCCGAAAATAGCGGACCATGGCCTGAGCGGCCCACCCATCTTGGGCACGCTGCGCCCCGAAGACCGCCAGAATATCGGTCGTGAAATAGCCATGCAGCAGCCGCTGGGCCCTTGGGAGGCGGCTCATCCAAGGCTGCTGACCCACTGCATAAATCAGAAAGCGCAAGTTGATCACGAGTGCGCTTGCCCAAATGAGCAGCAAGGGTGCCCCCGCAGCAATCAAGGGCAGGGAGGCGAGCTGGGCCGCACCGGCATATACCAACAGGCTCATCCCGACCGCATGGGCCGTGCTCAGCCCACTCTCGATCATGGCCAAGCCCGTGACAAGACCCCATGCGGCCATGGCCAGCAACCCCGGTGAGAGGTCTCGAATGGCACGACGCACCTGAGGATCTCGGAACGGAGAAAAACCAAGAGTGGGCATCTTCAGTGGGGCTTCGCTAGAATGCAAAGCAATCACTCTAACCGCTCAGGAGAAGAAGTCATGTCCATGGCCGATCGCGATGGCTGGATTTGGATGGATGGCCATTTCGTGCCATGGCGCGATGCCCAGACCCATGTGCTCACGCACACGCTGCACTACGGCATGGGCGTCTTTGAGGGTGTACGCGCCTACGAGACCCCAACGGGCTCGGCCATTTTCCGCCTCAAAGACCACACGGAGCGTTTCCTGAACTCCGCCAAGATCTTCCAAATGAAGATTGCCTATGACCAGGCCACGCTTGAGGAGGCGCAGAAAGAGGTGGTTCGGCGCAACGGGCTCAAGGCTTGCTACATCCGGCCCATTGCTTTTATTGGCTCTGAGCGCCTGGGCATTGCCGCGACATCGAACACCATCCATGTCGCGATTGCCGCATGGCCCTGGGGCGCCTACCTTGGGGAAGACGGTCTCACCAAGGGTATTCGGGTCAAGACCTCCAGTTTCAGCCGTCACCACGTGAATGTCTCATTGGTGAGGGCAAAAGCCTGCGGCTACTACATCAACTCCATTCTGGCCCACCAAGAGGTGGCTGCCATGGGCTACGACGAAGCACTCCTGCTCGACACCGATGGCTACGCCTCAGAGGGCGCCGGCGAGAACCTGTTCATCATCAAAAAGGGCAAGGTCTACACGCCCGACCTCGCCTCTTGCCTTGATGGCATCACCCGCGATTCCGTGATGCAGATCGCTCAGGATTTGGGCCTCACCATCATCGAAAAGCGCATTACCCGCGATGAAATCTATTGCGCAGATGAAGCCTTCTTCACCGGGACGGCTGCCGAAGTCACGCCCATCCGTGAGCTCGACGACCGCCTCATCGGACAAGGTGCGCGCGGTCCCATCACGGCACAGATTCAGCAGCAGTTTTTCGACGCTGTGAGCGGAAAATCCAACCGCTATGCCCACTGGCTGGCTGCAATCTAGGAAGACCCTATGGCCGACATTCAGCACGCATCCGAGACCGTCGTACTCGAGGCCCATGAACTACCTGCGGCCTGCCCCAACCCGCGCATGCCGCTCTGGAGCAGCCACCCCAAGGTCTACCTCGACATGAGCCAAGGCTCCGCACGGTGCCCATACTGCGGCACGACTTACACCTTGGCCGAGGGTGTACACGCACACGGGCACTGAGGCGTTGGAGCACCATGACTTTATTCTGACGCTGGGGTGCCCAGACGCCAAAGGGGTCGTGTTTCGCGTCTCAGAGTTTCTGTTCACGCGTGGCTGCAACATTCTGGATTCAGCACAGTTTGGTGATGAGGACACAGGCCTGTTTTTCATGCGGGTGCACTTTGACGCACCGGGCCAAGAAACCGAATCCAGCCTCACAGACGGTTTCTCGGCGCTCGCCGGAACGCTTTCCATGCGCTTTGCGCTCCAGCCACGTGCCCAGCGCACGCGCGCCTTGGTGCTGGTCTCCAAGGCGGGGCACTGCCTCAATGACCTGCTCTTTCGCGTCAGCAATGGTCTGCTGCCCATCGATCTGGTGGGCGTTGCATCGAATCACACCGATCTAGAGCCCCTCTGCCGTCACCATGGGGTGCCGTTTCACCACCTTCCGATTGTTGACGGCAACAAAGCCGCACAAGAGCAAGCGCTCATGGACTTGGGTCAAGCGACACGAGCAGATCTGATCGTGCTGGCGCGCTACATGCAAATCCTTTCGCCTACGTTGTGTGCAGCTTGGAGTGGTCGGGCCATCAATATTCACCACTCTTTTCTGCCCAGCTTCAAGGGCGCTCGCCCTTATCACCAGGCTTATCAACGCGGCGTCAAGATTATCGGGGCCACGGCCCATTACGTCACAACGGATCTCGACGAGGGTCCGATTATTGAGCAGGACATTGAGCGGGTAGACCATACCCTGAGCGCCTCCGCTCTCTCATCGATCGGCGCAGATATTGAGTCCCGCGTATTGGCGCGCGCAGTCCTGTGGCACGCCGAGCGGCGAGTGCTGGTTAACGGTCCGAAGACGGTCGTTTTTCGTTAGGGTCTAGGGCTCTTAGCGCCGCCCTCCAGGTCACCAATCGGGCATCCATTTCAGAGAGCGCCTGGAAATCTGCCCCTTCGACGCGACGCGCAAGGGCGATCTGATCAATTGCTGCACCATAAGCACCCAACAAGGCATACGACTCCGCAGTGGCCCAATGGGCCATGGCAGGGCGACGGTCGGCATCATAGGCGCGCGCCAAAAGCTTCCAGGCTTCATGATCGGTAGGCCACTGACGTGCCCCTTGCGAGAGGGCCTCGATGGCGCGTTTTGGATCACCCCTCATCAACAAGGCCTCGGCGCGCGCGCGTGCCAGCGCCCTTGCGCTGACTGTGCGCGCCCAGGGGCCCGAGACGGGTTCTGCGACGGCAATAGCCCGCTCAAAACGCCCCTGCTCAAAGGCAATGGCCTGCTCCAACCGCGCAAGCAGCGGAGCGGCAAGCGTCGCATCGGGTCCGCTCACGAAGGCCAATCGAACACGTTGCAGCGCCTGATCCGCCCGCTCAGGGGCCTTGAGTGCCAATTCAACCCAGGCGAGCGCGTACCACGCGAGGGCCTGATCCCGGCCCGTCACCGCCTCGCTCAGGCGAGACTCGAAACGGGTTTTGAGGCTACGGGTGCGTTCAAGGTCTCGACCTGACTGGGCCAGCAGCCGAGCGCGAATGAATAAGAACTCCAGCGAATCGCGTCGAAAAGAGGCCTTCGGTTGAGGCCCTGCTCCTTGTTGAACCTGGCTGAGTCGGAGTTGCGCGTCTGAGAGCCGCTCGGAGGATAAGGGGTGCGTACGAAGCCAAACCGGCGCGGCATCGTCGTAATAGCGCCCGGCCTGCGAGAGCTTCTCGAAAAGCGTAGACATGGCCGCAGGATCAAATCCCGAAGCCTGCATAAAGCTATACCCCAGCCGATCGGCCTCTCGCTCTGCGTCCCTCGAGAAAGCCAATTGATTGCGTACGGCCAGAGTCTCGCCCAGGGACATCAGCCCCATCGCCGCATCGGCACTCTGACTGGCTGCAGCCGCAGCAAGAATGGCGGTGGCAATGAGCACGGCCATGGACTGGCGCGACTGGCCCATTTGCCGGGCGATGTGACGTTGAGTCACGTGGGCAATCTCGTGTGCAATGACCGACATCAGCTCTGCCTCACTCGCCGCCCGAGTCATCAGGCCTGTATGCACCCCAATCCAGCCGCCGGGAAGGGCGAATGCATTGATGCTGTCGTCTCGCACCCAGAAGAACCGAAAGTCCTCGGGCTTGAGTCCACTGGCGAGCAGATCGCCTCTCGCCTGCGCCGCCATGACCAGCTCAGAGGCCTGCGCGGTGAGGTAGTCGGTCGCCTCCGGGTCGTCGTGGACCAGGCCCGCGGCCTGCAGCTGGGAGAAGACCTGCTCACCGAGCCTGCGCTCAGCAGCCGGGCTCAACTCGTCCACGGCCGCTTCCCCAAGGGCAGGCAGTCCTGCCGTGATGTCACTCAGCGGCCGTGCGATTGGCGCACTCACGGGCTCAAGCGCCCAGGCAGGGCGCAATGGTGCTGCGAGCACGGCTATGATGAGCACATGACACAAGAACTGAATCATTTTGATGCGGCAGGGCACGCCCATATGGTCGATGTCTCCTCTAAGTCTGACACGGTCCGTGAGGCCACTGCCACCGGCGTGATTGAAATGAGACCCGAGACCCTATTAAAAATTCAATCCGGTACAGCCGATAAGGGCGACGTGCTTGGTGTGGCCCGCATTGCCGCCATTCAGGCAGCCAAGAAAACCAGCGAACTCATTCCCTTATGCCACCCTTTGGCGCTCACCCGGGTCACGGTTGCGCTCGAGTGCATTGCGCATCCACCGTCGGTCCGTTGCACAGCCACCGTCGGCGTAACCGGCAAAACGGGCGTGGAGATGGAGGCGCTCACTGCTGTTCAAATTGGCCTGCTCACGGTCTACGACATGGTAAAGGCCGTTGATCGCGGCATGGTGATTCGTGAGGTACAGCTCCTTGAAAAACACGGCGGCAAGTCGGGCCCTTGGAGTGCCAAGGCGGTCTAAAACAGGATCGCCGCAAGGCCCAAGAAAATAAAAAAGCCCATTGAATCCGTGCTGAAGGTGAGCAGCACTGAGGCGCCCATGGCAGGGTCCCGCCCCATGCGATCTAGGCTGAGCGGGACCAGGATTGCAATCACTGCCGCAATCAGAAGATTGAGCACAATCGCCATCATCATGGTCAGACCCAAGAGCCCCGCCTGTGGGCTGTCGATGTAGAGCAGCCAGGCGAAGGCACCCGCCGCAGAGCCCCAGACCACCCCATTGAGCAGTGCAATTGACAGCTCTTTCGCAAACAAGCGTCGCACTGTTTCTGCTGTCACCTGGCCCAAAGCGAGCGAACGGATAAACAGCGTCATGGTCTGGTTGCCTGAGTTGCCAGCAATACCCGCAACAATTGGCATCAGCGCAGCCAGCGCCACAACCCGTTCGATCACACCCTCAAACGCACCAATCACGCGTGATGCGAAGAACGCTGTGCAGAGGTTCAAAGCCAGCCAGAGCCAACGGTTCTTCGCAGAGGCCCAGATGGAGGAAAAGAGATCCTCCTCTTCTCGCAGTCCTGCCTGTGCGAGCACGTCAGAGTCGATATCTTCCTGGATCACATCCACGGCCTCGGACACGGTCAAGCGACCAATCAGCCGGCCAGCCTCATCGAGCACCGGCGCAGAGACCAGGTCATATCGCTGGAAGGCTTGCGCAGCCTCAAGCGCCGACTCCGTCGCCAACAAGGTGACCGGGTCGTGACGCATCACCTCGGAGACCTGAGCATCGGGCTCATTGAGCAAGAGCGCCGCAATAGAGAGGGATCCTTTAAGGACATCCTTGCGGTCCACCACAAAGATCTGGTCGGTGTGATCGGGCAGTTCATCAAATCGACGCAAATAGCGCAGAACCACCTCAAGGGTCACATCATCTCGAATGGTGACCATGTCGAAATCCATTCGCGCGCCAACACTCTCGGCGTCGTATGACATGGCTGCACGCAGTTGCTCGCGCTCCTCGGTACTGAGTCCTTGACGCACGCGATCGACAACCCCAGGCGCCAAGAGCGGAGCGAGCTCAGCAAGCTCATCCGTCTCAAGCGTCTGCGCCACCCGCACCTGAGCATCGAATGTCATGGCATGGATGAGCGCCTCTCGGACAGGGTCTGAGAGCTCGAGCAGTACCTCACCTGCGACAGACTCGGAGACCATCGGCCACACCGTCGCGCGCTGCTCAGGCGGTAAGGCCTCAAGGACATAGGCGACATCAGCCACGTGCAGGTCTCGAATGCGTGGCTCGAGCAGTGCGGCGTGCTGTTTTGCAGTGAGCGCTTCTACGAGACCACGACGAGAGGGCTCTCCCGCAATCTGTTCTCGATGGACGAGTTCAGTCTCCACACTGAAGCGATGCAGCATGGACTGAATCTCCGAAAGGGCACGCTGTGCGGCCTCGGGATCTCGTCGCATGGTGCTGAGCTCAGTCATGGCGGTCCATTTCAGCGCGAATCTCCTCTAGCACCAGATCGGTCTCCGGTCTCTGGCCGCGCCAGATTAAAAAAGCCTCTGCGGCCTGCTCCACGAGCATACCCAATCCATCTGGGGTCAGAGGCACCCCATGCTCTGCTGCATCGACCAAAAAGGCAGAGCGGCGAGGTCCGTACATCATGTCCAGCGCGATTTTCACCTCAGACCAGCAATCGTCAGAGAGCACCAACGACTGGCCATGCAGGCTCGCGGCTGTGGCATTAATCACACAGCCAGGATGCGCACCACATTCGGTTGGCCAATGGGTGGCAAGCGCCTCGAGAGATGCCGCCAAAACAGAAGGACCAAATCGCTGCGCAACCGAGCGCGCCTTCTCAAAGGTGCGATTGGCCACCACCACGCGCGCGACACCCGCATGCAAAAGCGGGGCAATGACCCCCTGAGCAGCACCTCCGGCACCCAGCAACAAGACCGTCTGACCGACGAGACCGTCGAGCCCGAGGTGACGGCGCAGATCCGCTACAAGGCCGCGCCCATCGGTGTTGTCTGCACGCCAACCGGATTCCGTCGCAACGAGCGTGTTGATGGCCTGCGCGGCTTGCGCAGCCTCGGACATAGGCCAACGATGATCGAGCGCCAATTGATAGGCGACTTCCTTCAGTGGGACCGTGAGATTAAGCCCAACAAAGCCCGCCCCATGAAGCTCCGTCAACCGCCTTTCGAGCAGACCGCTTGAGACTTCTATCGCCTCATAGGTCATTGACTGCTCGGTCTGTTGCGCAAATCTGGTGTGAATCTGGGGTGATCTGCTGTGTGAAATGGGGTCGCCCAGCACCGCATAGCGGTCCGCCGGCTTCGCATCGACAACAGCGATACCGCGCAAATCGCACTCAATGCGCAGCCCATCCATGCTGCGCACCTCCGCCAGTACTTCCGTCCCTGACACCTGAGGTCCGAGCTGAACCACACGCCCCATGGCTGGAATCCGCCTAAACCGATAGACAAAATCGGACCGGGTGGCAACGAGCCTCTCCTCAATGCGCACGCCTGCCTCCTCCGCAGACCAGAACTCTCCCTTAAGCCCATGCTGCAGACCCAGCCAACGCAAGGACCAATAACGCTCCATCGTGGACTGAAAGCTCGCGTACTGATCATAGGTCGCATCGAAGTGCGCGAGGTCAGCAAAGAGCGCGGAATCGCCCTCGCGAAAGACCGGCCGCGCATGCCCAAGCACAGCCAAGAGCTGCCACTGATTCACAAGGTCTGCATAGCGCCTCAAAGGGGAGGTCGACCAAGCGTAGTGACTCACGCCCAACCCCTGGTGAGGGCCAGGCCCTGATTGCATCCGGACCCGACCCATCGACTGCACGCGATAAAAGCCCGGCAGTTGGCCAAGGGCCAGGGCCTGCCCCCAGCTCACATTCGTCAAGATCATCCACTCGGACACCAAGAGATCAATTGCCGAGCCCCTGCGTCGCTGCGTGAGAACAGGGGTGCCATGGCCATTCATGCGCGCCTGCTCGGTATCGTCATCCCATTGGACCGTGACATTAAAATCGACACGACCCGTGGGCTCGGGACGACCGCGCACGGCCTCCCGCTCAGTACGCAAGGATTGAGCAACGCGGTAGAGAACCCTCAGACCATCCCAAGGCAGTGGCTCGCACGCATCAGGAAGCAGTGCGTCATCCCAGTCACCCAGTCGCAGATTAGACGCGATGAAGGCTTGCTCCAATCGGGTGACCGGCGCACTGCGCTGCCCCTGGGCATCGACCTCTACATAGAGCGAGACGACCGGAAGCCACTGGCCTTCATCCAGCGAGGCGAGCGCCACCAACCCCTGTGGGAGCATCGTGAACTTCTCACCCGGAAAATAAACCGTCGAGGCCCGATCTCGCGCCTGATGCGCAAGCGGGGAATCGGGCGGGATCAGCAGCCCGGGGGCCGCGATGTGCACCCCAATACGCCAGCCGGAATCGACCGCCTCCAGTGAGAATCCGTCGTCGATCTCCGTCGTTGCAGCATCGTCGATCGTATACACCGACGCCGTCGCTTTCGGAAGCTTGGCCATCCAAGCGTCTCGTAGGGTGCGAGCGGCGTGGTCCTGGTCCGCAGGCCATGGCAGTGACTCGGGCTGTCCAAACTGGGTTTTCAGGAAAACGGATCGATGCAGCGCATAGGCCGAAGGCAGCGCACCTCGTGCAAGCAAGAGCTGCTCTGGCGACTGACCGAGCTGATGCGCTGCCGATTCCAAGGCCTTGACCTCGATCGACTGGCGATCGGGAGAGACCAGGTAACGCAGGGGCTGCTCTCGATAACAGGTTGGGCAGCCTCCCTCCACCAAAGTCTGGGTCAGATCAGCCTGAGCCTGGGCTAGGCGTTGACGCTTCTCAACGGCTGCTAGGGCAGCGCGTACCTGCTCCTCTGGTGCAGCCCGGAATAGGCCTTTGCCCTTGCGTTGGAAATAGATTGGGGCCGACTGGATTGCCAGAAGAAGCCCAGCGGTGTCCTGCGCGCGCAAGGATTGACCAAAGACTTCCGAACTGAAGTCTTCGCATCGAAACTCATCCGTCGGTGCACAGGACCAGAGGAACTCGAGCTCGAGACCTTGAGCAATCGATTCGGCCTCCTGCATAAACTGTTCAAGCGAGTCCGATCGAAAATCGAGCACGACCTGGGCGGACTTCACCTTCAGTCTTCGACCCGTTGAGAGCTCCACCTGAAGGCTCGCGGGGCTGCGCTCTCTCACCCAGCCTGCCTTCATGCTGCCCGACTCCTCAAAGAGCACGGCGTCAGCCACGGGCCAGCTCCTCGAGCAGCTGGGTATGTAATCCCCCAAAACTCCCGTTGCTCATGAGCAGAAAATGATCCCCTGGGCGGGCACAGGTGAGGGCGGCGGCCTTGAGCGCATCTAGGCTCTGAAACACCGATGCCCGGGCACCCAAAGGTTTAAGGGCTTCCTCCAATGGCCAGTCCAGCCCCCCGGCGAAACCCATCACAAGATCGGCCCCTGCCAAGGCTTCGGGCAACAGAGCCCGCATGGTGCCCAACTTCATGGTGTTTGAGCGAGGCTCAAAGACTGCAATCAGGCGCTGCCCCTGCCCGAGGCTGCGGCGCAGCCCATCGATGGTGGTGCGAATGGCCGTGGGGTGGTGGGCGAAATCGTCATAGACCCTTACCCCCTTGACCTCACCCCGCAGCTGCATGCGCCGCTTCACGCCCCTGAATCGAGCCAGTGAGGCGACCGCCTGCTGCGCCCCAACTCCAAAGGCTTCAACCGCACAGATTGCCGCCAGAACATTCTCGCGATTGTGTTGGCCCAGTAACGGACTCTCCACCCAGAGCCTCTGGCCATCCGGATGCGCGATCTCGAACCGCTCCCCAGCGCCTGGGCTCGGAGCGACTTCGCCCAGCTCCCATCCTGCATGCACCCCCTGCGCCCAGGGCGGCCCAGCAAAGGCCTGGACCTCGCTCCAGCTGCCGCGCCTCAAAACCCGCTCAAGTGCTGGCTGTTGGGCGTTTACCACCAACCGTGCCTTTGAAGACAGCGTGCGAATCCAGTGATGAAACTGCGTCTCGATGGCCTCCAGGTTCGGAAAAATATCGGCGTGGTCAAACTCGAGGTTATTCAGGACAGCAACCTTCGCGCGCAGATGAACAAATTTGGAGCGCTTGTCGAAGAAAGCAGTGTCGTACTCATCGGCCTCCACAACGAACGGGGCTCCGGGAGGGCCGAGCCTCGCAGACACCCCAAAGTTTTCAGGCACACCGCCAATCAGAAAGCCGGGCGAAAGGCCCGCATCCTCAAGGAGCCAAGCGATGAGAGCGCTTGTGGTGGTCTTGCCATGGGTCCCCGAAACCGCCAAAACGGCGAAATCGGGCAAGAGCGCCTCGGCCATCCACTGAGGGCCAGAGACCAGACGATCGCCTCGATCAAGCAGGGCCTCAATCAGAGGCAGCCCTCGCCGCGCCACATTGCCCACCACCCACTGATCTGGATTGAGCGCGAGCTGATCCACCGCAAAGCCCTCGATGACCTCAATGCCTGCGGCCGAGAGTTGATCGCTCATAGGGGGGTAGACGTTGGCATCGCAGCCCGTTACCCGATGTCCTCGCGCAACAGCAAGCTGGGCCAGGCTGCCCATATAGGTTCCGCAAATTCCGATGATGTGTAGGTGCATGGCGCATTGTAGCCACGGGCATAATGCCGTCCATGACCACGCTCCGAGCCGAAGTGGCCGCCCTTGCAGCGCAGTTCATCGTCGATGACGGCCTGGACTATCAATCAGCCAAACAAAAAGCGCTCACCCGCCTGACGGGTGCACGTGCCGGGCGCGGTCGCGAGGACCTCCCCTCCAATGAACAAGTTGAAGACGCTGTTCGAGAGCACCTCACGCTCTATTACGCGGACACCCAGCCTGAGCGGCTGCGTCAGCTTCGCAGCTCAGCAGCCCGACTCATGCAGCGCCTCGAAGCCTTTTCCCCGTGGCTGATGGGCGCGGTGGCCAATGGAACCGCAACGGATCACACAGGCATTCAGATTGAGTGCATCTCAGACAGCGCAAAAGAGATTGGGATTTCACTCTTTAATGCTGGATTCACAACCGAGGCGCGGGAACTGGATGGCCCCCAAGGCTCGCGAGAATGCCTTGAACTGCTCTGGGAGGGTGAGCCGACACGCATCGGAATTGTGCAGCGTGCCCAAGGCCTGCGGGGCCGCGGGGGCTTGTCCTTGTCAGACCTCCACCAGCTCCTTGAAAAGGACATGCCATGAAAACCCGTCAATCACTCATCTGGGCCATCATTCTCATTGCTGCGCTGGCCGCCGGGATCGGCGTGGGTGTTTGGCGCCTAACGCCAGACCCGGCACCCCGAGCGGACTGGTTTTTTCAGCTGGAAGCCCCGAATTCCGCGGGCCAGTCAGAGCGGCTGACGATCCACCGGGGGCAACTGACTCTGGTCAATTTCTGGGCCACCTGGTGCCCGCCTTGCATTGAGGAAATGCCAGAACTGTCCCAATTTCACACCGATCTTTCGCCAAGTGGAGTCAAAGTGATTGGAATTGCGGTAGACTCGCCAAGCAGCGTGCGGGCCTTCTTGGAGGAGCGTCCGGTGAGTTATCCCAGTTTCACCCTGGGTGCGTCGGGCAGTGAACTTGCCCGACGGTTGGGCGCACCGGCAGACGCGCTGCCCTACACAGTCCTCATCAATGAAAGAGGGGATGTGGTCAGGCAAAAGATGGGTAAAATCACAGGCGATGAGCTCAGAACATGGATAAAAGAGCTCAAATAAATACAAATGACCAATTCGCTTCGTCTCTGGGTGCTGCACGGCCCGAACTTAAATCGACTGGGCCTTCGGGAGCCCGCTATCTATGGGCACACCACGCTTGAGCAGATCAATGCGCAGCTGGAGCAGCTCGGTCACAGCCTTAACGTCTCGGTTGAGCCCTTCCAGTCAAACCACGAAGGCGCCCTGATCGATCGCATTCATCTGGCCGCAAGTCAGCAGGTGGATGGCATCGTCATCAACCCCGGGGGGTTCACCCACACCAGCGTTGCCCTGCGCGATGCGCTCGCCTCGGTCTCGATCCCGTTCATCGAAGTACACATCAGTAACGTTTTTCGACGTGAGCCTTTTCGGCATCACTCTTACTTCTCAGACCTTGCCATCGGCGTGGTCTGTGGATTGGGGCCTTTCGGCTATCAAGCCGCCCTCCAGAGCCTGGTGCACACCCTCACCCCTACCGTAAACGATAAGGACTAAGGCCTCATGGACCTTCGCAAACTCAAGACCCTCATCGACCTCGTCGCCGAATCCAGCATTTCCGAACTCGAGATCACCGAAGGCGAGGGCAAAGTGCGCATTGTGAAGGCAGCGCCCTCGGTTGCTGCCCCAGTGACGATTCCCGCCGTGCCCGTGCAAGCCGTATCACCCCCACCAGTTGCTCAGGCGCCCGCTCCCGCCGCCGCTGCACCTTCAGCTTCAGAGGCAACCGAGCCCCCGCAAGCACCGGCAGGGCATCGACTCACCTCCCCTATGGTGGGTACGTTCTATCGGGCCGCCTCCCCCGGGGGCGCGCCATTCGTTTCCCTTGGCGATGCAGTATCCGAAGGTCAGACCCTCTGCGTCATCGAAGCGATGAAGCTCATGAACGAGATTCCTGCAGATCGGGCAGGCGTCATCAAAGAAATTCTGGTCGAGAACGGCCAGGCCGTTGAATTCGGACAGCCCCTTTTTGTGATCGGCTAGTCCCATGGCCCTGTTTGAGAAAGTCCTAATCGCCAACCGTGGCGAAATCGCCCTGCGTATTCAGCGGGCTTGCAGAGAGCTGGGGATCAAGACCGTTGTTGTGCACTCCACAGCGGACACCGAAGCCAAGTACGTCAAGCTCGCGGATGAGTCTGTCTGCATTGGTCCCCCGCCCTCGCGCGAGAGCTACCTGAATGTACCCGCCATCATTGCCGCTGCTGAGGTCACCGATGCCGAAGCCATTCATCCTGGCTATGGATTCCTGTCGGAGAATGCTGACTTTGCTGAGCGTGTCGAGCACAGTGGTTTTCAATTTATCGGCCCTTCTCCAGACGTCATTCGCATGATGGGCGACAAAGTCGCTGCGAAGAAGGCCATGATCGCGGCGGGCGTGCCCTGTGTTCCAGGCTCAGAGGGCGCTCTCAGTGACGACCCCAAAGAAATCGTGCGCACCGCGCGCGCCATTGGCTACCCGGTGATCATCAAGGCCGCAGGTGGTGGTGGAGGCCGGGGCATGCGGGTGGTTCACACGGAGGCCGCACTTATCAATGCGGTCAATACGACCCGGGCAGAGGCAGCGGCAGCCTTCAACAACCCCGAGGTCTACATGGAGAAGTTTCTGGAGAATCCTCGGCATATTGAGGTCCAGATCCTCGCCGACCAACACGGGAACGTGATTCATCTCGGAGAGCGCGATTGCTCCATGCAACGCCGCCATCAGAAGGTGCTCGAAGAGGCACCGGCTCCGCACATCACGCCTCGACTGCGCGACAAGATTGGTGCCCGCTGCGCCGAGGCCTGCAAAAAGATTGGTTATCGCGGGGCCGGCACCATCGAGTTCCTGTTTGAGAACGACGAGTTCTACTTCATTGAAATGAATACCCGTGTCCAGGTCGAACACCCGGTGACCGAACTCATTACGGGCATCGATATTGTGCAAGAACAGATTCGCGTCGCCTCCGGCGAACGTCTGCGGTGGCGCCAAAAGGATGTCACCTTCAAGGGGCATGCGCTGGAATGCCGCATCAATGCAGAGGATCCTTTTAAGTTCACACCCTCCCCAGGTCGCATCACAACCTGGCACACGCCAGGTGGGCCTGGCGTTCGGGTCGACTCACATGCATTCAGCGGTTATGTGGTCCCACCGCATTACGACTCGATGATCGGCAAGCTGATCTGCTATGGCGACACACGGGAACAGGCCATCGCGCGCATGAGCATTGCTCTCTCGGAAATGGCGGTGGAAGGCATCACAACCAACATCCCACTCCACCGCATCATCGTGCGCGACTCGCATTTTATGGACGGTGGAACCTCCATCCATTACCTCGAGCACATGCTGGCTGCGCGGGCCCGGTAAGGCCGAGACGCTATGAGCTCGGTTCAGTCACTGCGCTTTGAGTGCGCGCCCCAGGGAGACCCCCAGGCACAAGCCGACTGGATCGATGGCCTTACGGATTCCCTCCTCGACTTCGGTGCACTCACCGTCTCAGTTGAAGACCCATTTGCCGACCGTCCGGACGAGGAACGTCCCCTCTTTGGTGAACCAGGGATGCCCCAAGATATGCAGGCATGGCCGCTCTGCCGCGTCACGCTGCTTCTTGACGGAGCGCTAGATGCCCAGTTGTGGTGGAGTCAGTGGCTCGATCAAATCCCCGAAGCCTATTCGGAGTGCCGCAGCAGCGCCATGGAGGCGCAGCGGGTCGAAGATTGTGACTGGGTCAGTCAGACCCAGCGGCAGTTCGAGCCCATCTTGTTGGAACGCCCGGGGTGCCGACCCATCTGGGTGGGGCCACACTGGCACGAGCCCCCTGAGCGCCTCTCACAAACCGATGCGGTCGTCCTGCGTATTGATCCCGGCATGGCTTTCGGCACCGGTGGGCACGCAACCACCCAGCTCTGTCTGCAAGCCATACAGGCTATTGATGCATCGGGGCCTCTTGGCGCAGTGCTCGACTATGGGTGCGGCTCTGGGGTGTTGGGAATAGCGGCCGCTCGCCTTTCGGCCACCTCGGTCACGGCCATTGACATCGACCCGATTGCAGTAGAGGTTGCCCGCACCAATGCCCAACGAAATCAAATCAGCATCGAGATGCAGTGTGGTCTACCCGACCGACTCTCGGGTGCAACTGAGACGACTTACGATTTGGTGGTTGCCAACATTCTTGCGCAACCGCTCAAGCTGCTGGCCCCATTGCTCTGGGGGCTCGTCAAGCCGGGCGGAGGTCTTATCCTCTCTGGGCTACTGGTGCGCCAACAAGACGAGTTGACTGAGGCCTACGCTCAAGCTGCTCCCGATCGCCCTCGCCTCACAGCCTTGGCCAGCCAAGAGGGCTGGCTCTGTCTGGGTGTTTGGCCCTCACGCATGCATCCTTAACCATTGGAAACCCGTCATGACAATCCAGATCAGTGGCAGCATTGCCTTTGACACCATCATGGTGTTTGAAGGCGCATTCAAGCAACACATCCTCCCCGATCAGGTGCACATGCTCAATGTCGCCTTTCTAGTGCCCAGCATGCGTCAAGAGTTTGGAGGTTGCGCAGCCAATATTGGGTACAGCCTCGCTCAGTTGGGCAGTCAGGTGCGTCTGCTCGGTGCTGTCGGTCATGATGGGCATGGGTACCTCGAGCGTCTGCGCCAGCAATCCATCGATGTCTCAGGCGTGGTGCTGCGTTCGGATTGCTTCACCCCCCAGGCATTCATTACGACGGACATGGAAGACAACCAGATCACGGCGTTTCACCCGGGCGCTATGGCGCATGCGCACGAGAGCGTTGTGCTCGCCTCTGCCGGCCTCGGTATTGTCTCGCCCAATGGTCGTGAGGCCATGATCTCCCACGCGCAGGCATTTTCTGCGCATGACATCCCCTTCATCCTGGATCCGGGCCAGGCAATGCCGATCTTCGATGGCCCTACCCTGCTGGCACTCACAGAAAAAGCCACCTGGCTCACACTCAATAGCTATGAAGCAGAGCTGATGACGAAGGTGACCGGGTTGCGCATTGAGGCATTGGCGCAGCGGCTCAAGCCGCATATCCATGGCGGCGTGCTGGTGACCCAAGGCAGTCAAGGTGTCCATATTTATACTGCCTCGGGCCGGGTTGAACAGCCTGCCATGCAGATCGCAGACGCGGTGGACCCAACCGGATGTGGCGATGCCTTCCGTGCAGGACTGTTGCACGGGCTAGAGCGGGGACTCTCCTTGCAGGCTGCAGCGGAAATCGGAACCCTGCTCGGGGGTATCAAGGTCGCGCATCGTGGTGGACAGAACCATGATGCAAGTCCGGTCTCGGTGCGGGCGGCCTGGTCTCGTTACCAGCCGAACCGACCCTGCCCGATTTAGTTCAGTACCCAGCGCATCAACTGGCCATTCAGCGGGGCATGAAAGGCCAGCAGGACCTGAACCAGAATGAGCACTGCGAGCGGCGAGAGGTCCAGTGTGGTGCGGCCCATTCGGCGACTGAGGAGCTGTCTGGCGGGTTTGAGTAACGGTGCCATGATGGCCTCTAGAACAGCCCTGAACATGGCCGCATTGGGGCCCGCGCCAAACCAGCTGAACAGGGCGTGGGCAATCACCATCACCATGATGGCTTGCAGGGTCCAACCAAGCATCCAGACCAACGCGAGCAAGGCCGTCAGGACAAAGGCCATCGCATGCATGCCCGCCTCCGGCTGTGACAACAACTGTAGCGCGAGCCACAAACCCACGCTCACCCACGCTGTGAGTAAACCAGCGGCCACGCTTGCAAGATCGAATCGCTGACCAACAATGAACCGACGCAGGGGCAACACCAGCCAGTTCGTCAGAGAAAAGAGTGTCTGGCTCAAAGGATTGAGCGGGTTGAGTTTGATCCATTGCAGATAGGCCCTCAGCCAGCAGGCCAGAGCAAACAGGCTGAGTGCAGCCTTCACGAGGACCCAGACCAAATCGATGACCATATCAAGGCGCTCCGGTACAAATAAAAACCCCGCCCGAAGGCGGGGTGAACAACCCGTTTAAACCACAATCCTTACGGACGGCTGCCCGTGGGGAACGGCCATGTGGTGGAAATAGGTGCTGCAGGCGCAACAGCCGCCTTCTTAGGAGCTGCAGCCTTCTTGGCAGCGGGCTTAGCTGCGGCCTTCTTGGCAGCAGGCTTAGCTGCAGGCTTCTTAGCTGCAGGCTTAGCTGCGGCCTTCTTGGCAGCAGGCTTAGCTGCGGGCTTCTTAGCTGCGGGCTTCTTAGCTGCGGGCTTCTTAGCTGCGGGCTTCTTGGCTGCGGGCTTCTTAGCTGCGGGCTTCTTGGCTGCGGGCTTCTTAGCTGCAGGCTTCTTGGCTGCGGGCTTCTTCGCTGCAGGCTTCTTCGCTGCGGCTTTCTTCGCTGCGGGCTTTGCCGCCGCCTTCTTTACCTCAGGTTTGTCGGCTTTCGCCTTTTTGTCCTTCTTCTTTTCTGCCATGGTCTTCTCCTTCAGGCCAACAGAGTTGGCGCGGTTACAGGGAGATTCGAGCCGAAATGGCTCGAACCATTCATTTGCGCTAGCGCTTGTTCCGCTAACGCCAATGAATAGGGGTGAGAAGGCCGCGGCAGTTGCATGTCAGTCCCAGCTGAGCGCGCCCCCCGTCTGATACTCGATCACACGGGTCTCGAAAAAGTTGCGTTCCTTCTTAAGGTCGACCATTTCGGCCATCCAGGGGAAGGGGTTCTCTTCATTCGCAAAAAGTGGATCCAAGCCGATCTGTTGAGCCCGCCGGTTGGCAATGTAACGAAGGTAGCTCTTAAACATCCCGGCATTGAGGCCCAGGACGCCACGCGGCATGGTGTCCTCAGCATAGCGGTACTCTAGGTCAACCGCCTTCAGGAAGATTTCGCGAATCTCCGCTCTGAACTCAGGGGTCCAAAGGTGGGGATTCTCCAGCTTGATCGTGTTGATGAGGTCAATGCCGAAATTGCAATGCATAGACTCATCACGCAGGATGTACTGGTACTGTTCGGCCGCTCCGGTCATTTTGTTTTGACGACCCAGCGCAAGAATCTGGACGAAGCCCACGTAGAAGAACAGGCCTTCCATGATGCAGGCAAACACAATCAATGAGCGAAGCAGCTTCTGGTCCGCTTCGGGCGTGCCAGTCTTGAACTCGGGATCGGTGAGCACGTCAATGAAGGGAATAAGGAACTCATCCTTGTCCCGAATAGAGGCTACCTCATGATAGGCGTTGAAGATCTCGCCCTCATCAAGACCAAGCGACTCAACAATGTACTGATAGGCATGGGTGTGAATGGCCTCTTCAAAGGCCTGACGCAGCAAAAACTGACGGCACTCAGGCGCCGTAATGTGGCGATAGGTACCCAACACAATGTTGTTTGCCGCCAGGCTGTCTGCCGTCACAAAGAAACCGAGGTTTCGCTTCACCAGGCGACGCTCGTCATCCGTGAGCCCATTGGGATCTTTCCAGAGCGCAATGTCGCGAGACATATTGATCTCTTGCGGCATCCAATGGTTGGCGCAACCAGAGAGGTACTTCTCCCAAGCCCATTTGTACTTGAAAGGCACCAACTGATTGACATCAGTGCCAGCATTGATCACACGTTTGTCTTCGACCCGAACCCGGCGCTCAGTGGAGTCCTGCGACTCTGCGTCTGAGCGCAGGCCAGAGACACGATTGTGTGTCGCGAGAGGGGTAACTTCGCCTGCCCCGGTAAATGCGGGCTGGATGGGTGCTTCGTGACGAGAGGGTGTTGTTTCTTCCCAGTTCAGCATATCGATCTCACTCTTAAAAAATGCAGTGAGATTCGGTGATTAAACACACACCGAATCATGCGCGAAGCGCGCGCTGCATGCAATGGTTTTTAAAAAATTCGTTGCGTTACTGACACGCCTCGCACTCAGGATTGTCGATGCTGCAAAACTTCACGTCTGAACCTGCGGCCACACCTCCAGTTGCAATGATGGGGTCCGCTGCTCGGTCGCTCACTTCGCGCGCAGGTGCGCTGGCAGTGGTCGTCGCGCTCGCCGCCCCCGAGGCTGAGACCGCGTTGAGCTGCCCAGTGTTGAGCGTGCTCTTCTCAGCATGTGTCGCGCCCATGGTGCGCAGGTAGTAAGTGGTTTTGAGTCCACGCAGCCAGGCCAGCTTGTATGTCTCATCGAGCTTCTTACCCGATGCTCCAGCCATGTAAATGTTGAGTGACTGCGCCTGGTCGATCCATTTCTGACGACGCGCTGCACACTCCACCATCCACTGCGTATCGACTTCGAAGGCGGTCGCGTAGAGCTCACGAAGGTCCTGGGGGATTCGGTCAATCTTGGCCAGGCTGCCATCGAAGTACTTGAGATCGGCCACCATGACCTCGTCCCACAACCCCAGCTGCTTGAGGTCACGCACGAGGGTCTCGTTCACCACGGTGAACTCACCGGAGAGATTCGACTTGACGTAGAGGTTCTGATACGTGGGCTCGATAGACGCTGAGACGCCCACGATATTTGAGATTGTGGCGGTCGGGGCAATGGCCACGCAGTTGGAATTACGCATGCCAACCTGATGAATACGATCACGCAACGCATTCCAATCGAGTCGCTGGCTGCGGTCGACTTCGACATAACCGCCACGCGCCTGAGCCAATAGATCGAGGGTGTCTAGCGGAAGAATTCCGCGATCCCAGAGGGACCCCTTGAAGCTCGAATAAGCCCCGCGCTCTTCGGCGAGATCGGTTGACGCCCAATAGGCCTCGTAGCAGACCATCTCCATGGAAGCGTCAGAAAACTCGACTGCGTCATGGGAGGCATATGGGATCCGCATCGCATGCAGCGCCTCTTGGAAGCCCATGATGCCCAAGCCCACAGGTCGGTGGCGGACATTCGAGTTACGGGCCTTGGCGACAGCGTAGTAATTGATATCAATGACGTTATCGAGCATGCGCATCGCGGTACGAACTGTCTTGCGCACCTTCTCATGATCAAGCTCAAGCCCGCCGCCTGCTTTTGGCTTGAGGTGCTGAACGAGGTTAACGGAGCCGAGGTTACACACTGCAATCTCGCTATCGTTGGTGTTGAGTGTGATTTCGGTACAGAGGTTTGAGGAGTGGACGACACCGACGTGCTGCTGCGGGCTGCGGATGTTGCAGGGGTCCTTGAAGGTGATCCAAGGATGGCCGGTCTCAAACAACATGGTCAGCATCTTGCGCCAAAGCGAAGCGGCCTGGATTTTCTTGAAGAGTCGCAGCTCGCCCCTGGCAGCCTTGGCTTCATAAGCCAGATAGGCCGTCTCAAACTCCTGGCCCACTTTGTCGTGAAGGTCTGGAACATCGGATGGAGAGAAGAGCATCCACTCCCCGTTCTCCATAACCCGCTTCATGAACAGGTCCGGGATCCAGTTTGCAGTGTTCATGTCATGGGTACGGCGGCGATCGTCACCCGTGTTCTTGCGAAGCTCGAGGAACTCCTCAATATCGAGGTGCCAGCTCTCGAGGTAGGTGCAGACCGCACCCTTACGCTTGCCGCCCTGGTTCACGGCGACAGCGGTGTCATTGACCACCTTCAGGAAAGGAACCACACCTTGGCTCTTGCCGTTGGTGCCCTTGATGTGACTGCCCAAGGCTCGTACAGGCGTCCAGTCATTGCCCAGGCCGCCCGCATACTTCGCGAGCAGCGCGTTCTCTTTAATGGCCTCGTAAATGCCATCAAGGTCATCGGAGACTGTCGTCAGGTAGCAAGAAGAGAGCTGGGAATGCGTGGTTCCACTGTTAAAGAGCGTGGGCGTTGAGCTCATGAAGTCAAAGCTGGAGAGGAGCTGGTAGAACTCAATGGCCCGCGCTTCTCGATTCAGTTCGTTGATCGCCAAGCCCATCGCTACCCGCATAAAGAAGGCCTGCGGCATCTCTATGCGTCTGCCCTCCCCACTGAATCGATCATTTCGGTCAATCAGGAAGTAGCGGTCGTATAGCGTCTGAAGACCCAAATAATCGAACTGCAGATCGCGCTCGGGCTTGAGGGCGGCTGCCAACTGCTTCAGGTCAAACCGCGTCAGCTCCTCATTCAATAGGCCAATCTCGACGCCCTTCTTGATGAATCGTGGGAAATATTCGCGGTAGCGCGCATCCATTTCGGCCTGCGGAACCTCGGCCTGGAAAATCTCCTTGCGAATGGTGTGCAGCAGCAGGCGGGCACTGACTTTTGCATAGGCGGGGTCCTTTTCGATGAGGGCACGGGCAGCAAGGATGGCGGACTTCTCGACTTCTTCAACAGGAACCCCGTCATAGAGGTTCTTGACGGTGTCACTCATGACCTCGTCAGCGTGGGCGTAGTCCTCAAGACCCGCACAGGCAGCACGAATAATCTGCTGGAGCCAGGCCTCGTCCAACGGCACGCGCTGGCCATTGACGACCATGGAGAGTCGGTGCTCAGCCACCTCAACGCGAGTCTGAGCTGCTCGCTCTTGCGACCGGCGCTCTCGGTAGAGCACATAGGCCCTGGCCACTTCATGTTCGCCCGAACGCATCAGGGCGAGCTCGACTTGATCCTGGATATCCTCAATATGCACCGTACCACCGGCGGGCATTCGACGCAGCAGCGCGCCGACCACCTGCTGGGTCAGCGACTCTGTAACCTCTCTGACACGGGCGCTGGCAGCACCCTGACCCCCTTGGACTGCAAGGAATGCTTTGGTGAGCGCGACCGAGATTTTCTGAGCCTCAAAGGACACCACCGCTCCATGTCGACGGATGACCTTGAGATCACTGAGCTGTGCGCTCGCGCGTTCACCAAGCTCGGTCGATTCGGGGGACATGGGGGCGCCTGAGGACTCAGACTGGGGGGTGTTTTGGGGGGTAACGGTGCTGGCCCACTGCATTGGCGCGGTCTCCTTGGTGGAAGCGGGCTATTCACGCTTTTTTACTAGCGCTAGTAGCCGTTTGACTGATTGGGTACTAATTCTAGTAGCCTTGAGAAAAACGGCGCAAGCCAAACCTGAGGGGTTTTCCCTGTGATGCGGGCGCACATTGCGCTCAAAGCACGCATGCGCCGAAAGGTGGCGCACGAGGGTAAGCCGGGGTGCGGCTCCTCACACCAAACTGGTCGAGAAGCCCCGTTTTTCTTCAGGTTTAGACGTGAAAAAAATATTTCAACACATGGACTTTTGCTTCTTGTCCAAGCGCCTGATCGAGCGCCCCCTGAAACCGTTGCCAATCCCAACCGGGTCCCGGGTCGGTCTTTCGACCGGGGGCAATATCACTGTGGCCCGCCATCCATTGCAGGCTCGGACAAGCCCGCGCGAGGGCCAGCGTGAGCCGCAGACACTGCTGCTCTTGGGCTGGCAGGTAGGGCCCATCATCAACCCCCTCGAGCTCGATTCCGATGGAGAAATCGTTGCAGGCGCTGCGCCCCTGGAAGCTCGAGCGGCCAGCGTGCCAGGCGCGCTGGTGAATGGGGACAAATTGATGGATTCCGCCAGCGCGATCAATCAGAAAGTGTGAGGACACCCGAAGACCCGAGAGCGACTCAAAACTCGGGTCTGCTGAACAGTCGAGGCAGCCCATGAAGAGGTCCCGAATGAACGAGCCCCCGTATTGGCCACGCGGCAGGCTGATGCAATGGATCACCAGCAGCGAAATGGCGACCTCAGCGGGACGCGCATCCGCATGCGGTGATGCCCAGTGATACACCCCTGCCTGCGGCTCGAGCCAGCCCGAATCTGCAATACGCAAGGCAGAAAGGGGGGGCGATGCGCTCACAGCTCAGCGTGTGCCCTGCTGCAATAGGGCTTGCCTTCACGCCAGGACACATCCTCCTGCGGGGTCATGGCCCCGCAACGCGCGCAGGGATAAAGCCGACTCGGTCCCTTGGGCCCCCGAGAGGATGCATCATCCTGAGGGGACGGTTCTGTCGGCTTCTTGCTCTTGCCCAGCGCAGATCGCAAGGCAAGCAAGGCCAGCCCGACAGCCAGCAACACGATCACAATCTTGCCGAGCATGGGCGTCCTGTTCTGAATTAGCCCTGGGGGGAGAGCGGCTGACCGATCAGGACTTCCAATACAAATCGGGTCCCAATATAAGCCAGCAACAAGAGGCCAAATCCACCCAGTGTGAAGCGAGAAGCCAATCGGCCACGCCAGCCCCATCGCACACGACCAAGCAGAAACAACGCCACCATGACCCAGGTTGCCAGGGTGAAAACCGTCTTATGGTCCAGCCGCAGCCAGCCCTGCCCCTCGCCAGAGAGCACAAGCGCTCCAGACAGGAGCGTGCCGGTGAGAAGACCGAATCCAAGGCCCACAGACCGAACGAGCAGGCGGTCCAGCGCCAGTAACGGAGGCAACTCATCCCAGAGCGAAGAGGGCGATTCATGTTGGTGAAGGGCGCGCTCTTGGCCGAGCATAAGCACGGCATAGACCGCCGCCACAAAAAATGCGCTGTAGGCCAGCATCGCCATGAGAATGTGCACCCTGAAGAGGGGGGAAGCCTCTAATGCCATAGGCACACCTGGGAACCAGAATGGCAACACAGCGGCGATGGCCGCCACGGGGTAGACAAAGACCATGAGCCTGCCTGCCCGCTGAGTCCAGGCCTCAATCCAGAGTGTGACCACTGCAAGCCAGAGCATCCATGACATGGCAAAGGCAAAGCCAAACCGAAGGCTCTCGGCTTGGAACCATGCCGGAATGAGCGCGGCGCCATGCGAGACGATGACTGCCATGCCCAGACCTTGTGCCAGCGCCTTTGATTTCAGACGAAAACACAGCAGCACATAGCCCAGCGAGGCCAGCCAAGGGGTAGCGCCGTACAATAGAGCAGTCATTCAACCAGTGTAGCGGAAGCCCCAGACCCCATGCTCGAGTCTCTTACCGAACGGTTCGATAAAGCCCTGCGCACCATCCGTGGCGAAGCCAGGCTCACCGAATCCAATACGGCCGAGATGCTGCGCGAGGTCCGGCTTGCCTTGCTCGATGCGGATGTGGCGCTCCCGGTTGTCAAAACGTTTATTCAGCAAGTCCGCGAAAAGGCCATGGGCCAGGCCGTGCAGTCAAGCCTCACGCCTGGGCAAGCGCTGGTCGGCGTCGTGCACCAAGAATTGGTCGCACTCATGGCGGGAGCAGATGCCCCTCCAACCGGACTCAATCTCGCCACCCAGCCGCCCGCGATTGTGCTCATGGCGGGCCTTCAAGGCGCGGGCAAGACCACCACCGTCGGAAAGCTCGCCCGCTGGCTCACGCAGACACACAAGAAGAAGGTGCTCACGGTCTCCTGTGACGTCTATCGACCCGCCGCCATTGAGCAGCTTCGTCTGGTTACGGAGCAGGCCGGGGCAGACTGGTTTCCCAGCCAGTCCAGTGACCAGCCGGTTCGCATTGCCCAAGAGGCTGTGCAATGGGCAAAGCGTCATTTCCACGACGTGCTTCTCGTTGATACAGCCGGCCGGCTTGCGATTGACGAAGCCATGATGGCCGAAATTGCAGCACTCCATGCAGCCCTGCGCCCAATCGAGACCCTCTTTACCGTCGATGCGATGCAGGGCCAGGACGCCGTGCGCACAGCAGAGGCTTTTCGCCAGACCATTCCCCTCACCGGCGTCATGCTCACCAAGGTGGACGGCGACGCACGAGGCGGAGCCGTACTCTCGGTGCGCTCGATCACTGGCTGTCCGATCCGATTCGTGGGGACCTCGGAGAAGATTGATGGCCTGGAGGCCTTTGATGCGGAGCGATTCGCTCAGCGCATTCTCGGCATGGGCGACGTGCTGGCACTCGTCGAACAGGCCCAGAAATCGATCGACATCAAGGCTGCCGAGAAGGTCGCTGCCAAGCTGAAGTCCGGCGCGAAGTTTGACTTGGAAGACTTCAAGCTGCAGATCGGCCAGATGAAGTCCATGGGGGGGCTATCCAACCTCATCGACAAACTGCCCAGTCAAATGCAGCAGGCCGCCAAGGGTCAGGACCTCTCCCAGGCGGACAAGTCCGTTGGCCGCATGGAAGGCATTATCAACAGCATGACACCCTCAGAGCGCCGCAACCCGCTGCTGATCAAAGCCAGCCGCAAGCGTCGCATCGCCGCTGGCGCAGGGGTTCAGGTACAAGAGGTCAACCGCCTACTGGCCCAGTTCGAACAGATGCAAGACATGATGAAAAAAATGCAAAAAGGCGGCTTGGCCAAAATGATGAAGGCATTTGGCGGCATGAAGGGCCTACCCGGCATGGGCGGCTTCGGTCGCTAAACCGGCCTCGCTCGGCTGAGCAGCGCCGCCACGGCGCCCTCCAGTGGCAGGTCATGCTGGACGAGCCCCCTGCGCTCAACAAGCTCTAGGCGGCCTTGTGCCAACCCGCGATCACCAACCGTCAGTCGAAGCGGCACGCCGATGAGTTCCCAGTCTGCGAACATCGCGCCCGGTCGCTCATCACGGTCATCGAGTATGACGGAGAGGCCAGCAGCCCTGCAGTCTGCGTAGAGCTGCTCACTCACAGCCTTCACCTGTTCTGACTTTGCGGCCCCCACGGGGCAGATCACCAGTTCGAAGGGTGCGAGGGATGATGGCCAGATGATTCCGCGCTCATCGTGATTCTGCTCAATGGCCGCGCCAACAATGCGGGTCACACCAATGCCATAGCAGCCCATTTCCATCACACGGGGGCGTCCAGTCTCATCGAGCATCGTGGCCTTCATGGCTTCCGAATACTTCGTTCCGAGGTAGAAGACATGACCCACTTCGATGCCGCGCTGAATGGCAAGGACCCCCTTCCCATCGGGAGATGGGTCGCCCTCCACCACATTGCGTAGGTCAGCGATTGCATCGGGCTCAGGTAGGTCACGGCCCCAGTTCACACCGAGAATATGGGCATCGACCGCGTTGGCTCCGGTGACGAAATCCGACATGCGCGCCACCGTTCTATCGGCTATGACCGTCAGGTTCTCAGGCTTACCGTGCGCAAAAATGGGACCAAGATAGCCTGGCTCGGCACGAAATGCCGCTCGTATCTCGTCGGGCGTTGCGAATCGCCAGCCCTGTTTGAGGCCCTCGAGCTTGCCCACCTTCACCTCATTCATCTCGTGATCACCGCGCAGCAACAATAGCCACAGCCGCACACCCTCGGACTCCTTGGCTTGCGGGTCAGGATCTGTCGCAAGGACCAGCGACTTGACCGTGCGGGTGATGGGTAGGTTCATGAGTTCTGCAACACCTGCGCAGGTGCTCACACCGGGTGTAGGCACCACACGCATGGACTCAGACGCGGGCAGTCGACTCTCAAGCAGTGCAACCCCCTCGGCCAGCTCAATGTTGGCCGCGTAGTCCGAATCTGGGCAGTAGGCAATTGCGTCCTCGCCCGTCTCGGCAATCACCTGAAACTCATGGGAGCGTGAGCCTCCGATGGCGCCCGTATCCGCTGCGACTGCCCGATAGCGCAGACCAAGCCGATCGAAGATCCTGCAATAACACGCGAACATGCGGTCATAACTGGCCTCGGCTGCAGCCACGTCCTTGTCGAAGGAGTAGGCATCCTTCATCACAAATTCGCGGCCTCGCATAACCCCAAAGCGCGGGCGACGCTCGTCGCGGAATTTTGTCTGTATCTGGTAGAAATTCTTCGGCAGCTGCTTCCAGCTCTTGATCTCTTGGCGGGCCAGGTCGGTCACCACCTCCTCTGAGGTGGGCTGAAAAGCAAAGTCACGCCCGTGACGATCTCGAATGCGCAGGAGCTCTGGGCCCATCTTGTCCCATCGGCCTGTCTCCTGCCAGAGCTCTGCGGGCTGAACGACCGGCATCACCACCTCAAGCGCACCCGCAGCATCCATTTCCGCGCGAATAATGGCCTCGACCTTGCGCAACACCCGCAGCCCCATCGGCATCCAGGTGTAGATTCCAGCGCCCAGTCGGCGAATCATGCCGGCGCGCATCATCAGGCGTTGGCTTGCGACTTCAGCGTCTGAGGGGTCTTCTTTAAGGGTCTGAATGTGGAATTCTGAGGCGCGCATGCAAGGGTTCCGGAAGTCACTTCGTATAATGAGCGAATTATGCTGGATGAACATGGCTACCGGCCCAACGTCGGCATCATTCTCGTCAACGAGATCAACCAGGTCTTCTGGGGCAAGCGCATTCGCGAGCAAGCCTGGCAGTTCCCTCAGGGGGGCATTCAGGATGGCGAAGAGCCCGAGGCCGCCATGTACCGCGAGCTATTCGAGGAGACCGGACTGCGTCCTGAGCACGTCCGAGTGCTGGCCAGGACCCAGGATTGGCTCCATTACGACGTGCCCACTCGTTGGGTTCGCAGAGAATGGCGCGGGCTCTACAGAGGCCAGAAGCAGATCTGGTATCTCTTGCGCATGCTTGGAGAAGACAGCGACGTGCGTCTGAGATCAGGCGCCGAAAAACCCGAGTTTGACGACTGGTGCTGGCATGACTTCTGTATTCCTCTGGACTCGGTCATCGAGTTTAAGCGCCAGGTCTACTGGCAGGCCATGCACGAGCTTGCGGGCTACCTTTTCTCACCTGAAGAAGTGAGCACGAGGTTATCGCGGTGGATGAGCTCAGGCTCCTCCACAAAACCCAAGACCGCCTCGATCTGACCCGAGGGCTTGCCTAAGATGCGGCGGGCATCTTTGGCTGCGTAATTCACCAAGCCCCGCGCCAGTTCCTGTCCGCTGGGCGATAGACAGGCCACAACATCGCCTCGGTCGAAGTCGCCCTCAGCCGCAGTCACCCCAACCGGCAAGAGCGACTTGCCCCCAGAGACCAGAACGCGCGCAGCGCCCTCATCGAGCACCAGGCGGCCTCGCAGCTGAAGGTGATCCGCAAGCCACTGTTGACGAGCCGTAAGCATAGGCAGATCGGCGCGAAAACGCGTGCCGAGTGGTTCTCCTTGCGTCAATCGCACCAAGACCTGAGGCTCACTGCCGCTGGCCACGAGGGTGTCGGCACCGCTGCGCGCAGCGCGCTGAGCTGCCCGCACCTTGGTGGCCATACCGCCGGTGCCAATGTGGCTGCCTGCACCGCCGGCCATAGCGACCAGTTGAGGGTCGTTCGCGCTCACCTCTGTGAGCAGAACCGCATTTGAATCCTTGCGAGGGTCCGCAGAGTAAAGGCCGGCCTGATCCGTCAGAATCACCAGCCGATCGGCCTCGAGTAGGTTCGTCACTAAGGCCGCAAGGGTATCGTTGTCACCGAGCTTGATCTCGTCGGTGACCACCGTGTCGTTTTCGTTGATGACCGGGACGACTCCGAGGTTCAGCAATGTGCGCAGCGTGGCACGCGCATTGAGATAACGGCGACGATCGGCAACATCCTCGTGGGTTAAAAGAATTTGAGCGGTGCGCAGTTGGTGCCGCAAAAAACCGGTCTCATAGGCCTGCGCAAGGCCCATCTGGCCGACCGCGGCAGCCGCCTGAAGATCATGGATTTCATGGGGGCGCTCACGCCAGCCCAGCCGCTTCATGCCCTCGGCAATCGCGCCACTCGAGACCAAGACCACGCGATGCCCCAGCGCGTGCATCGCAGCCATTTGGGCCGCAAAGCCCGCAATCGCCTCTTGATCGACGCCACGACCCGCATTCGTGACCAGGCTTGAGCCCAGCTTGACGACCCAGAGTCCAGGCGTGGTCAGTTCATGTCGACTCATGCGCGGGTGGCTCAGTGACAAATCGCACGTCGGTCTCAACGGACCCAAATTCCTCGTGACGCTGCGCATCCAGGTCGTGTTGAACGGCCTGGACCAGGTCCTCCAAGCCCGCCCGTGTGAGCCCGGAGGTCATATAGACCGGACCCTTCCATCGCAGCGAGCGGTTCATCGCCTTCCAGCGTCGCTCCCGCTGCTCGGGCTGCAGCAGATCCATCTTGTTCAGAACGAGCCACCGAGGCTTGTCCTTGAGGGTGGGGTCGAATGCAGCGAGTTCTTTGACCAAGGCACGAATATCAGACGCGAGTTGTTTGCCGATAACGGTCTCGTCAGTCTCCTCAGTGGTGGGCGCCATATCAATCAGATGCAAAAGCACCCGCGTTCGTTGAATATGGCGCAGAAACTGGTGGCCAAGCCCGGCGCCCTGGGCGGCTCCCTCGATGAGCCCAGGAATATCAGCAATAACAAAACTTCTCGCAGGCCCCGTTCTGACCACGCCGAGCTGGGGGCTCAGGGTCGTAAAGGGATAGTCGGCCACTTTGGGGCGGGCGTTCGAAATGGCGGCAACCAAGGTGGACTTGCCTGCATTGGGCATGCCCAAAAGACCCACATCTGCGAGTAGCTTGAGTTCGAGTCGCAACCTGCGGGACTCGCCGGGCTGACCTGGCGTGAACTGGCGGGGCGCGCGATTGACGCTGGACTTAAAGTGCAAATTACCCAGTCCACCCTCACCGCCCTTTGCGAGCACCACGCGCTCTCCGTCGAGACTCAAATCAAAAAGCAGTTCGTCGGTGTCCGCATCGAAGACCATGGTGCCAACAGGAACACGCAGCTCAATGTCTTCAGCGCCTGCGCCATACCGGTCTCGGCCTTGCCCTTGTTCACCACTTCGGGCGCGATGGATACGCGCATATCTGTAGTCGATGAGTGTATTGATGTTGCGATCGGCCCGCGCGTAAATGCTGCCGCCCCGACCGCCGTCGCCTCCGCTGGGCCCGCCCTTCGGAATGAACTTCTCGCGACGAAAGGCGGCCGCGCCATTGCCGCCTTTTCCGGCATGGACCTCAATGGTGGCTTCGTCAATGAATTTCATAAAAAGAAAAAGCCCCGAATCGCGGGGCTTTGTCTGATAGCGACCTCAGCGCAGCCCTGCTACGCGATAGGCCTGTGCTTACTCAGCGATGATGTGGACAGTCGAGCGCTTGAGCGGGCCTTGCACCGAAAAGGAGACCTTGCCGTTCACCAAGGCGAACAGGGTGTGATCCTTACCCATACCGACATTCAAGCCAGGATGGAAGGTGGTGCCGCGCTGGCGCACGATGATGTTGCCTGCAAGGACGGCTTCTCCGCCGAACCGCTTGACGCCGAGTCGTTTCGACTCTGAGTCACGACCATTTCGCGTAGAGCCGCCGCCTTTTTTCTGTGCCATTTCAAACTCGTCCTTATGAACTCAGCAAACTCAGGCGGTCACGACGGAGCCGTCGGGCTTGACCAGCGCTGCAATCTTGATTTCGGTGTAATTCTGACGGTGGCCTTGGGTCTTAGCGTAGTGCTTGCGGCGGCGGTGCTTGAAAATGCGAACCTTATCGCCGCGGCCGTGCGCAGTCACCACCGCCTTGACGCTTGCGCCGGAAAGCAGGGGGGCGCCCATTTGGAGGGCTTCGCCCTCACCCATCGCAAGCACATCGGCCAGAACCACTTCTTGGCCTGCCTCAGCCGTCAGGGTCTCTACGCGCAGGGTGTCTCCCGGTGCAACCCGATACTGCTTGCCGCCGGTTTTGATGACTGCGTACATAATTCGTCTCTCTCTTACGTGTGTGAACTACGTGTGTGAAGCTGGAAAAGCCCACCATTGTATTGGCCACTCGGTTAAGTTGCAAGCCCCGCCTTCCTAGCAGTAAAGCGGGTAAAGTTCGCAGATCATGAGCGACCCCTCGACCACCGCTTTTTTTTCACCCATTGCGGACGGAATGTCTGCCGTCGACCGGGTCATTCGCGCTCGACTGCAAAGCGCGGTGCCCCTTGTAGAGCAAGTGGGCGATTACATCATTAGCGGGGGCGGCAAGCGCGTGCGGCCTGCACTGCTCCTGCTGACCGCCGGCGCTCTTGAGGCCCACCTTCAGGCCAACCAGTCTGGCTCGGCCCCTTTGGCCAACTCCCCGCAGGTGTACGAACTCGCAGCAATTGTGGAGTTCATTCACACCGCAACCCTGCTGCACGACGATGTCGTTGACGAATCTGGCATGCGCCGGAACCGGCAGACCGCCAATGCGATTTTCGGCAATGCAGCCAGTGTGCTCGTGGGCGACTTTCTCTATTCCCGCGCCTTTCAGATGATGCTGTCTTGTGATTCGCTTGCGGTCATGTCCGTGCTCGCCGACGCCACGAATGTCATTGCTGAGGGCGAAGTGCTGCAGCTGCTGAACTGCCAAGATCCCGACGTTGACGAGGCACGCTACCTCCAAGTCATTCGGTTCAAGACAGCAAAACTGTTTGAAGCCTCAGCCTGCCTGCCAGCTGTTTTGGCTGGCTGTCCGGCAGACCTCATTGAGCGCATGCGCGCCGTGGGTCGGCACCTCGGCACCGCTTTTCAGCTCACCGATGACGTGCTCGATTACGACGGCGATGAGTCCATCATGGGTAAACAGCTGGGCGATGATCTGCGTGAGGGCAAACCCACCCTGCCGCTCATCCTGCTCATGGCTCAGTCGAGTGCGACTCAGCGCGAGCAGCTTCGCGCCGCCATTCTCGACCCAGAGTCGGCCGACATTGCCGGCATTATTCACATGGTGCGTCAGTCGGGTGTGCTCAATACCACCTGGGAGGCCGCACGCGCCGAGTGCGATCTGGCGCGGACCGCGCTTGAGGTCCTCAGCCCCTCCGAACACAAGTCTTCCCTGCTAGACTTGCTGTCTTTCATCACCAGCAGGCGGCAATAAGCCCCCTCTGGCGGTCCGTCGGGGTGTAGCTCAGCCTGGTAGAGTACTGCGTTCGGGACGCAGGAGTCGGAGGTTCGAATCCTCTCACCCCGACCATGAATGACCTACACTAGAGGCGTCATGGCAACCCGTCTGGTCCCCCATTGAGCGATCTTCCCCTGTGGGCGCAGGGCCTTGCGCTGCTCGCCCTTCTGGCGCTGTCTGCCTTTTTCTCAAGCTCTGAAACCAGCCTGATGGCGGTCAACCGCTATCGCATGCGCCACCTCGCCGCCCAAGGCAAACGGGGGGCCAAGATGGTCATGGCACTGCTGAGCAAAACCGACCGCCTGCTCGCCACGATTCTGCTGGGCAATAACGTCGTCAATGCTGCGCTCACCGCCCTGATTACGGCGGTGGCGATCAATATGTTTGGCAATAACGACGAAGTGCTCGCGGTGGCCACGGCCGTTGCGGCGAGCCTGCTCATCATTTTCGCGGAGATCCTGCCCAAGGTTATTGGGGCCAATCGGCCAGAGAAGGTCGCCATCGGAGCCAGCTTTCTCCTGGCTCCACTGACCGTGCTTTTTCGGCCGCTGGTCGGCGCGGTCAATTTGCTGGTCAATGGCCTGCTTCGCCTGCTGAAGCTCAACGATTCCAAGCGTGAAGAGGGCCTGAGGCCCGAGGAGCTGCGGGCCGCCGTCGTGGAGTCCGCCGCCTTTATCCCGAAGCAGCACCGCGAGATTCTGCTCAACCTGTTTGACCTGGAAGACCTCACCGTTGACGACGTCATGGTGCCCCGCCCCAAGATTGAAGCGCTCAATCTAGAAGACGACGAAATCAAGCTCAGGGAACAAATCAGCACCTGCTTCCACAATAAGCTGCCTGTCTACGACGGCGAACTCAACCAAGTCAGAGGCATCTTGCATGTCCGAAAAGCGGTCTCCATGCTGGCCAACGATGAGTTCAGCAGAGAGGCACTCGTCGAAGCCCTCATGCCGGCCTACTTTATTCCCGAGGGCACCAGTCTTTTTGCCCAGATGCAGGTGTTTCAGGCCAATCGCGCACGCCTTGCCCTGGTTGTCGATGAATATGGTGAAGTCCAAGGCATGGTGACCGTGCAGGACATCGTCTCTGAGTTGGTCGGCGAGCTCAGCACGGATGGCGCTGGCCCCCGGCAGCTGCACTGGGATAGCGATGGCACAGCGGCGGTCGACGGCGACACGCTGGTGCGCGAGATCAACCGCAGACTGGGGCTCTCCTTACCAGTCGATGGCCCACGAACCATCAATGGGCTCATCCTGGAGACCTTGCAAGAGCTTCCTGAAGCGAACCTCAGCCTCAAGATCAACGGGGTGCCCATCGAGATACAGCAGGTGCAAGACAGAAGTATTCGACGGGTGCTCATGCACAAGCATGTGGCCTGATGCCCTCTCTGTAATGCTCGCTGCGTGCACCGCAGCCTGTGCAGCAACTGCCGCAAAGGTCTTCGCCGCGTCTGAGGTCGCTTTTTGGCTCTCGGACGACGCGCCCTCACCGCCCTCCCTTCACCCAGCCCCAGTCCATGCAGCTCTTGCCGCCTGCCTTGCGATGGTTCCCCTGGCCTTGTTGTTCAGAGTCCCCGCCCTGGAGGAGGCACTCGTGCTTGGCCTCTGGACAGGTCTACTCACGAGCTGTGCGCTCATTGATCTTCGATGCCGGCTGCTGCCGGATCGCCTGACCCTCTCGCTTGCCTTCCTCGGCCTTGCCACAGCCCTCATGGGCCTTGGACCGGGGATCTGGTCCGCCCTTGCCGGCGGTGCGTTTGGCTACCTGCTGCCGTGGGCCGTGGGCAGGATCATGCGCAGGCGTGCGGCCGATCCGCAAGGCGAGGGTCCCGAAGCGATTGGACGCGGCGACCTCGCCCTGCTGGGAGCGATGGGCCTGTGGGTCGGGTTCTCGGGACTGCCCCTGGTTCTGGTGGGGGCGAGCCTCGTCATGCTGCCGGTCATTGCCTGGGGCATGTTGCGGTTTGGCTGGAGCCGATCAACCGCGCTTCCGTTTGGTCCGGGCCTGTGCATGGCCGGAATCGTCGTACTGCCTTGGGTTCTCACCGAAGGCTGGGTGTCATGAGAACCGCAGTGGTCGTGCTGACCGGGGGCATTGGGTCGGGAAAGACAGCCGCTTGCCAGGAGTTTGCATCGCTGGGTGTGCCCATTGTGGATGCAGACCAGATCGCGCACGCGCTCACGGGCCCAGAAGGCGCTGCCATGCCACAGATTCGGCAAGCCTTTGGCGACGCAGCCCTCGAACCGGATGGTCGCCTGAATCGCGTGGCGATGCGAGAGCGCGCGTTCCATCACCCATCCGTGCGGGCGCAACTCGAGGCCATTCTGCACCCGCTCATTCAAGCCCATGCCAAAGCCGCACTGGAGGCATCCGACGCACCCTACACGGTTTATGCGGTCCCCTTATGGGCTGAGGGTGCGGGCCGCCAGCGCCCGCATTGGGTCTGGAAGGTGGTTGTGGTCGATGTGCCGCTCGAAGTGCAGCGCATGCGCGTACTGCAGCGTCAGCCGATTGCGGCTGCGACACTCGATCGGATCATTGCACTACAGGCAAGCCGCGAGCAAAGACTCGCCTTAGCCGATGTGGTAATTCAGAATCACGGTTCCGCGCAGGACCTCTCCACGCGCATTCAAGCGCTGCACGATCTCTGGCTTCACGAGCGGTTACAGCCAACCGGCCCCGATTCCCTCAGCAATCAGACATAATCGCGAGATGTCGTCGACCGTACCCATCGCGCCTCCACCCTCGCTCGAACAGATCTTCGAACTCCCTTGCAGTGAGCGCGTTCGGACCATGATGCGTCTCGAGTGCATCAGCAATCGACTCGAGAAGCTTGCGCTTGCAAGTGAGGCCTCCGCGCACCGGGCCTGGCTGTCGTCCTATCTAGAGCTCTTTGACCTGCTCTCGAGTCGCAGCGACATCAAGAATGAATTACTCCAAGAGCTCGAACGTCAACGTATTCAGCTCGAGCGGTTTGTCGGTCAGCCTGGGGTTGCCAGTGAGCGACTCGAGGCCGTGCTCACCGAGGTCACCTTACTGTTTGAGACGCTCGGGGACGTTCAGATGCGCCTTGGGCCTCATGTTCCAGAGGTTGAGTTTCTACAGTCACTCAAAGGCCGGGCCGGTATTCCCGCCGGTGACTGCCCGTTCGATCTGCCTGTGCTCTCGCTCTGGCTCACCTTCAGCCCGGACAAACGCCGCAGTCACATGGAGAGCTGGGTTGCACCTGTAAGCGCGGTCCTCCGGGCTGCTCAGCTCTGCCTTCGGCTCCTGCGTGAGGTGGCTGAACCCCAGCAAATGACCGCAGAGGGCGGGCTATTCGAAATGAACCCTGGTGGCCGCCAGGCCAAGCTCATTCGGGTATGGGCGCCCGCAGGCCGTGGCCTCATCTGCGATATGAGTGCCAATAAGTACGTGGTGGCTGTTCGATTCCGCGCCGTAAACGATCGCTTACAGCCCCAGCCCTTTCAAGGCTCACTCAGTTTTCGATTGGCGATCTGCGAGTTCTAGCCGCTGCAAAATGGGCCTGCTCGCAGGCAAGAGTGGGAAGGGGTGCGGGCCAGACGACCAGATCCAGCAAAACTGTTGGCCCTCCAAGCCTTTAAGCCCTCCAGCGGGCTCAGCCCAATCCGTGACCTCACAGAAATGCAGCAAGACCCTCGCGTGTGCATAGTCGTAAGCGAGGACATCCTTGATGCGGGCCTGGCGCGCAAGCAGCCCCAGCTCCTCTTGTAGCTCCCGACAGACGGCCTGCTCCGGCGTCTCGCCCTGTTCGACCTTTCCACCTGGAAACTCCCACCAGCCCGCATAGGCCTTTCCTGCGGGTCGGCTGGCCAAGAGCCATTGACCTTGCGTATTTCGCACAAGCCCAACACCAACCTGTATGCGATCAGACAACGAACGATCAGTCACGTGCGAGCTGCCGTGCAGCCCAATCTCGGGCAAATGCATGTGCCACGCGACCCGATCTTGAACCGCGTTGCGTGGCCCATTGCAGCGCCTCCAGCCGCGCCTCTGGCCATTGCGCCTGCGGAACACCCAGCTCGCCGAGCCAATGATGGACGATATCGAGATAGGCGGTCTGGGCGAATCCATGGAAGGAGACCCAAAGCCCAAATCGATCGGAGAGAGAGACCTTCTCTTCCGTGGCCTCAGCAGGATGCAATTCTCCGAGAGCGTCCATTCGGGCTTGGAGATTCTCGGATGCCTGCTCTGGCATGAGATGACGGCGGTTCGACGTCGCGTAAATCAAGAGATTGTTTGGCTGGGCGGACACCCCCCCATCGAGGACCGATTTAAGTGCCTTGTATCCTGGCTCACCCGGCTCAAAAGAGAGGTCATCGCAAAACACCACGAATCGCTGCTGCTGGCCATGGATGCGGTCTGCGATGGCTGGCAGATCTGCGAGGTGGTCTCGATCGACCTCAATCAGGCGCAGCCCTTGCCCTCCAAACTCCGTGAGGCAGGCGCGCACCAGAGAGGATTTTCCAGTACCCCGCGCGCCCGTCATCAGAACATTGTTGGCGGGAAGTCCCTGCACAAAATGTCGGGTATTTCGAGCGACTTGCTCCGCCTGATGCTCAATGTGATGCAGATCGGAAAAGCGCACCCAGGCAGGCTGTGAGACGGGGCGCAGACTGCCCTGCTCGCCGACCAGGCTGGCCTGACGTCTCCATTGAAAGGCCCAATCGCGATCAAAGTCGACTTGTGGCGGCGGCTCTGGCAGCAGAGCGTCGAGCTTTCGCAGGAGCCGCTGTGCGACCTCAGGATCGATAGTCGGCATTGATGCTGACGTAATCATGAGAGAGGTCGCAGGTCCAGATGGTTGCCTTTGCTGAACCGCGTCCCAATTCGATCCGCACGGGAATATCGGCCTTCGCCATCTCCATCTGACCAAGGGACTCGGTGTAGCTAGCCGCCCGCCCCCCGGCCTGTGCAACCAAGGTCGACCCGATCCAGACGGATATCCGTGTGACATCGAGGTCGGGCACGCCGCTGTAGCCGATTGCCGCAAGGATGCGCCCCAGATTCGGGTCACTTGCGAAGAATGCGGTCTTGACCAACGGGGAGTGCCCTACCGAATAGGCGACCTGACGCGCCTCGTCTCGGTCAAGGGCCCCCTCAACCGATATGGTGATGAACTTGGTGGCCCCCTCCCCGTCGCGCACGATGGCCTGCGCGAGCGTCTGGGCCAATTCCACAAAGGCAGCTTGGAAAGCGGCCCAGTCTGGGTGATTGGCGTCCTCTTGAGAGAACGACACCGGCCCAGCACCCGTTGCGATTCCAATAAAGGAGTCGTTGGTAGAGGTATCACCATCGATGGTGATGGCGTTAAATGACAGATCCGCTGCATGCCGAACCAAGGAGGCCAGCATGGCCTGAGGGATGCTCGCATCGGTTGCAAGGTACCCCAGCATGGTGGCCATGTTGGGGCGAATCATGCCGGCTCCCTTGGAAATACCCGTGAGTGTCACCGTGCCACGCGTCAGGTGCACCTCACGACTGGCCGCCTTGGGCTGGGTATCTGTCGTCATGATGGCCTCGGCTGCATCGAGCCAATCGGCCGTACCTAACGCCAATGCGCCCGCCTGCACGCCCGGAAGGAGCCGCTCCATAGGCAGGCGCTCAAGAATGACACCGGTCGAGAAAGGCAAGACCTGGGTGGGCGAGATGCCCAGCGCCTGGCCTACGGCCTCACAGGTCTGATGGGCGTCTTGCAGACCCGAGCGACCAGTTCCCGCATTTGCACAGCCCGTATTCACGATCAGGGCGCGAATGCCATCACCCTTGGCAAGATGCTGACGACAAAGCTGGACAGGTGCGGCGCAGAACGCGTTCTGGGTAAAGACACCCGCGACAGTGCTGCCCGGCGCAAGCCGCATGAGCAGCACATCCTTGCGTCCTGGCTTTCGAATACCCGCCTGGGCGAATCCGAGTTCGCAGCCCGCAATGGGGAGCAGTTCATGACGCTGCACTGGGGGCAGACCAACAGGCATATGGCGCTCCTAGCCGAGACGACCGCAACAAGACTTAAATTTTTTACCGGAGCCACATGGACAGGGCTCGTTTCTACCCACCTTGGGGGCGTCTCTGCGCACGGTGCCAGCCTCTGGCGATGATGAAACCATTGCCTCATCGTCGCTCGCGAAGGCTTCTTCCTCTGGCGTGGCTGCGTGGGTGAAATGCATACCTCTGGTTGCCGCCGCGGCCGCGGCCTCGCGCGCTGCCTCAGCCTCTGCCGCCGCGCGAGCGGCCTCTTCCTCGCTGGCAATCTCGACTGACATGAGCAGCCCAGTCACCTCATCGCGCACGCGCGCCAAAAGCTGCTCAAAGAGCGCGAAGGCCTCGCGCTTGTACTCTTGCTTGGGATCTTTCTGTGCATAGCCGCGCAGGTGAATGCCCTGACGGAGATGATCCAGCGCGGCGAGGTGCTCACGCCATGCGGAGTCCAGGTGTTGCAGCAGGATCGATCGTTCAAACTCATGAAACGCACCCGATGGCACCAACGCAAGCTTCTGATCATAAGCAGACTGGGCTGCCTCAATGGCCAAGGACACCACGCCCGCGTCGTCAATCTCTTGAGCTTGCTGGATCTGCGCCTGCAGCGGAACCTCTAGTCGAAACCGCTCACGCAGAGCCGCCTCTGCTGCCGGCACATCCCACTGCTCTTCGATGCTCTCAGCTGGAACGAAGCCACGAACGGCCGCCTCAATAGACCCCTCTCTGAGCTGCCTGACCAGACCAGAAAGATCGTCCGACTCGAGGATCTCGTTGCGCTGGGCATAAATGATCTGCCGCTGCTCGTTGGCCACGTTGTCATAGTCCAGCAGCTGCTTGCGAATCTCAAAGTTGCGGTTCTCGACCTTGCGCTGCGCGCCCTCGATCGAACGCGTCACCATGCCTGCTTCAATGGCCTCGCCCCTGGGCACACCAAGGCGGTCCATGATGGCCTTCATGCGGTCACCGGCAAAGATCCGCAGCAGCGGATCGTCCATGGAGAGAAAGAATCGTGAGGAGCCAGGATCGCCTTGTCGGCCAGAGCGCCCACGCAGCTGGTTGTCGATGCGGCGAGACTCATGTCGCTCGGTGCCAATGATATGGAGTCCACCTGCGGCAACCACCTGGTCATGCAGCGCCTGCCATTCGCTTCTGAGGGTCTGGATACGCTGTTCACGCGCCTGTGGCTCGAGGCTCTCATCGGCTTCAACCTGCGCGATGAGCTTTTCGATGTTGCCACCCAAAACAATGTCAGTGCCGCGACCGGCCATGTTCGTGGCGATGGTGATCATGCCTGGACGGCCGGCCTGAGCCACGATTTCAGCTTCTCGGGCGTGCTGCTTCGCGTTGAGCACCTGGTGCTCAAGGCCGGCCTTTGAGAGCAGCCCGGAGAGCAACTCGGAGGATTCGATCGAGGTGGTGCCCACAAGAATGGGCTGGCCCTGCAGGTGTCGCGATCGGATATCGGCGATGATGGCCTCAACCTTCTCCTCGGCGGTGCGATAGACCTGGTCCTGGAGATCTTTTCGGACCATGGGCCTGTGGGTCGGGACAATAACGGTCTCAAGCCCATAAATCTGCTGAAACTCGAAAGCCTCCGTATCGGCGGTTCCGGTCATGCCGGAGAGCTTGCCGTACATGCGGAAATAATTCTGGAAGGTGATCGAGGCCAGCGTCTGGTTTTCAGGCTCAATGGCCACACCCTCTTTGGCCTCGACAGCCTGATGCAGACCATCTGCCCAACGACGCCCAGCCATCAATCGGCCGGTGAACTCATCGACAATCACCACCTGACCGGACTGCACCACGTAATGCTGATCACGGAGATAAAGGGTATGGGCACGCAGAGCAGCCATGAGATGGTGCAAGAGCGTGATCCGCGCAGAGTCGTAGAGGCTCTCACCCTCGCCAATAAGCCCCATTTCCGCTAGTGCGGCTTCCGCGCGCTCAAAGCCTGCCTCCGAGAGATGCACCTGGCGGCCCTTCTCATCGACGAAGTAGTCGCCTTCTCCATCTTCAGTCGCCTGAGGCTTGAGCAGGGTGGGTAGGCTATTGAGTGCGCGGTAGAGCTCGGTTGTATCCTCAGACTGGCCGGAAATGATCAGCGGCGTGCGCGCCTCGTCAATGAGGATGGAATCTACTTCATCGATGATGGCGAAGTGAAGGCCACGCTGACAGCGCGATGCACGATCGGCCACCATGTTGTCCCGCAGGTAATCAAAACCGTATTCGTTGTTCGTGCCGTAGGTGATATCGGCTGCGTAAGCCTCTCGCTTCTCCTCAGAGGAGAGGCCCGCAAGGTTTACGCGTGTCGTGAGCCCGAGAAATCCATAGAGCCGGCCCATCCATTGGGCATCACGTTGCGCCAGATAGTCGTTCACCGTAACAACATGCACACCCTTTGCCGGCAAGGCATTGAGGTAGGCCGCCAGTGTGGCCATGAGGGTCTTTCCCTCCCCAGTGCGCATCTCTGCGATTTTGCCCTCGTGAAGCACCATCGCGCCGATGAGCTGGACGTCAAAGTGGCGCATACCCAGCACACGCTTGGAAGCCTCTCGGCAGACCGCAAATGCCTCTGGTAGCAGGGCATCGATCGACTCGCCCTGAGCAATCCGCGCGCGGAACGCTTGCGTCTTGGCTGACAAATCAGCATCGCTCAGCGCAGCAAGGGACGGCTCAAGCCGGTTGATCGCGTCGACACGCGACTGGAATTTTTTCAAAAGTCGCTGGTTGCGACTGCCAAAAATGGACGCAAGGAGGCGATTCAGCATAGAGGGTCTAGGGTAGCATGAGCCCCATGAAATCTCTGGATCAGGCGCTTCGAGGCGCCATCTCAGATCGCCATTCAGCCCAGGGGGTAGCGCTGAACTCTGTGCTCGAGGAGCAGCAGCAGCTGCTCAGGCTGGGCCAGCGGCTGCTGCGAGAGGCAGGCCTTGAGGCCCTGGTCGGTGATCTCTACTCAGCCATCCGCACCAATCCACTTCGGGGTCTGCGGGGCAGCGAATTGACCTTGCGCATGCGCTCTCATGCTGCCGCGGCGCGGGTCCGAATGTCACTCCAGAGCCTCAAACGCAGTGCGGCCTCAATCGGTCAAAGCCAGGGGATTCAGTCGATTGATGTCCGCGTGGCCAAGGCCTACACTGAACCCGTGCGTCCCCGGCCTATGGGCAAGCGGCCCGACATACCCGAATCTGCTCGTCAGAGACTGTTGGCAGCACTAGACGCCCAAGACCACTGACGGGCCCAGGCCAGAGGCGCATCGGAGAGCTCATCAAATGCACGCTCTTGCCAATGGCTGGGCTGAGCGAGGAGCGCCCTCAACAATTGGTTATTCAGGCCATGCCCAGACTTATACGCAGAATACCGCGCCATAAGCGGACGCCCGAGGAGATAGAGGTCACCAATGGCGTCAAGTGCCTTGTGCATGGCGAACTCATCGGGTCGACGCAGCCCCTCTGGGTTGAGCACACGCGTCTCATCCAAGACAATGGCGTTGTCCATACTGCCCCCAAGCGCAAGACCCCGCGAGCGAAGAAAATCGACATCGCGCATAAATCCGAAGGTTCGAGCACGGGCAATCACGGACTGAAAATCGGTCTGCGCAAAGTCGATGTGAACCTCCTGACCCGTCTGATCAATGGCCGGATGCTGAAAGTCAATGGTGAAGTCGAGCCGAAAGCCGAAGTAAGGCTCTAGCCTTGCCCACTTGTCTCCCTCACGCACCTCGATCGGCGCAGTAACCTCCACAAATCGCTTCGGCGCAGACTGTTCCTGAACCCCTGCTGAGCGAACCAGGTGGACAAAACTCGCCGCACTGCCATCCATGATGGGAATCTCAGGCGCGCTGACCTCAATGAGCAGATTGTCAATGCCCAATCCCGACAAGGCAGACATCAAATGCTCAACGGTTGAGATCTTCACTGCGCCCTCAGAGACTGTGGAGGCCATCTGGGTGTCACCCACGGCGGCCGCATCGGCACGCACCTCGTTGGGAACAGGAAGGTCTGTGCGCCGAAAGACGATGCCATGATCGGCTGGCGCAGGCTTGAGGCCAAGGCGAACGCGCTGGCCGGAGTGCAGCCCCAGACCCTCGGCCTGGACCTCCGAGAGCAGCGTGCGTTGCCTTAGCATGGGTAGAACCGAGACTAGAGCTGCGCCAGGACCGCTTCTGCGCTACTCACTGTGAACTGGCCAGGAGCCTCTACTGAGACGGACTGAACCACTCCATCTCGGACAATCATGGCGTAACGGTTTGAACGAATGCCAAGACCGCGCCCGGTGAGATCGAGGGTGAGATCAATGGCCTTTGAAAACTCCGCATTTCCATCGCCGAACATGCGCACCTTTCCTTTGGTGCCCAGTTCCCGTCCCCATGCGCCCATCACGAACGCATCATTCACAGAGACACACCAGATCTCATCGACGCCTTTGGCCTTGAGCGCATCGGCATGGGCGACAAATCCGGGGACATGCTTGGCAGAGCAGGTCGGCGTGAAGGCGCCGGGCAGACCAAAAATCACAATGGTTTTGCCGCGGACAAGATCTGAGACTTGGAATGCATTTGGGCCTACTGCACAGCCCGGTGTTTCATCTTCGATAAATTCATAGAGGGTAATGTTGGGCAGTGCTTGCCCTGCTTGAATGGCCATAGCTGCTCCGTAGAAGTGAGTTCAAAAACGCACCGAGGACAGGCAGGCCCCCGGTGCGATTTAAGAGTGTGCCAGAGCAGCGCCGCCTTTAGTCCGCCTGTTTTCTCAGGAATGCGGGAATATCCAAGCGAGCCATACCGCCTTCCTCGAGCGCCATCACGCGGGCTGCAGCCTCACTTCGTGCAGGCTGTCGCCAGATCGCAGGTGGCTCATAGCCCTCATAACTCGGGGCTTGCGGGGCTGCCGGTGGTGCTGGCTCCGCTGCCATGGCAACCGCATCATGGGTTCCTGTCGCCTGCGCTACACGGGGCTGACTCATCGGAACCAGGGTGGGCTTGGCTCGGGTTTGTCCTAGGCCGGTCGCCACGACGGTGACCCGCATCTCATCGCCGAGAGACTCGTCATAGACCGTGCCAAAGATAATCGTGGCGTCTTCCGCCGCATACTGGCGGATGGCGTCCATCGCGACCCGAGTCTCTTTGAGCTTGAGCGTATCGCTGGCCGTGATGTTGACCAGAATCCCGCGGGCTCCTGAGAGGTCTACGCCCTCCAGAAGCGGGCTGCGAACAGCCTGCTCTGCAGCCACCCGCGCACGGTCGGGCCCTGCTGCTGTGGCGGTTCCCATCATGGCCTTGCCCTGCTCACTCATCACGGTCTTCACGTCCTCGAAGTCGACGTTGACAAGGCCCTCGACATTGATGATTTCTGCAATGCCAGCGACTGCCTTATTGAGCACATCGTCTGCGGCCGCAAAAGCCTCCCGCTGCGTCACATCATCACCCAGGAGCTCTTCAAGCTTCTCGTTGAGAATGACGATCAGGGAATCGACCTGCTCTTCAAGCTCGGCTAGCCCCATCTCTGCGGACTTCATGCGACGGCCACCCTCAAAAGAGAAGGGACGGGTTACGACCGCGACTGTCAGTGCCCCCAACTCCTTCGCGACCTCAGCAACGACAGGCGCAGCGCCCGTGCCAGTGCCTCCACCCATTCCGGCAGTAATAAAAACCATGTGGGCTCCGCGAAGCGCCTCGGCAATGCGCTCGCGATCGGCCTGTGCAGCCGCCCTGCCAGCCTCAGGCTTCGCGCCCGCTCCGAGACCGGTGCCCCCGAGCTGCAAGACCTGGTGCGCCTTCGATTTCGATAGCGCTTGCGCATCGGTGTTGGCGCAGATGAACTCCACGCCTTGCACGCCCTTCTCGATCATATGGTGCACAGCGTTTCCGCCGGCCCCCCCAACGCCCACCACCTTAATGACGGTGCCAAGCGGTTCAGTCTCTAGCATCTCAAAGCCCATTTGCACACTCCTTTCGAATCTTCAGAAATTGCCCAAAAACCATGACTTCATGCGCTGGAAGGTGTCCCGGAATGATCCGGTCTGCCTGTCCACCGGTTCCCCGCGCGCGACTTGCCGCCTTGCCTCCTCCAACAACCCCATGGCGGTGGCATACCGTGGGGTACAGACAACATCCGCGAGGTTTCCCCGATAACTCGGGCTGGCCACACGAACCTGTTTTAGAAAGACGTCCTCGCCAAGCTCCACCATGCCGGGCAGCTGTGCACTGCCCCCCGTGAGCACGACGCCGCTTGAGAGCAACTCCTCGAACCCGCTCTCCCGAATGACCTGAGCCACTAGGGAGAAAAGCTCCTCTACCCGGGGCTCAATGACCGCGGCAAGCGCCTGGTGAGAGAGCATGCGCGGGCCTCGGTCTCCCAGACCCGGCACCTCAAAGCTTGCTGTGGAGTCGGCCAAGGTCTGCTTGGCAACACCATGTCTGCGTTTAATGTCCTCAGCGTCTTTGGTGGGCGTGCGAAGGGCCATCGCGATGTCATTGGTGATCTGATCCCCCGCGATGGGAATCACGGCTGTATGCCGAATTGAGCCGCCCGAAAAGATCGCAATGTCGGTCGTACCGCCCCCAATGTCGACCAATGCGACACCAAGCTCCCGCTCATCCTCTGTGAGCACAGAGTGGGCTGAAGCCAACGGCTGCAGGATGAGTTCTTCGACCTCAAGACCACAGCGCCGAATGCATTTGATGATGTTTTGTGCGGCACTTACGGCGCCCGTCACGATATGCACGCGCACCTCGAGACGCACCCCGCTCATACCCAAGGGCTCTCGAATATCCTCTTGCCCATCAATGATGTATTCCTGTGCCAAGACATGCAGCATCTGCTGATCTGCGGGAATGCTCACTGCTGTGGCCGTCTCCATGACTCTGTCGACGTCTGCCTGGCTGACCTCTTTGTCTTTGATGGCCACCATGCCGGAGGAATTAAAGCTTCGGATGTGGCTCCCCGCAATGCCTGTCCAGACCGAGGCCACCTTGCAATCGGCCATAAGCTCGGCCTCCTCAAGGGCCTTCTGAATAGAAGCGACGGTGGCGTCGATATTGACGACAACACCCTTCTTGAGTCCATCGCTCTCGCTGTGGCCCAGCCCAATAACCTCGAGTCGCCCATCGGGCTGTACCTCAGCAACCAAGGCCACAATCTTGGATGTCCCAATGTCGAGGCCTACGAGAAGGCTTTTCGCATCACGCGGCATGTTGATTTCCTTGAGCAAGTCGATGGAGGCAATTCGGAGGGGGTGGAGCAGATTGGGCGGGAACGGCCGCAGGCGGCGTCGATGTCGAGAGGAATGCAAAGCCATTCGCGTAGCGCAGATCGACCCGCACGAAAGACGGCTGTGGGATAGGTCCAACAGCAATCCGTTGCATGACCTGACCGAGGGCGCTGAGGCGCTGATCCCAAGGGGTTGGCAGCTCGTCCTGGCCAAGAGCCACCTCCAAACCATCGCTCAAACTCACCTGCCAAGCGAATTGGTCTGAAAGCGCGAGCCCTTTGAGGGAGAAGCCATGGGGCTCCAGGATGCGCTGCGCATGGGCTGCTCGCATGAGCACGCGCGTCTGGCTCCCGACCGGGCCAGACAGTTCGACCAGGCGACAGCCATAGAGCGCCTCAGATTCTGTCTGAGCCCAGGCTCGATCGGCAGTAAAGAGCTCGCCCTGGCGATTGAGTAACCGGCCATCTCGCCACGCCGCCACGGGCTCATGCTCTTGGATTTGAAATAAGAAGCGATTGGGCCATACGCGCCGAAGGCTAACCTCCCGCACCCACGGATGATCATCAAGCGCATCGCGGATGGGTGCCAGTGGTGTGGCGAGCACACTACCCGCAAGCCCCCGTTCCAATGCTTCTCGGATGTCAGCGTCCTGTACATGTCGCAGACCTGTCTCGGATGCATGCACCTCGACCCACTTCAGGCTAAAGGTCTCTCGCTGGGCAATCCAGAGTAGCGCAGCAGACAGGAGGGCCACAATGCCGAGCATGAAGAGGCCAAAAGAGGCCCGATTCAACCAGGCTGGACTTGACCAGAAGGCCACGAGCGGGTTCATGCACCGACTCCACTTGCCTGGAGCTTTAGCCGTGCGCCAGCGAGTATCTCCAGGCAGAGGTCAGCGTAGCCCATGCCACTCGCACGCGCAGCAATGGGCACGAGTGAGTGACTGGTCATTCCCGGAGAGGTATTGATCTCCAAGAACATAGGTGGCTGACCTGCCTTCCAGAGCACGTCTGCACGAGCCCAGCCCTCGCAGCCAACGGCCTCAAATGCCCGGCAGGCCAGGTCTTGGATCTGCTGGGTAACAGCCAATGGAAGGTCAGCCGGACAGTGGTAGCGCACCACATCGGTGAAGTATTTGTTCTGATAGTCGTAGCCACTCTCGGGCGCGACGATTTCGACAATAGGCAACGCTCTCACGGGCTGCCCAGGGGTGCCGCCCAGCAAGGCGACTGTAAGCTCACGGCCCTCGACAAACGACTCCGCAAGCGCCTGTCGATCGAAGCGTGTTGCCAAGGCAATCGCGGGGGGGAGTTGCTGGGGTTCACTGACCCGTGTCATGCCCAATGAGGACCCCTCACGCAAGGGCTTAACCACCATCGGCAGGCCGACGGCCTGAACAATGTCGTCTGGCAGGGAGGCTGCATCGACCGGCATGAATCGGGGTGTCGGAATGCCCCAGGTGTTCCAGATGCGTTTGGTCATGCCCTTGTCCATCGCCAGAGCTGAGGCCATCACACCGGATCCGGTGTACGGGATCTTGAGCAGCTCGAGAGCGCCCTGAACAGCACCATCCTCTCCATACCGACCATGCAAAGCGATAAAGGCACGATCGACGCCCAGGCGTTGCAGATCCTCCATCGGCTGCTCCGATGGATCGAACGGTATCGCCTGAACCCCCCGCTCCTCCAGTGCATCCAAGACACCTCGGGCTGACATCAGGGAGACCTCCCGCTCGGCGGAGTGCCCCCCGCCGAGTACGGCGACCTTTCCAAAATCCGGGCTCAGGACTGACATACGTCCCCCTGTGCCTTCTGCACGGAAAGCAGCTTTGACGGTATGGCACCAATAGATCCCGCGCCCATCGTGACGAGGACATCGCCTTCGCGACAGACCGCACAAAGGGCGTCTTGAAGATGATCAGGTCCATCAATCAACAGAGGATCAAGCCGTCCAAGTTGCCGAATCGCGCGTGCCAGTGATCGCCCATCCGCCGCTGGAATGGGCTGTTCTCCCGCGGCATAGACCTCGGTGAGTACCAGCAGATCGGGGCCGTTTGAGAGCACGCGGACAAAGTCATCGAAGAGGTCTCGGGTCCGGCTGTAGCGATGGGGCTGAAACGCCAGCACAAGTCGACGACCAGGGAAGGCGCCACGGACCGCCGAGAGTGTGGCCTCAATCTCAACAGGGTGGTGGCCGTAGTCATCGACCAGGTCCACTGGGGCCCCGTGAATCTGTATGGCTCCCCAATGCTGCAAACGACGGCCCACCCCCTTAAACCCTGCAAGCGCGCGCAGCATAGCCTCATCGGGCACACCAAACTCCTGCGCGACGCCGATCGCAGCCAATGCATTGAGAACGTTGTGGTGGCCAGGCAGGTTGAGGCGTACCTCTTGATGGGGTTGACCTGCACGCAGCAAGTCGAACCGCATACCCATACCATCTGGGCGAATCGCCTCGGCGCGCAAATCAGCATCCGCACTCACCCCATAGCTCACCACCGGCCGTGAGAGAAAGGGCAAGATCTCGCGCACATGCCGGTCATCCTGACAGGCGATGACGGTTCCATAGAAGGGGAGTCGTTGGGTAAACGAAATGAACGCCTGCTTGAGGCGAGCCATGTCATGGCCATACGTCTCCATGTGATCCGCGTCGATGTTGGTAATGACGGCAAGCATGGGCGAGAGGTTGAGAAAGGATCCGTCCGATTCGTCGGCCTCTGCAACAAAGGCATCTCCCAGTCCCAACCTGGCATTGGCTCCTGCACTGTTGAGACGTCCGCCAATAACAAAGGTTGGATCGAGGCCAGCCTCGCCCAGAATGCTCGCCACGAGACTGGTTGTGGTGGTCTTGCCATGCGTACCGGCGATCGCAATGCCCTGCTTCAGACGCATGAGCTCACCAAGCATGGATGCGCGCGGAACCACCGGCACCTTCGCAGCGCGCGCGGCAAGTAGCTCTGGGTTGTCCGACTTCACGGCGCTTGAGACCACGACTGCGTCGGCACCCGCAATATGCTCTCGGGCGTGCCCCACGAACACACGGACTCCAAGCGCGGTGAGTCGCTCACTGACCGCAGAGCTCTGAAGATCAGAGCCCTGAATGGCATAGCCCTGATTGAGAAGCACCTCCGCAATGCCCGACATGCCCGATCCACCAATGCCGATGAAATGAAGGGTCTTGATCTTGTGTTTCAAACTGACGGCTCCATTAAGAAGGGCAAAGCCAAGGAGACCAGGCGCTCTGTGGCGTGCTCTGGTCGGGCGGCATCTGCCTGGCTGCTGAGCTGCGCGCGGGTCATCTGTGTGAGGGCATGCATGAGCTGTGCATCAAAATCATGTGCACGTTGCGGGATGGCGCGAGCCAGACCTCTCGACACCATGGCCTGTGCGTTGGCCGTCTGGTGGTCATCAATGGCGCTGGGCAGTGGGATCAGCACCGCGGGAAGACCCAGTTCCATGAGCTCAGATACGGTCGAAGCACCTGCCCGACAAATCACGCAATCGGCCCAGGTATAGGCAGCCGCCATATCGTCGATAAAGGCGTCAACGCGGACCGAGCGCAGCGGGGACGGGGTCTCGGATTTTGCATAGGACGCGCGTGTCTCGACTTCGTCGGCGACCCCCGTCTGATGCCAGACCTCAAAGCCCTCCGCTGAGGCCTGGGCCGCGCGCATTACTACCTCTGGCAGCACACGATTGAGCGCCTGCGCCCCCAGGCTGCCGCCTACAACCAGCAGACGTAAGGGGCCCGACCGCTCACGAATACGCGCCGCACTTGATCCCAGAGCTGCAATCTCCGGCCGCACCGGGTTGCCGGTCAATGCGGCCGTGTGGGGTGAACGGTGGGTGCTAGGAAAGCTCACCGCAACCACTGTGGCCCAGCGCGCCAGGAGGCGGTTGGCCGACCCCATGACCGCGTTTTGCTCATGGACCAAAAGGGGAAGTCCCATCAGCCGACTCAATAGACCAGCAGGCACGGTGACATAGCCACCAAATGTCATCACAGCGCGGGGCTTAAAGACGCGCATCAGCTGCCAGGTCTGACGCATGGCACGCAAGAGTCGCAGGGGCAGCTGGAACCAAGCCGCAAGCCCCTTGCCACGCACGCCTTGAAATCCATGCAAAACGGTGAGCGGAATGCCGGCCGCAGCTGTGGTTCGGGCCTCAAGCCCACGATCGGTGCCAAGCCAGTGCACCTCGATGCCATGTGCACGCAGCGCCTGGGCAACCGCCAGTGCAGGAAAGACATGCCCACCCGTGCCGCCCGCAGCAATCAGCACTCTCATGCCATCACCTCCCTCACCGCGGGGCCGGCCGCCTCTGAAACGCGACCCCTCACCTGGCGCCGATTCTCCAGATCAATGCGCAACAGGATCCCCATTGCCAAGCAGACAACCAGCATGGAACTACCGCCATGGCTGATGAATGGAAGGGTGAGTCCCTTCGTGGGCAGCAGGCCCGTGTTTACGCCTGCGTGAATGAAAGTCTGTAGGCCGATCCAGACGCCAATACCCTGAGCAACGAGTCCAGCAAAGAGTCGCTCCTGGGACATCGCCATGCGGCCAATGAAGAATGCACGCCGCACAACAAACCCAAAGGCGACGAGAACGCCAGTCACCCCAACAAAACCCAACTCCTCTCCGATCACGGCGAAGATGAAATCCGTGTGCGGAAGCGGCAAGTGACCCAGCTTTGCGACGCCTGTGCCCAATCCAGACCCAAAGAATCCACCATGCCCAAAGGCAATCAGTGCGCCGCAGAGCTGGTAGCCCGTTGTCTGCACATGGGCAGGGTCACAAGGCTGCAGGTAGGAGATCAAGCGCATCAGACGCCAGGGCGTGAAGTACACCATGAGCACGAAGAAGCCGACCATGAGAATCATCAGAGGCACGATCACCCGCAAGCTCATGCCACCCAGAAACAGCACGGTTGCAACCGTCATAGTGATCACGACTGTGGAGCCCAGGTCGGGCTGATACAACAGCAGCGAGATCACCAGGAGCATGAGGCTGCCAATGGGAATCAGACCCCGCCAGACGTCTTGGATCATTCGATCCTGTCGACGCACCGCATAGGCAGCCGCAAACATCAGGGCGAAGACCTTCATGAGCTCAGAGGGCTGAAGTGTCAACGGACCGAGCGGTATGGCTCGAACGGCGCCATCCCGGATGAAGGCCGCGCCCCCGATGAGCTTGATCAGTGCCACCACGATCAAGAGACCAATCCCGATCGCCAGCAGCGGACCGGAGATGCGTTCAAGAAAGGCTGTCGGAACGCGCAGCATCAGCAAGAACACTGCAATGCCAATCGCCAGGTGCATCGGATGGCCCCGCATTTGGCGCCAGAACACTTCCTCTGCGTTGGCGCTCGGCAGCGGAAGGTTGGCTGAATAGACCATGACGAGTCCGAGCATGAGCAAGCCCAGAAAGACTGCCAGCAAAGGCGTGTCAAGCGCTGCTTGCATCCCTCTTTGGGTGCCTTTGTACGGGCCCATCAGACCTGACCCCCCTGGTCTTGCGCGAATTGCTCAACCTGTGCGGTAAAGCAGTCGCCGCGATGCGCATAGTTTTGAAATTGGTCGAAACTGGCACAGGCCGGTGAGAGCAAGACCTGCCCGTAGCTTCGACCGGTCTCAGCAAGCCGTTGCTGCACCCACGAGAATGCGAGCGGTACAGCGCGCTCAAGCGTCTCAGCAGCCAAGGTGACCGCACCATGCGCGCCAACGCGCTCCAAAATTTGGGGGCCATCACGACCCACCCCAACAGCGCAGGCGCCCCTAGCCTTGAGGGCCTGGGCCAAGGGCTCGAAGTTCTGCCCCTTGCCCTCGCCACCCAGAATCACCGCGAGCGGAAAGTCTCCATCGGCCAGTGCGGCAATGGTTGCACCGACATTGGTGCCCTTGGAGTCATTAATGAACTCCACACCCGCTACGGTGCGCACCGGCGTGAGCCGATGCGGCTCCCCTGCATAGGCTCTCAGGGTATGGAGCATGGGGGCGAGATCATCTCTTACAGCGAGCGCCAGTCCCAGCGCCGCCATCACATTCAAGCGGTTATGAGAGCCCACGAGCCGAAGCGCAGCGGCTGGCATGAGACGCTCAATCGGCGCCTGTGCGTCGCGGCGCATCACAATCCATTCAATTCCGTCCATCAGAAGGCCCAAGCCCGTAGCCCCCTGCTCGAGGGGTGATCGGCCAAAGCTCCAGAACGCCTCGATCCGAGCGCCTCCACGGGCCTGCATGGCCCGATACAAGTCTGCATCCTCTCGTGGTGCAAGGACACGACCCTGTGGCACGGGCAGCCCCAGAATCCGAAGCTTGGCACTGGCATATTCCGCACGATCAAGATGCCAATCCAAGTGGTCGTCCGAGAGATTGAGAATGGCACTCGCTGTGGGTCGAAAACGATGCGACCACGTCAGCTGAAAGCTCGAGAGCTCCAAGACCCAGACCTGCGGGAGACGTCCACTGGCCTGTCGCGCAAGCAACGCCGTCAGCATCGACGGACTGACGTTTCCCGCCAACTGAACATCCAGACCGGTTGATTCGAGGAGTTTGGCTGTGAGCACTGCGGTTGTCGTCTTGCCGTTGGTGCCGGTGACCGCCACCACTGCAGGGCGACCCAGGGCGAGCTCAGGTGCGTCTTCGTCAGCCTCTGACGGGCGGTCCTCGCAGCCCAGAGCGTCGAGGGCCCACTCAAAGAGATCCAGCTCACTGGCCAACGGAATACCTTGGGCTTGTGCCGCCAATACGAGGTTGGCGACGGAGGCCGCACGATCCGCATATGGACTGAGCCCCGGCGAGACCACCACCAGTTGACGGCCCTCCAGCAAGGCTTCCGAGAAAGGCATGTCCACGCCCGACTCAAAAGCGATGGTGGCATCGAGATCGGGACGGCTCATCGCACGACTATCGACGAGGGTCACCTGCGCGCCTCTGGCAGAGAGCCAGCGGGCACAGGCCTGACCGGACTCACCAGCGCCCAACACCAGTGTGTTGAGGCCCACCCAGTCCGCTTCGGACTCGGGGAGCGAGAGGGGACGAGATGCGGGTGCGTTCACGCCAAACTCACCGAATCTTCAGGGTTGCGAGCCCTGCCAGAACCAGCATCATGGTGATGATCCAGAATCGAACCACCACCTGGGTCTCCTTCCAGCCGGACTCCTCAAAGTGATGGTGCAAAGGAGCCATGCGCAGAATGCGACGCCCCTGACCGAAGCGATACTTTGTGTACTTGAAGTAGGCCACCTGCAGCATGACCGAGAGGGTCTCAACGACAAAGACTCCGCCCATAATAAAAAGCACAATCTCTTGGCGCACCACAATCGCGACCACGCCCAAAGCCCCGCCTAAGGCCAGTGCACCAACGTCTCCCATGAAGACAGTGGCTGGATAGGCGTTGAACCAGAGAAATGCGAGACCCGCGCCGACCATCGCTGCACAGAAGACCGTGAGTTCACCGGAACCCGGAATGAAGGGGAGCAGCAGGTATTTTGAAAACACCGCATGACCGGCCACGTAGGCAAACACGCCCAGAGCAGCGGCGACCAGGACCGTCGGCATGATGGCCAGACCATCCAGGCCATCGGTGAGGTTGACGGCGTTACTGCTGCCGACAATGACAAAGTAGGAGAGCAGCACAAACCCCCAGACACCCAATGGGTAGGCCACACTTTTGAAGAACGGCACGATCAGGTTGGACTGGGTGGGCAAGGTGAAATTGATTTCACCCGAGACCCAGGCCGCAAAGAGTGACCAGGCCTCTGCATTGCTATTGGCGGAGACTGAGAATGCCAATGCGACAGCCGCAACCAAGCCAATCACGCTCTGCCAGAAATACTTCCACTTTCCGGGCAGGCCCTTGGGGTCTCTGAAAACCACCTTCCGGTAGTCATCCACCCAGCCCACTGCGCCCAACCCCATGGTGACAAGCAAGACAATCCAGACAAAACGATTGGAGAGATCTGCCCACAGCAGGGTTGTGACCCCAATCGATAAAAGAATGAGCGCGCCACCCATGGTGGGCGTTCCCGCCTTCACCAGATGGGTCTGCGGGCCGTCATGGCGCACCGCCTGCCCAATCTTGAGCGCTGTCAGTCGGCGAATGACCCAGGGGCCGAGCACCAGCCCCAGGCCCAGCGCTGTGAGGGTGGCCATCACCGCACGCAGCGTCAAATAACCAAAGACCCCCAGTCCTTTGACGTAGGCCTGAAGAAGGTCAATGAGAAAGAGCAGCATGGGGGGCCTTTGAAGGGTTGGCCGCATCGATCACGGCGTGAAGGGTCTGCTCAAGGCGCATAAATCGGGACGCCTTGAACCAGACCGTTGCGGGGGTGCCGACCGAGGATTGCTTGGCCTCGTCTAGCCAATGGGTGAGCTCTGTTACAACCTGTTGGGAGTCGTGTGCCGCACGACCAATCTGCAACCGCTGACTGGCCTGCGTGAAGGCAGGACCCAAAAGCCAGATGACGTCAATTCCGCGCGCAGCGGCCGCACTCAGCGCCTCGGCATGAAAGGCGGGTCCCTGCTCGCCCACCTCGCCCATATCTCCAAGCACCATTGCCTTGGGCCCCGGCTGCTCAGAGAGTGCCTCAATGGCCGCCAAGACCGAATCTGGATTGGCGTTATAGGTGTCATCGACCAGCCAATGCCCAGACGACAAGCGGTGTAAGGCCCCTCGGCCACGAACGGGCTCAAAGCGACTGAGGCCTTGCAGAATGTGCTGAGGGCTCACGCCTGCCGCCCATGCGAGCGTCGCGGCCCCGCAGGCATTGCGGGCAAAGTGGCGGCCAAGTCCAAGCAGTGGGATGTCCAGGCTCTGGCTGCCGAGGGTCATGCGCAGTCGCGGCCCCTGCGCAAGGCTGGGAGACCAGGCTCCCATCACGGTCACGGGCTCTGACGCCGTTTGCAGCGCCGGGTCATCCACCAGGCCAAAGCGCATCTGTCGGTGTCCACGCGACTGCATGTGCCAGATGGGCTCATGGGCGGGGTCGCACGGAAAAACGGCAATTCCATCGGGCATGAGGGCCTCGAAGACATCTCCGTTCTCACGTGCGCAGGCCTCGACCGTGCCCATGAACGCCTGATGCTCACGCTGGGCATTGGTCACCACGGCCACATTGGGGCGCGCCAGCTGGGCGAGCGGCTTAATCTCCCCCGGATGGTTCATGCCAATCTCAATGACCGCCACCTCATGCTGGGGCCCAAGGCCCAGCAGGCTCAGCGGCAGTCCAATCTCATTGTTCAGGTTGCCCGGGGTGGCCCATGCCCGCCCCTCGCCGACATGCGCGCGCGCAATCGAGAGCAACATTTCTTTGACCGTGGTCTTGCCATTTGAGCCCGTGACCGCCCAGACCTGCCCGCGGAACCGCTGCCTCCATGCGCCGGCCATCTCACCGAGGGCCACGCGCGTATCCGGGACCTGAAACACTGGGATGCGACTGAGCACGGCCTCGACTGGCGTCTCACTGACCACCACGGCCACGGCCCCCCGCTCCGCCACGTCCTCAAGGAATGCATGCCCGTTGTGCTGGGCGCCAACGAGCGCAAAAAAGACCGTCCCGGGCCGCACCTGACGGCTGTCCGTTGAGACCGACTCCACCTGCACCTGATCGTCCATGGCCAACCCTAGTTGCCGCGCTCCGTTGAGTGCCAACGAGAGCTCCATAAGGGTCATGGGGGATGCATAGGCCTCAAGCGCGGCCTCGGCCTGAGTCGCATCGCAGAATGGCAACGCAACGCCCTGGATGATCTGGGTCTGCTCATGACCCTTGCCTGCGATGACCACAACATCCCTTGGACCGGCAGTGCCCACGGCGAGGCGAATTGCGGCTCCACGATCAGACTCCACTCGGGTGCGTTGGCGGGCCTCGCTGCTGAGTCCCGCGAGAATGTCCTCAATAATGCGTTCACTTGATTCTGATCGCGGGTTATCGGAAGTCACGACCAAACGATCTGCTCGTGCACCTGCCGCTTGGCCCATCAGGGGTCGCTTGCTTCGATCACGATCGCCGCCGCATCCAAAGACAATCACCAGTCGACCGCATCTGGCTTTCACCAGTGGGCTCACCGCATCACAGATCTGTTCAATGCCATCTGCTGTGTGGGCATAGTCGACGAAGACAGCCGGTCGACCGGGCTGATCGACCTGCACTGGGGTCAGCCGCCCATTGGGTGTGCGGGCGCCCTCGAGGGCGTGGCTGGCCTGCAGAACGGTACGGCCCTCTCGAACCAACAGTCCCAGAACAACCGCTGCATTCTGCGCGTTGTGCCGGCCCATGGGCAGCAGACAACGCGTCTGCTCCCCAGTTTGGCGGTCTCTCACCTGCCAGGAGAGACTCAGCCCAGACACCTCGGGATCGCTCAGATGTATGCGACCACTCGAGTGCTCCACCGCGACACGAGTCAGAGCGGATGCTGGCAAGGCATCGACTGCGTGTTGGAGTGGTGCCCACCCCGCCCAGAGCGGATCGTCCTCTGACAGGGGTCGTAGGGGTGCAGCGACCACCACATGTTCAAGACCAGGCTGCTCAAACAACAAGGCCTTGGCAGCCCCGTAGGCCTGCAAAGTGCCGTGCACATCGAGGTGATCGGACCCAAGGCTCGTGAATGCAGCTGCATGCAGCCGACACCCTGCGAGTCGATACTGAGCCAGGCCAATCGAGCTGGCTTCCATCGCCACATGCGTCACACCAGCTTGCAAGAGGGCCTCCAGAAGGCCATGAAGACTCACCGCATCCCAGGAGGTCAGGCCCGGCTCTGCCCATTCGCGCTGACTGCTGTCTGGATGAAAGCTCCGAACACCCAGGGTACCGATGCTTGCACAGTGGTGGCCAAGCCTCGCCCATGCCTGCGCCAGCAAGTGCACTACGGTTGACTTTCCATTTGTGCCCGTGACCGCTGTAATGGCCATCTGCCGAGACGGATGGCCATAAAAGGCAGAGGCCAGATGACCCATACGTTTGGCGAGTCGGGGCAAGTCTCGAACCCCCAAGGCGCCCTTGAATCGTTGGGTAGGCTGCGTCATCAGCCACTGCTCAACGGCCGGGCGATCAACTGAATCCACCACCAGACCACCCGGCTCACCAGCCATGGCTGCCCCAAGAATCCGCTCGAGTGGCCACTGCTGACCTGGGCGCACCACCAGCCAGTCTCCCGGTCGAAGCGCACGCGTGTCGCTGACCAGCTTGGCTTTCGGCGCTGCGGCGCGAAGCGATTCGCCCATCCAGTTTGCAGTCTCATCGGCCCAAGCCATCGGGTGCAGGTCCGCCATCAGGTGCCCTCCCCGAGCAGTCGTGAGGAGGGGATGACCCGCACACTGGGGTCAGGCGACATCTGCAGTCGACGCAGCGACTCACTCGCAATCTGGGCGAAGACGGGGGCAGCAACCTCTCCCCCATAGTGACGCCCCGCTGAGGGCTCATCCACCATGACGGCGATGATGAGCCTCGGCTGATCTGCCGGCACGAAGCCGGCAAAGGAAGCAATGTAGCGATTGCGGGCGTAGCCACCACGCTCGGGCTTGTGCGCAGTTCCTGTCTTGCCTGCCACCTTGAAGCCATCGATCTGGGCCTTGGGCGCAGTGCCCTGGGGGCCAGCAGCCCGCTCCAGCATGCCGCGAACGGCGAGTGCAGTGGCCTCTGAGTAGACGCGTTCTCCTGTCGGAATCGATGGCTGCGGCTCTAAGCTCAGCGGCAAGAGACGGCCATCCCCTGCAAAAACCGTATAGGCCCGTGCCAGCTGCACCAGCGACACTGCAATGCCATGGCCGTAGGAGATCGTGGCCTGATCAATGGGCACCCAGCTCTGCCAGGGACGAAGGCGTCCAGCGGTCGCAGCGGCAATCGGCAGACCCGCGGACTGACCAAACCCAGCTTGCCGAAGGCTTGCGTGAAGCGTCTGTGCAGGCAGCATCAGCGCAACCTGAGCCGTTCCAATGTTGCTCGACTTCTCGAGCACCTCACTAAGGGTGAGCCGCTCGTGGCGATGTGAGTCGCGAATGGTCCGACCGCTGATGGTCATTTGACCTGCGGAGGTATCGTAGACCGTTGTGGGCTTGACCTTTCCCGCATCAAGCGCGGCCGCAATTGCGAAAGGCTTCAGCGTAGAACCGGGCTCAAAGCTATCCAACACGGCTCGATTGCGAATACGCCCGGCATCGATCCTCGCGCGCTGGAGTGGATCAAAGCTCGGGGCATTGACCAGTGCGAGCAGCTCCCCATTGCGGGCATCAATCACGACGGCCGCAGCACCGCGTGCCCGATGCTCTGTGAGGGCATCTTTGACGGCGCGATGGGCAATCGACTGAAGACTGGCATCAATGGAGAGTCGGACGTCCGTGCCCGGCTTGGCCTCGTTGATCCGCTTTTGCGAAATCGCCTGATCCCGCCGATCCACCATGACGCGCTCGGTGCCTGGGGCGCCTCTAAGCCGTGCATTGAATGCGCGCTCAATCCCCTCTTGGCCCTGATCAGACCCATCGGTGAATCCGACCAGGTTCGAGAAGGTTTCACCCAGCGGATAGTGTCGACGATAGTCTTGTTCTAGCTCGAGCCCGGGGAGTCTCAAGGCACGGACTTGCTCTGCAGCCCCGAGATCCAGGTCCTTCGAGAGGTAGAAGAAGCGATCTGCCTGACGCAGCCTGCGCTTGAGCGCAGACTCAGACATGCCAAGGACCTGGGCGAGCTTGGCGAGTTTCGGATGATCAGCGGGCAGCAGCTTCGGCACGACGCCCAATCGCATCTCGGGAATGCTCATCGCGACCACCGTGCCGTGCCGATCCAGGAGGCGGCCACGCGCGGCGGGAATGTCCCTTAGGCGCTCATATCGCGTCTCGGCCCTTCGCTGCCACTCATCAACCTGCACATGCTGAAGCAAAAAGGCCTTAACGACGACCGCGGCCAGCGCCGCCCAGATGGCAACCAAGACCAGCCTTGAGCGCCAGGCCGTTGCCCGCCAGGTCAGAATGGGCGCATCGGAGCGATGCAGCGCACGAGGCGTCATGGTGTGCGGGCCCCGAGACTTACGGTGTCCGACGGGCGAATAGGCTCCATGCCCAACTGATCGCGGGCAATCCGATCCAGTCGACTGGGTGCACGTAATGAGACCAGTTGCACCCGAAGGGCAGCAGCATCTGATGAGAGACGCGCCATCAGGCGATCGGTCTGCTCAATTTGAGCAAAGAGTCGACGTTCGTGATAGCGGGCATTCACCAAAGCCAATGCGCATACGACCAACACCATGCCGAGGATCCAGGGGCGCACTAGTTGCGCTCCAAGACGCGCAGGATGGCTGAGCGCGCGCGCGGATTGTTTGCGGCCTCCGAGCTGCTGGCGCGCTCTCGAGCACAGATCCGATAGCTCGGTGGCTCGTCTGGGGCTGATGTCTGCCCCGACTGCAAAAGAGCATACTGGGCGCGCCCAAGGCCTGCTGGACGTTCTAGCCGCTGCGGTCGACTGAGTGTCTGGAATCGCTGCTTGACGCGCCGATCTTCAAGCGAGTGAAAGCTGATGCACGCCAGACGCCCCCCGGGGCGCAGGCGGCTCGGTGCCTGCGTGAGCAGCGCATCGAGTTCGGCCAGTTCTGCATTGACGTAAATCCGTAGAGCCTGAAAGGTCCGCGTCGCGGGGTGGTGGCCCGGATCGCGTGCGCGCCCGAGACGACGCAAGGTCGCTTCCACCAGTTCGGCGAGCTGGCCAGTGCGTTTAAGGGGAGGGAGTGCATCTGATGCTGCTGCCTCACGGCGAGCCACAATCGCACCTGCAATCGCCCGAGCATGCCGTTCTTCACCGTAGTCACGAATCACCTCCTCAATGTCGTTAGCGGTGGCTTGATCGAGCCACTGCATGACCGAGATCCCCCGAGAGGGGTCCATGCGCATATCCAGGGGTCCGTCGCGCAGAAAGCTAAATCCACGCTCCGCTTGATCAAGCTGTGGGGAGGACACCCCAAGGTCAGCCAGTACGCCGTCAACCTGCTCAATACCCAGCGCGTCTAACGCCTGATTGAGCTCTGAGAAAGGACGATGCTGGATGGAAAACCGGGGATCCATGAGGGTGCTCGCGGCTTCAATGGCCTCTGGATCTCGGTCGAAAGCCAGCAACCGCCCCTGAGGTCCCAATCGCTGAAGAATGGCCCTGCTGTGGCCGCCGCGCCCAAAAGTGGCATCGACATACACACCGTCCGGACGCGTAACCAATAAGGCACAGGCCTCCTGGAGCAAGACGGTCTGATGCTCCGGGTGCTCTGGCGCAGCCAATCACGGAGCCCCCCGCAGCTTGCGCGCGCGAACCTGCTCCTTATGTGCAGCCAGTCGTGTCGCGTCCCAGATCTCAAAATGAGGCCCAACGCCCAGGAGCATCACCTCCCGGCTAATGCCCGCGCCCTCACGCAACACGGGATTGAGCAGAATCCGTCCAGCGGAGTCGATCTCTGGGGTATCACTCAGGCCGAGCCAGAACCGACGCCGATCCTCGTCCGCATCGTCTTCGGAGAGGCCATTGATCTTGGCCACCCACCGGGCGTGGGACATGAGCAAGAGGCAACCGTTGTCGCTCTCAAGCAGGGCCAATGTGCTGCCGGTCGGATCGCCCACCCCGAGCGACTCGCGATAGCGCGCAGGCAGCGTCATACGCCCCTTGGCATCCAGGGAAAGCGCAGAAATACCGGTCAGCATAGGCAAGGCAATCGGCATGGTCTTCAAACGTGCGCACAGGGCAAGCAGGAGAGATCCCCACTTTTTTCCACTTTTTCACACGTTTTCCCACTTTACGGAAAATGCCGAAAGGGGTCAAGCCAATCCAGACTGATTTTTCTTTTCCAAACAATGACTTACAGACGAACTTTCCCTCGAATTCACACCAAAGATTGGAATGAAATCAAGGGGATAAGCCGACAAAATTCAGGTGTTTTATGAGGAAAATGGACAGTGGGTCTGTAGGCCGGATTCTGTTACGGGGCGCGAGGCCCTATGACGATCATCCCTCTAGGCCCGCCATTGCTGACGGGCTCAAGCCACCGACCCGCGTGCTCCGGCGGGACGCCGTTTCGGCCCCCGAGAGGACCTGCACACGCCTATTTGGTGTTGCTCCGGGTGGAGGTTACCGCGTTTCACATCCCCATGGTTGCCCATGGTTACTCGTCTCTGTGGCCCTATTCCTCGCCTTGGGCGCGCCGAAGCACGCTTGCTGCGTACGGCCGTTAGCCGTCACCCTACCCTGTGGAGTCCGGACCTTCCTCTCCTAGCCAAGCTAGCAGCGATCGTCCGACCCACTGTCCACCGACATGATACGGGCTGCAGGGAGCGGACGAAAGACCTGTTGATCAGCGTAGAAGTCCGAAACCTCATTCGCTGGCCACCAGCCTGGTACACCCAATATGGGCAGCGGCAGCAGTGCTGGGGGTTGCAACAGGACCGTATCGACGGCCGTGGGGCAAACCGATTGAGCGTGCGCATCAACGGCTCGCCAGGAGGAGAGTGCCGCGCCCTGCGGCAGAGGTAAAACCCAGGCATGGGCGGTCATGGCCTTGTATGGGGCTAGTGCCTTCTCCAAGAGCGCGTGGCCCAGAAGGTGCACCTGCCGGCCCTCTCGCCAATCTTCGCGTGCTTCTACGAAGGTCTGAATCCAACGCCGAGCTTGCAGGGCCAGACCCAATCGACCGTGAGGGCTCGCATCCAGCACGATGGCGCCGTTTTCATCCATCAGAGTCGCCCAGTCCCGCCACGCGCCGCGAGGCCCGTGTGCACCAAGGCGATCGAGCCAGAAGGACTGAATGGCGTTCAGCCTTGCCTTCAGGCGTGGCAGGCGCAGCCAGACAAATGCATTGAGCCGATCGTGATGATTGTTGCGCGTCGGAACACAGGCTGTCTGAGCAATCCATTGCTCATAGGCCGCATCCCTTGGCAAGCGGTCATGCGCCACGAAACGAACGGGGCGTCCGTCCTCCAGCCGAATATCGTGGGCACGCGCCTGCGCATTTATCCAGTCTAGCCATGCGCCAAAGTCAGCAGCATCTGGATGGAGGGATACACAGCGCATCCACACCTCTGGCGGGTGAACCTCACCGAGCCAGGCTGGACTAGACCCCGACACGCTCCATCGACCAATCAAGGGTCTGCCCAGCCATCAGGGGCGTGATCGTCTCTCCACAGAAGGGAAAGCTGTCAGGGACCTGCATCGCACGTCTCACGAGGCGAACCTGTGTCTGGTTCCGCGCAAGGCCATAGAAGTCGGCACCAAAGTGGCTTGCAAAGGCCTCGAGTCGGTCGAGGGCACCGGCCTGCTCGAACGCCTGGGCGTAAAGACTCAGAGCATGCGGGGCGGTGTAGCAGCCAGCACAGCCACAACTACTCTCCTTCGCGCTGCGAGCATGGGGTGCGGAGTCTGTTCCCAAAAAATATCGGGAGTTACCGCTGGTGGCAGCCTTGAGCAGCGCTTGCCGATGCGTCTCGCGTTTGAGCACAGGCAGGCAATAGACATGGGGTCGCAGGCCGCCTTGAAACAGGGCGTTGCGACTCAACAAGAGATGCTGGGGCGTGATGGTCGCAGCGATGCCCGGTTCACTCTGAGCAACATAATCCGCCCCTTCGCGGGTTGTGATGTGCTCAAGGACCACACGCAACCCGGGATGGCGCCTTCTCATCGGGGCCAACACCTCTTCAACGAACCGCGCCTCGCGATCGAAGACATCCACCTCCGAGTGGGTGACTTCACCATGCACGCAAAGCACGACGCCGTGGTTGGCCATAGCTTCTAGGGCCTTATCGCAACGAGCCAGATCGGTCACGCCCTTATCGGAATTGGTGGTGGCACCAGCCGGATAGAGCTTGAACGCGAGCACATTCGGCGTCTGGGAGACGCGGACCACCTCTTCAACCGTTGTGTTGTCTGTGAGGTAGAGCGTCATCTGTGGATCGAAGGCAGCGCCAGGTGCGAGGGCCTGGAGAATATCTGCTCGATATGCCAGCGCCTGCGCCACTGTGGTCACTGGCGGCGTCAGGTTGGGCATGACAAGGGCTCGGCCAGTCCAGTGTGCGCTGGCATTGACCACATCCCGGAGGGCCTGGCCTTGTCGCAGGTGCAGATGCCAGTCATCTGGCAGGGCGAGGCGCAATTCAGTCTGGGCAGCGAAATTCATTGGATGAGGATCGCACGAAAATCGTTGACATTGGTCCTGGTTGGCCCTGTCCGAATCACTTGCCCAAGCGGCTCGAAGACCGCGAGTGCATCGTTGGCATCCATGGCCCGCATGGGAGAGACACCACCGTTTCGTGCCAACGACATCGTCTCGGGTGTGAGCCAGGCACCCGCATAGGGGCAGACACCATCAATCCCGTCCGTGTCAGCGGCCAACGCCGTCACCTGTGAGGCCACACCAAGCGCCTCGACCGCAAGGCCCAGCGCAAGCAGGAATTCTGAGCATCGCCCACCGCGGCCACTGCCCCTGACCGTCACGGTGCACTCCCCGCCTGACAGCAGCGCAATGGGCCTCTTGTAGATTGGGTCGCGATCCTCGGCGAGCTCGCGCACCCAAGAGGCCATGGCTGTGGCCACATCACGCGCCTCACCCGTGACGGCATCACCCAGGTTCACCACCTGAACACCCTGGGCACGCAGCACAGCCGCCGCTGCGTCAAGACTGGTTCGCGCGGTTGCAATCAGGTCGGTGGTGGCATGGGAGAGTCGTGGGTCCCCTGGCTTGGGTGTCTCGGGAACGGCGGCCGCGAGCCCGGCAGCCAGGTGGCGCGCGACGGACTCAGGAGGCATGACGCCCCAGCGCTCGAGGACCTCTTGTGCATCAAGAAATCGGGAAGGGTCCGGCGAACAGGGGCCTGAGGCAATCGCCGAAGGGTCATCGCCCACCACGTCAGAGATCACCAGGGCATGCACTGGCGCACGGCTGCAGAGGGCCAGTTGTCCCCCCTGAATGCGCGAGAGGTGCTTGCGCACGATATTCATATCGGTAATGGGCGCGCCTGATTTCAACAAGGCCTTGGTCACAGACTGCAGGTCTTGCATGCTGACGTCTGCCACCGGCAGGCTCAAGAGGCTAGAGCCTCCTCCAGAGACAAGCGCAATTAATAAATCCTGCGGACCCAGGCTTGTCACGGCGTCGAGGATTTCCTGCGCCGCCTGCTGCCCAGCCGAATCAGGCACGGGGTGGCCCGCCTCCACACAACGAATCCGCGTAAGCGGCAAGCCATGGGCATACCGCGTAATGACCAGCCCAGAGAGCGGGGCATCCTTCGGCCACTGTACCTCGACCGAGGCGGCCATGCTGGCTGCTGCTTTGCCCGCCCCCACCACCAGCGTGCGCCCTGCTGGCGGAGTCGGGAGGCGACCTTGCATGCAGACCAATGGGTCGGCAGCCTGGACAGCGGCCTTAAACGCAGCCTGCAAGAGTGCAGGCCCTTTTAGGGTCATGCGGTCTTCACCGCCTCAGCAATTGCAGCACCAACCTCCACTGTGTTCGCTGTGCCTCCAAGGTCGCGTGTCTTGGGGCCAGAGCGCAGGACCAGCTCAATGGCACGCAAAATGGCATCGTGCGCGTCAGCATGGCCCAGGAAGTCAAGCATCATGGCACCCGACCAGATCTGGCCAATCGGGTTGGCAATGCCTTTGCCCGCAATGTCGGGAGCAGACCCATGCACGGGCTCAAACAGCGACGGGAAGTTGCGCTCGGGGTTGAGATTGCCGGAGGGCGCAATGCCAATGGTTCCTGTGCATGCGGGGCCAAGGTCTGAGAGGATGTCGCCAAAGAGATTGCTTGCGACGACGACATCAAACCAATCTGGGTGCTGAACAAAATGCGCCGTCAGAATGTCGATGTGGTACTTGTCCCAACGCACATCGGGATAGGCCTTGGCCATCTCCTCAACGCGTCCATCCCACCAGGGCATAGTGATGGCAATGCCGTTGCTTTTCGTTGCAGAGGTGAGATGCTTCTTGGGCCGTCGCTGTGCGAGCTCAAAGGCAAACTTCAGAACCCGATCCGTGCCCACACGCGTCATCACAGTCTCCTGAATGACCACCTCACGATCCGTGCCGGCAAACATGGTGCCTCCAACAGAGGAGTACTCACCCTCGGTGTTCTCACGGACCACATAGAAATCAATATCTCCTGGGTTGCGGTCGGCTAAGGGCGAGCGAACCCCGGGCATCAACCGCACAGGCCGCAGGTTGATGTACTGATCAAACTCGCGACGAAACTTCAGCAGCGAGCCCCAGAGCGAGACATGGTCGGGCACAGTGGCGGGCCAGCCAACGGCACCGTAGAAAATTGCATCATGACTGCCAATCTGAGCCTTCCAGTCCGGGGGCAGCATGTCACCGTGGGCGTGGTAATAATCGCAGGACGCAAAATCGAAGGCATCGAACTGCAGCTGCAAGCCAAAGCGCTTGGCACAAGCCTCTAGCACGTGGATGCCTTGGGGCAACACTTCCTTGCCAATCCCATCTCCTGGGATGGCTGCAATTCTGTAGCGCGACATATCTATCCTTTAAACGTTAATGGGCAAGAATTTTTGAGAGAAAATCGATCGCGCGCGGGTGCTGAGGGGCGCTGAAAAAGACCTCCGGCGGAGCCTCTTCCACAATCTTGCCTGCATCCATAAAGATGACGCGGTCGGCGACCTCTCGCGCAAAACCCATCTCATGGGTCACACAGATCATCGTCGTGCCCTGCTGAGCGAGGCTCACCATGACATCGAGCACCTCTTTGACCATCTCAGGGTCCAGTGCACTGGTGGGCTCATCAAAGAGCAGGACCTCGGGCTTCATACAGAGCGTTCGCGCAATGGCTACGCGCTGCTGTTGGCCGCCACTGAGCTGGCCCGGATACTTCTGTGCCTGCTCCGCAATTCGGACCCGCTCGAGCTGACGCATGGCCTCAGCCTCGGCCTCTGCCTGAGCAACGCCACGCACATGCATGGGCGCTAGGGTGAGGTTCTGCAAAACGGTCAAATGGGGAAAGAGATTGAAGCTCTGAAACACCATGCCCACCTTGGCACGCACCTCATGTATTGACTTGAGATCGTCTGTGAGATGAGTCCCACAGACCGTCAATCGTCCCGCCTGATAAGGCTCAAGCGCATTCACGCATCGAATCAGCGTGGACTTTCCACTGCCCGATGGTCCGCAGACCACCACACGCTCACCAGCGGCAATGCCGAGATTTATATCGGTCAGAACCTGAAAGCTGCCGTACCACTTGGAGACCTGTTCAAACTGAATCACCGACATGTCGATTCCCTATCGTCTTGCAGACGCAAAATCACGTTCGAGCCCCCGTGCATAGCGGCTCATGGCACTGCAGAACACCCAGTAAACCAGGGCCACAAACAAGAAGCCCTCGACATAAAACGGTCTCCACTCTGGATCAGCGAGCGCCAGACGCAAGCTCCCAAAGAGCTCAAAGAGGCTGACAATCGTCACCAAGGAGGTGTCTTTAAACAGGGCAATAAAGCTATTGACCAAAGGCGGCACCACCACCCGAAAGGCCTGCGGCAGCACCACCTTGGTCTGGGTGAGCCAGTAGCCCATGCCTAGCGATTGCGCCGCCTCGATCTGGCCCCTGGGCACGGAGTTGATGCCGCCGCGAATCACCTCCGCCTGGTAGGCGGCACTGAAGAGTGTCAGTCCCACACCCACCCGCAGCAGGACATCGGGGTTCATGCCTGAGGGCAGAAACAGCGGGAACATGAAGCTCGCCATGAAGAGTACCGTCACCAAGGGAACGCCCCGCACCACCTCTACAAAGGTGGTGCAGACCGCACGCACGAGAGGAAGGTCTGAACTTCTCCCCAATGCCAGCGCTACGGCCAGGGGGAGCGAGGCGATGTTTCCAATAATGGCCAGAAGCAACGTGAGCGAGAGCCCGCCCAGGCGCTCGGTAGGCACCTCCGAGAGGCCAGCAAATCCACCCAGCATGAGCAATACCGCGAACACAATCGCCAATAAAGCACTCACAAAAACCCAAGGCTTCCACCATTCGCGCCGCGCAATTGCGAGCACAGCCGCAACCATGAGTAAGCATGCGACCACCGGCCGCCAGAGCTCCTCGAAGGGATAACGCCCAAATAGAATCAGCCGCCACTTCTCTGACACCACGCCCCAGCAGGCGCCTTGTCCCCGCGCTTCTCGACAGGCTTGAAGATCGGCCGACCAGACTGCGTGGCCAATCGCCCAAGGAACAAATTGGGTGAGAAACCACAGAAGCAGCCCGCCAGCCACGAGCGTCAAGGCCGTGTTGAGCCGCCCACGAAATAGGCTCTGAACCAGCGTCGGACCCGTCAGTCGGGACGGGCTCATGTGCGTTCCTTGAGCCGGGAGGCGCGTTCAAAACGGGCCATGAGCCAGGACGTCAGGAGTGAGAGGGTGAGATAGACCAGCATCAGCAGACTGATGGCCTCGACCGCGTGACCTGTCTGATTCAGCGTTGTGGTGGCGACACTCACCAATTCGGGATATCCAATCGCAACTGCGAGACTGCTGTTTTTTGTAAGGTTGAGATACTGATTGGTCATGGGGGGCACGATCACCCGCATCGCCTGGGGCAGAATGATGAGACGTAGCTGTTGCCAAGCTGAGAACCCGAGCGCCTTGGCCGCCTCTGACTGCCCCTTGGGCACAGAGAGAATGCCCGCGCGAATGACCTCTGCAATGAACGCACTGGTGTAGATCGAGAGCCCGCCGAGCAGGGCCAAAAACTCAGGGGAGAGCGCCGCCCCACCCACCATGCCAAATGGGCCTAGCTCGGGTATCTCCCAAAATCCATCGACCCACCAAGGAAAAGACAGCCCTCCCTTGCTCAGAAAAACGCCAGGTAAGAGCGTCAGGGGTGCATCGTTCTCGGGCAGCAAAGCGGCAAGTGACAAGTACCAAAAGAAGAGCTGCAACAGCAAGGGCACATTGCGCAGCACTTCCACATAAGTCCGACAGAGCCAGGCCACCAGGGGGTTGATGCTAAGCGCCCCGATGGCGACGAGAAGTCCAACCCCGGTTGCGATGAGAATCCCGAGTATCGCTACGCGAAGGGTATTGAGAATGCCCACCGCATAGGCCATCCAATAGCTGCTCTCCGCACTGTAGGCGATCAGCCGCTCAGCAATATCAAAGCCAGCTGGGCCTGAGAGAAAGCCAAACCCGAGCTCTACCCCACGGGCCGCCAGGTTCTTCTGAAGATTCGCCACCAACACCCAAAGGCCCACTAACAAAACCAAGACCAGCAGACCCTGCCAGAGGCGGGCCCGAAGTTTAGGGTTTGTGAGGCTCAGAGTCATGGGGGCAAGAAAAAAAGAGCGCCCTCGGGGTACGAGGGCGCCTTGGGTCCATCAGGAATTAACGAATCGGGGGAGCGTACTGGAGTCCGCCCTGGGTCCAGAGTGCATTCTGGCCACGGTTGAGCTTGAGCGGTGTGTTCTTACCGACATTCCGTTCAAAGACCTCACCGTAGTTACCCACCTGCTGGATCACGCGCGCGGCCCATGCAGCGTCAACGCCCACGGCCTTGCCAAAATCATTATTGCCCTGGCCAAGCAGACGCTGCACACCTGGGTTGGTGTCGGCCTTTTTCTGCTCAACGTTCTGTGACGTGATGCCCAGTTCTTCTGCCTCGAGCATGGCAAAGTGCACCCAGCTCACCAGCGTAGACCAGTCCTCATCACCACGACGAACAGCGGGTCCGAGGGGCTCCTTCGAAATGATCTCGGGAAGAATGACATGGTCAGCAGGATTCTTCATGTCATTGGCGCGAATGGCTGCGAGCTGCGAAGCGTCAGACGTAAAGACCTGGCAGCGCCCCTCAGCATAGGCCGCGATCAGGGCCTTGAGGTCTTCGTAAACCACCGGCTTGTAGCTCATCTTCTGGCTGCGGAAATAGTCAGCAAGGTTCTTTTCAGTGGTGGTTCCGGACTGCACGCAGACGGTTGCACCCTTAAGCTGCTTTGCAGACTTCAGCTTGAGCTTGGTTGGCACCAGAAAGCCCTGCCCGTCATAGAAGGTCGTTACGCCAAAGCTCAGTCCAAGCTGCGTGTCACGACTCATGGTCCAGGTGGTGTTGCGAGAGAGCAGATCGATCTCTCCGGACTGCAAGGCGGTGAAGCGCTGTGCTGCGTTAAGCGGCACGTACCGCACCTTGTTGGCATCACCGAGCGCAGCAGCAGCAACAGCGCGGCAGAAGTCGACATCAAAACCGGTCCACTTTCCTGCGCTGTCCGCGATGCCAAAGCCACCCAGGCCCGCATTCACGCCACAGGACAGAACACCCTTTTGTTTCACTGAATCGAGGGTCTTTCCTGCCATTGCAGGTCCGGCTGCAACCGATAGGGCAGCTGCTGCCGCCAATCCAACCAGCGTCTTCTTGAACATCTGAATCTCCTTAAAGGGGGGTACTTGACTTAGGAAGTGTGCCTCAGGCAATGCCAGTTGCGGCAATGCCTGCGGAGGATCTAGGGAAAACACTATTGTCGTGCCTGCACTATTGTCGTGCTTGCAGTGCCCAGAGCTCGGCATATCTTCCATTCTGAGCCAAGAGGGGGAGATGACGGCCCTGTTCCACGAGCCTTCCTGCTTCAAGCACCAGAATCTGGTCTGCATCAACGATTGTGGAGAGTCGATGAGCGATAACCAGCGTGGTTCGCCCCTGTGCGATCTCTCGGATTTCCCTCTGAATCGCCTGTTCGGACTCGCTATCGAGCGATGAGGTTGCCTCATCAAAGACGATGATCCGAGGGCGCTTTAATAGCGCGCGCGCAATCGCTACGCGTTGCTTCTCACCCCCCGAGAGCTTGAGCCCCCGCTCACCAACAAGGGTATCGAGCCCCTGCGGCAGTTGAGCCAAGAGTCCCGAGAGGTGGGCCGCATGCGCGACCTGGAGGAGTTCAGCATCAGAAGCGTCCGGACGGCCATATCGAATGTTGTAGCCAAGCGTGTCATTAAATAGGACCGTGTCCTGAGGAACGATACCGATCGCCCGTCGCAGAGACTGCTGGCTCACAGATCGGATGTCTTGCCCGTCGATCATGATGCGCCCACTTTGTGGGTCGAAGAAGCGATAGAGCAGCCGAGAGAGCGTGGATTTTCCTCCGCCAGAGACGCCCACAATGGCAGTCGTCGACCCGGCCGGCACCCGAAAGCTCAGCTCTTGGAGAATGGGGCGATCGGGGTTGTAGGAAAAACCCACCGACTCAAAGTCAATGGACGCCCCGCCATTGAGGTGCAGTGCTGGAGCTCCCGGTCGGTCCTCCACATCACGGGACTGACCCAAGAGGCCAAAGAGTCGCTCCATATCGGTGAGGCTCTGCTTCGTCTCCCGATAGAGCACGCCAAGAAAGTTCAAGGGCAGGTAGAGCTGGATCATGAAGGCATTCACCAAGACAAGGTCTCCTAAGGTCATCTCACCCGATTGGACCCGCACCACGGCCTGCCAGATCATCAGACCAACTGCGGTTGCGATGACCAGCGACTGCCCCACATTCAACAATGAAAGCGACGCCTGGCTCTTGATGGCAGCCTCCTGCCACCGCTGCAAACTCTCGTCATAACGGTTTGCCTCATAGGCCTCATTGTTGAAGTACTTCACCGTCTCGTAGTTCATCAAAGAATCGATTGCCTTGGCATTGGCTCGGCTATCAAGCTCATTGGCCTGGCGTCGAAAATGCGTTCGCCACTCGGTGATCAAGACCGTAAAGACGGCGTATATCACCAGAGCAGACAGCGCAATCAGCGCGAAAACGGGCGGGTAGTTGATGGCCAGCCAGAGAGAGACCAGCAGGACCTCGACCACCGTTGGAAGAATGCTGTAGAGGGTGAAGTTAACCAGGGTCGCAACGCCACGCGCCCCGCGCTCCATGTCACGGCTGAGCCCTCCCGTTTGTCGATCGAGGTGAAACCGCAGCGAGAGGCTATGCAGGTGCTCAAAGACCCGACGCGAGATATCCCGCACGGCACCCTGAGTCACCCGCGCAAAAACAAGCTC
>JBJOHF010000051.1:0-29211 GCA_046047855.1 Pseudomonadota bacterium | reverse complement strand
ACCAAGGCCATGGTCTGCTCGGGCTGAATGGCAAAGGAAACATCCTCGATGGCGCGAACGGTTTTGCCTTCGGCACTGCGAAAGTCAACGGTCAGATGCTCAACGGATAGCAAGGGGCTCTGCGCGTTGTCCATATCAGTGGGTGAGCTTCGGGTCGAGAGCGTCGCGAAGCGAATCAGTTAAAAGAGAGAGCGCCGTAACAAAAATGGCCATGGCGACGGTTGCAGCCGTGAGCTGCCACCAGATACCCACCAGCAGGTCGTTCTGGGCCTCGGTGAGCATAGTGCCCCAGGACACGCCGTCAACGGGGACACCAAATCCGAGGAATGACAGAATGACCTCCGCCTTGATGCAGGCCACTGTAAGAATGGAGAACTGCACGAGGATCACATGGCTGACATTGGGCAGAATGTGGACGAACATGCGACGCAGGCTGGAAGCGCCCATGGCATCTGCCGCACGCACGTACTCTCGCTCTCGATGCTTCAGATACTCACCACGAACCAGCCGATAGGTGCCGGTCCAGCCGGTGACACCCAGAATAATCACGACCGCGATGGACCCTTTGCTGCCCAGCACCGCAGCGATGGCCAGAATCAGCAAAATGTTCGGAATGGCATTGAATACGTTGTAGACCCAGTTAGAGAGGTCATCCACCCAGCCACCGAACCAGCCCGAGACCGCGCCCAAGACGGTCCCAAGACCGACCGCAACCAGAGCTGCGGCAAGTCCCACCAGAATGCTCGTCTCCGCGCCCTTGAGCGTCTTGTCCAGAATATCCCTGCCCCACTTATCGGCGCCCAGCGGCAAGTCCTTTGCAAGCTCGTCCGGTGACTTGGGGCGATGACTCTGCGCGTACGCCTGGGCCGCTGCAAGCCCATCGGCGATTGGATCGGAGACATCGGTCTCAGTGGGCGTGCGCTTTTGCTCTTGGGCATTACCCGTGAGCACCAAGAGCGCAGCAGCCAGAGGATCCTCCACATCCGTCTCGGTGATGGGCATCTCCGCCATCGCACCCCCGGTCTGCTGCTGGCTCGACTTCGCCGTGGAGTCAGCGTCAGAAGCGAAAAGGCTGGGAGGCGCATGCGAGACCGCAACCTGCTCGGCCCAATGACTCGCAAGCAGTCCGCTGGCTGTGAGCGCAACGAGTACAAGCCAAATGCCAACCACGCCCAGCGAGACCACGCCCACGCGGTCCGCCAGAAAGCGCTGTCGCGCAAGCTGCCAAGCGCTCTGGCTCATTTGAGCTGAATCCGCGGATCGGCCAAGCGGTAGAGCAAATCGCCGATCAGGTTAAAGATCATAGAGGCCAGCGCCACATAGACCGTAATGGCCTTGATGACCGGAAAGTCTGAGCGTTCAACCGCGAGAATAATTTCACGGCCCAGGCCAGGAATGCCAAAGAAGCGCTCGAGCAGAAAGGCGCCTAAAAGCAGGCCAGGCAGGTTTGAAATCACAAAAGTAATGACTGGAACCAAGGCATTGCGCAGCACATGCACGAACATGACACGCGTCTCGCTGAGTCCCTTTGCGCGTGCAGTGCGCACATAGTCTTGGTCGACCTCGTCCAGCACGAAGCTTCGAAAAAGGCGGGTGTTGGGTGCAATGCTGACGATGAGTCCCAGGAGAATCGGAAGTGGCGCATAGACAAGCAGATTCGTCCAGAACGCATCTCCCCAGCCCTGCACAGGGAACCAGCCAAGCTGATACGCAAGGAGGTACTGCCCCAGAATGATGAAGACCAGAATACTGACCGACATAAACAGCGTGCAGAGGGCCATCACCCCCCGATCGACGGCCGATCCGCGCACCCACGCCACTCCAACTGCAATCACGATGCCGAGTATGGTCTCCAGCACCAGCAGGGGCAGGAGCACCGTGAGCGATGCAGGCAGACGAGAAGCGAAAATACTCGAGACCGTCTCGCCCGTTGTCCAACTGGTACCAAAATCGAAGGTGACAACCTGCTTCACAAAAATGAGCAGCTGCATATAGAGCGGCTCATCCAACCCAAGCTGCTGGCGAATCGAGGCGATCTGAGCCTGGCTCGACATGAGGCCCGCCAACACATAGGCGGGGTCTCCACCCACCCAGTTAAAGAGAAAGAAGACCAGCAGAATGACACCCGCCATGGTGGGCACCATCTGCCAAAGCCTTCGAAAAATGTAAGCCGTCAAAGCGTGCTCACTTCTGCTTCTGGATATCGAAATACATAAAGTCAGCCGTCACGATTGGGTGCTTGCGAGACCCCACCACCCAGGGCTGATTCAGACGCGTGGTTAACGCCGTGGAGCTCAGGCTCATCACGCCGTAGACCTCCATAAGCCGATAGAGGTTGTGCAGAATGCGCGTGCGCTCCGGTCCAGGGGGCGTGACCTTGAGCTGCTCGAAGTAACGATCATAGTCGGCGTTCTCAAAGCAGGCGTAGTTATTCATTCCGATGGTGCGAGACGAGAGCAGTTTCATCACGTACACCACATTCGAAGCGCGGGTCCAGCCCAATCCCCACGAAGGCACCGCACACTGCTTACCCTGCTTGAGCATTTCGGGGAACTTGTCTTTCTTGACCTCAAGACGAATGCCGACACGATCCATGGACCGCTTCCAGAGCTCATCGCGCTCGCGGTCAATGGAGGCGGTTGATGAAAAAATCGTAAAGACCAGCGGCTTTCCATCGGGGTAGACCCGAAAGCCATCGGGCCCCTTACGGTATCCGTAGTGGTCCAGCAGGGCATTGGCCAAGGCGGGGTCGTATCGATTCACGCCGCGATAGTTGGGGTCGTGGCCTGGAATAACGGGGGCCACCAACTGAGTGGCCTTAATTGCTTGATTCTTGCGGATGACGCGGATCTCTTCGTCCACATCGAAGGCCATGATAATGGCGCGACGGAGCGCAATACGCTCTGGGGTGTACCCGCCAATGGCCGGGTCTTTCAGATTGAAGAACTGATAGCGAATATCAGACTCCACACTTCGGTACATGCCCATGCCCTTCTGAGCAAGCTCGGGTTGTAGCTCATTCTTGGGCGTGAGCGCCTTCTCGATGAAGCTTGTGGGAACGTTCAGGAGATCTAATTCGCCACCCTGGAAAGCCAGCCAAGCCGACTGGGCCTCTTCGATAATGCTGATCTCCACGCGGCCGACCTGAGGCATGAGGCGCCCCTTCATCTGCTCGGCCACTTTTCGATCAGCTTCAATCGCGTTGGCCTCAGCCTGGTAATTCCACTCGAAGCCAGGGAAGTCAGGGTTGGCCGTGAGAATAATTTTTGAGCCTGGGACCACCCGCTCCAGCCGGTAGGGTCCAGAACCGACGGGCCGCTGCATCATGGCCTCTGCACCATGAAACTCCACAACCTCTCTGGCCATGGCCCCCATGTAGCCACGCTCAAAGACATCGAGTAACTCGGGAGACGGACGGGTGAGGCGCAGACGGAGGGTATGAGAATCCAGCACCTCAATGCCGGGGATCTTCTGGTCATAGTCAAACTTGCCCGCCTCGATGGCCTTCTTGTGGGCATCCGCCAAGCCCACAATCACATCCTCAAAGTCGGAGAGCTGAGGAGAGATGGACTTGGGGTCTGCGTGCCTAAAAATGGTGTACGCAAAATCCTTGGCCTGGAGCTCACGGCGTTTGCCCTTGAAGGCAGGGTCCGGGGTGAAGTAGAGCCCCTTACGAATCTTAAAGGTGTAGGTCAGGCCATCGGGGGACACCTCGGGCATCGCTTCTGCCGCGTAGGGCACGAGCCTCGAAGGACTGGCCAGCCAATCCCATTTCACGAGCGTGTGAAAAATGGCCGAGACCACCGTATTGGAATACAGATCGCTGATGCGCGCAGGGTCAAACCCCGTTGTGGCCTGGGGAAACGAGACCCGCAACACCTTGTTGGGGTCGGCTGGGCTACGGGGCTCTGCAGCCCGCGCTGTCCCCCAGGCATTAGAGGCCCCAATCACCAATAAGCAGCAGGCCAGCACCATGCGTCGCATTCACTTGCTCCTACAATCTGGATGCTCGAATTCAACCACAACATTGACCTAGGGAGACCCCTAATGCCCGCTGCCTACGAAGCCCTGGCCCGCCAGCAGACTCAGCTCTATCGGCTTGGCCATTTGAGTGCCATCTGCAACTGGGATCAAGCGGCCAATATGCCCCCCAAAGGCAACGATGCCCGCTCGGCGGCTATGGCCGAACTGGCCCAGCTTATGCACCAGCTCTCGACAGACCCGAAGGTGGACACCCTGATGCAGCAGGCGTTGCAAGAGTCTTTGAACGACGACGAGTCCGCAAACCTGCGCGAAATCCACCATCAATGGCGCAGACAAAAGGCGCTGCCTGAGCGCCTGGTTACCCAAAAGGAGATTGCAACCGGACGGTGTGAGCACGCCTGGCGAAGCCAACGCCCCGCAAACGACTGGGCGGGGTTTCTCGAGAACTTCCGCCCCGTGGTCGCGCTCGCCCGAGAGGAAGCCGATCGCCTCTCCCAGTCACTGGGGGTGAGCCGCTATGAGGCCCTGGTCGACGGGTTTGAGCCGGGACTCACCGAGGCCGAAATCGAGGCCGTCTTTGGCCCACTGCGACAGTGGCTGCCCGGGCTGATTGCACAGGTCATCGAGAGGCAGTCCAGCGAGCCCGTGATTCAGCCCCAGGGCCCATTCCCACTGGAAGCGCAGCGCGCGCTCTGCGAGCGGGTGATGCACCTGCTTGGATTTGACTTCACGGCAGGGCGCCTGGATGTCAGCACCCACCCATTCTGCGGCGGTGTGCCCGAGGATGTGCGGCTCACCACCCGCTTTAACGCCCAGGAGTTTCTGGGATCGCTCTACGGCACCATTCATGAGACGGGCCACGGCCGCTATCAGCAGAACCTGCCTGCGGCCTGGCTTGGGCAGCCGATGGCCCAGGCACGCTCCATGGCCTTTCACGAGAGCCAATCGCTCTTCTTTGAAATGCAGCTCGGCGCGCATCCGGGATTTGTGGCCCAGCTCAGCCCGCTCCTCATTGAGGCGTTTGGGCCCCAGGACGCCTTTGAGCCAGAGAACCTGCAGCGGCTGCTCACCCGAGTGAAGCGGGGCTTCATTCGGGTGGACTCGGATGAGGTGACCTACCCCGCCCACATCCTATTGCGCACCAAACTCGAGCGCGCACTCATCGCGGGCGAGATCGAGGCCGAAGACCTGCCTTCGCTCTGGGATGCGGAGCTCGAGGCCTTGCTCGGTCTGCGCTGCGATGGCCAGCACCATCAGGGTGTGATGCAGGACATTCACTGGCCGGCGGGTCTCTTTGGCTACTTCCCCTGCTACACGCTCGGCGCCATGTATGCCGCTCAGTGGTTCGCCACAATAGAGAAGGCCCGCCCGACCGTGCATGCGGAAATTGCGAAGGGCCAGCTGGAGCCGACCTTCGACTGGCTAAAGACCAACATCTGGCAGCAGGGGAGTCGCTGGACGGGCGCGGAGCTCGCCCATCGGGCAAGCGGCGAGACGCTGAACCCGCAGTACTTTAAGAATCACCTCAACCGTCGGTATCTGGCTTAACTGACGAGGATCAATAAAACCCTCCCCAAACCCGCGAGAATGAGCGCCCATGCAAACCCTTTTCGAACATTTAGAAACAGGCCAGGTGGCGGCGCTCCTGGGACTGATCGTTGGCCTCTGCTTCGGCGCCCTCGCCCAACAGAGTCGGTTCTGCCTGCGCTCAGCCTGCATTGAGTTCTGGCGCAACAAACCTGGCGCCAAGTTCGCAATCTGGCTCTTTACCTTCTCGGTTGCACTCTTTATTACCCAGATCCTGATCGAGACCGACCACCTGAGCACGGGCAGCATCCGCCAGCTTGCGGCAACCGGGTCGATGAGCGGCGCCATCGTTGGCGGCCTGCTTTTCGGGGTGGGAATGATCCTGGCCAGGGGCTGCGCAAGCCGTCTTCTGGTGCTCTCGGGCACTGGGAATCAGCGTGCGCTGGTGGCTGGACTGATCGTGACCGTGGTGTCACAGGCGTCGCTGCGCGGCGGGCTCTCACCAATCCGCGAAGACATCTCCTCTTGGTGGCTGGTAGACGCAGGCACCCGAAACCTCTCGGCTTACCTGCCCACCTACGCACCCGTTGTGCTGGCTGTGGTGCTGTTTGCCCTTGCCGTCTGGCTGGTGCGCCGACACAAGGGCGAGGAGAGTGTCTGGCATCAGGTGGCCGCCATCGGCGTGGGGATATCGGTTGCCCTGGGCTGGGGCCTCACCGCCTGGCATGCAAGCTGGTCCTTCGATGTGGTTCAGATCAAGAGCGTGAGCTTCACGGGGCCCTCAGCCGACACGCTCATGGGGCTTATCAACGAACCAAGCCTGCCCCTTTCGTTTGATATCGGAATTGTGGGCGGCGTCTTCGCAGGTGCCTTTTTTGCGTCTGTGTTTAGCGGCGAATTCAAGATCCAGGCCTTCACCGAGGAGACTGGCCTTGCGCGCTACATCTTTGGCGCCTGCCTCATGGGGTTTGGCGGCATGCTGGCCGGGGGCTGCGCCGTGGGTGCGGGCGTCACAGGGGGAGCGGTGATGGCGCTCACCTCCTGGGTGGCGCTGCTGGCCATGTGGCTGGCGGCTGGCCTGACCGATGCACTGCTGGATAAGCCCAAGAGGGCTGGTTAAACCCCAACCATCCATACGGCAACGGCTCGGTGAATCAGTGGCTCTCCGTTATGCGCAATCTCGGGGTTTAAGCCTTTCACGGCAGGATAGTCATCCAACAGTGGAGTGATCATCCCGTTCGGGGTCCCCTCCTGCCTATAAGCCGTCTCTAAAGACGCGCGTCTTGCCTGCTGAGCTCGCCCGGCCAGCCCAGAATATCGGCATCGGCAGTCACCAATGTTGCCCTGTGGTGGATGGCCGTTGCCACGATGAAGCGATCGGCGGGGTCTTTGTGAAAGTTGCGCAGTTGGGCAGCAATGAGACTCAAGCGACCATCAAGGCTTATCTCTTGAATGCCGGCTTGGAGCAGATCAGACCGCCATGCCTCTGCTGGGATCGGCAACTCGATCCGCCCTTTCGCGGCCAGCATGGCTGACTCCCAGAAGCTGATCGCATTGACTGCCACTCGATCCGTTCGCCAAACACGGTCAATTAAGCCCCGTGACTGCTCGCCAAGCGCCTTGTCGTCTCGGTCCAACCACAGCAAAACATGCGTATCGAGAACAATCACGCCAGGGCATCCCAGTCATCGGGGTCGAGCGGCGCGACGACGTCGCCCAACACCTTCAGGCCTGGATGCAATCCGAATGGAGAACTCGTCCGTCCACCCGAGTAGGGGTGTACCTCTGCCACGGGCCTGCCGTTCTTTGTCACAACCAGGATTTCGCCACTGTTTGCGACCTCATCTACCAATGACAGGCACTTGGCTTTGAACTCTGAGATTTGTATGGTTTGCATGTATGGCCCCCTTATATGACCATTTTGAAGACTATAGTCACATGAATGACCATGGTCAACAAGAAGCCCACTTTATCAACCAGTGATGCCCCATGGCGGCCCACTGTGGAGCAGCCCCCTACTGGCTCACTTCTTTGGCAATTTCAATACCCACTGATACGAGCGACTTGCCTCCAGCGCCCTCGGCCGCGCACTTGTCTATCCACATCTGCTGGAGCGCCTCACGCGTAAGACCCTTGCCAACCGTAGCCGGGCTGCCCATGCCGTAGCCGGTGAGCATGCCCTGAAGATAGGCAGTAATGGTCGCCGCAACCGTTTTGTTGCTGGCCAGCTTATTCACTTCAGTACAGCTGAAACGGCCAAGGCCGTGGGCCAAAAAACCGGACTGGGCGGAGGCTGCAGTGGTTAAGGGACCTACTGTGCATGCAAGCGCGGCGGCTGACAGGCACTTGCGGAGACGGGGACTGGTGCGCACGGCGTTTCCTTCTTTCAGAGGATTCGTATCCTCTTAGTATCGGAAAGCGAGAAGAAATCTTCAACCGCGACGCCGGTGTAGATGGCGTCCCCTAGGGGATTCGAACCCCTGTACTCACCGTGAAAGGGTGATGTCCTAGGCCTCTAGACGAAGGGGACCCGTAAAAAACGAGCCGACTGCTTTTTTGCTGCTACACGACCCATCACCGATTCGGTGGTGGAGCTAAGCGGGATCGAACCGCTGACCTCTTGCATGCCATGCAAGCGCTCTCCCAGCTGAGCTATAGCCCCGTGTAAAAGCAAGCGCGCATGTTAAGGCATTGCACAAAACTTGTCCAGTTACGGGTAAGAAAAGAGGCCCGGTGCTACCATCTGTGGCCTATGACTGCACAGCTGATTGACGGCCTGGCGCTATCCCAGGCAACCCGCGAGGCCGTGCGCGAGCGCGCGCAGGCCTTTGTCTCAAAAGCCCACAGAGCACCTGGGCTCACCGTCATCATCGTGGGGGAAAACCCAGCGTCCCAGGTCTATGTGCGCAACAAGGTCAAGGCCTGCGAGGCAGCGGGTATTGCGTCTGAACTCATCGCCCTGCCCGAGTCCACGACAGAGGCAGAACTGCTCGCACGCGTGCGCGCACTCAACGCGGACCCCAAGGTCGACGGCATATTGGTGCAGCTGCCCCTGCCCGCGCACATGAGCAGCCACACCGTCATCGAGTCCATTGCCGCAGAAAAGGATGTGGATGGGTTTCATGTAGCCAATGCGGGCGCACTCATGACTGGCCAGCCGGTGTTTATCCCCTGCACCCCCTACGGCGTGATGAAAATGCTTGAGCACACGGGCACTCCGCTGCGTGGCGCAGAGGCCGTCGTTGTTGGCGCGAGCAACATCGTAGGCAAACCAATGGCGCTGTTGCTGCAAGCGGCAGGTGCCACGGTGACCATCTGCAACAGCAAGACACGCGACCTTGCCAGCCACACTCGCCGAGCCGATGTCCTGGTCGCGGCCGTGGGACGACCGAACTTTATTACCGCTGACATGGTCAAGCCGGGAGCGGTTGTCATCGATGTGGGCATTAATCGCCTCGAGTCAGGCAAGCTCGCCGGAGATGTCGATTTTGCTGGCGTCTCCGCCGTGGCCGGCGCCATCACACCGGTACCCGGTGGCGTGGGCCCCATGACCATCGCCATGCTGCTCGTCAATACACTGGAAGCTGCTGAAAGGACCCTCGCCTCATGACCAACCTCGCCGACCTTCAATCTGTCAGCCACGCCCTAAGCCAAGAGCCACTGCCCCGCTACGACCTGCTCGACCCCAAGACCATTCCAGGCGCTGTTGATGCCCTGATTGAAGCCGGCCAGGTAGCCCTGGAGGCTGCAGTTGCAGAGACAACACCGGACACCTGGTCAGATGCCATTGCCCCGCTCAACGATGCCATGGAGCAGCTCAACCGCGCTTGGTCCGCCGTTCATCATCTCGGCGCAGTCGTCGACAGCCCAGAATGGCGCGACTGCACCAACAGTCGACTCGAGGCGGTAAGCCGATTCAGTGCCTCGGTCACGCAGGATGAACGCCTCTACGAGAAGCTCAAGCGCGTAGCGAACGCGGCCGATGTCTCGGGAAACCCCGCAAGAGTGCAAGCTGTCGCGCATGCCCTGCGAGACTTCCGGCTTGGCGGCGCAGAGCTTGATGCGTCCCAGAAGGTTACCTTTTCCGATCAATCGGCTCGGCTTGCCCAGCTTGCCCAGCGATTCTCAGAGCAGCTGCTCGATAGCACCAACGCCAGCACAGTCCACATCACAGACGAGGCAAGGCTCTCTGGCCTGCCGGCCCATGCCCTCGCCGCAGCAAAAGCCGAAGCAGAGCGCAAGTCTCTGGAAGGGTGGGTTTTCACCCTACAGGCGCCCAGCCTCACGGCCGTTCAGCAATTCGCAGACGATCGCGCGCTGCGCGAGAACCTCTACCGCATGAACGCCAAGAAAGCGTCCGAACTGGCGGAAGAGGGACCAGACCACGACAACACCCCCATCATGGGCGAGATTCTCGCCATTCGACAGGCGCAGGCGAAGACCCTCGGTTTCAGCCATGCCGCGCAGGTCTCCCTAGAACCCAAAATGGCCTCAAATTCAGAGGAGGTCTTGCGATTCTTGCGCGAGCTCGCGGGTAAGGCCCGTCCCAGTGCAGAGCGCGATCTCTCAGAGCTGCGCGCATTTGCGAAAGACACCCTTCATCTCGACCCCCTCGAGCCCTGGGACATCGCCTATGCCAGCGAGAAGCTGCGTCAGGCGCGCTACAGTTTTTCCGAGGATGAGGTCCGCCAATACTTCCCGCTCCCGCACGTGCTGCGGGGTTTGTTCGGTGTCATTCATAAGCTTTTTGCTGTGGAGATCAGTCCCCTGATGGGTACCGCACCCTCACCGGCCTGGCATTCCGACGTGCAAATGTTCCAGGTGCGCCGAGACGGATCAACGATTGGCTACTTTTTCCTCGACCTCTATGCCCGCTCCACGAAACGCGGTGGCGCCTGGATGGACGACAGCCGCGGTAGAAAGCTGCGTGCAGGCAAGCTCCAGCTCCCGATCGCGCTCATGACCTGTAACTTCGCAGCACCTGTCGATGAGCGGCCCACAACCCTCACGCACGACGAGGTGATCACCCTGTTCCATGAGTTTGGACATGGACTTCACCACCTGCTCACGGAGGTCGATGAGCTCGATGTCTCGGGTATCAACGGTGTGGAGTGGGATGCCGTGGAATTGCCCAGTCAGTTCATGGAGAACTTTTGCTGGGAGTGGGAGACGCTCTCTCACATGACTGCTCACATCGATTCAGGTGAGGCCCTGCCTCGTCCTCTCTTCGACAAGATGGTTGCGGCCAAAAACTTCCAGAGCGGACTCTTTACCCTTCGCCAGATCGAGTTCGGTCTTTTCGATATGCGCATTCATGCCGAACTCTCGACGCTCACCGCGCAGGAGCCTCAGGCTGCAGGCCAAGAGATCATGCGGGTGCTGCAGGAGGTGAGAGACGAAGTTGCTGTCATCAAGCCGCCGTCCTACAACCGCTTTCCACAGAGCTTTGGTCATATCTTTGGCGGCGGCTATGCCGCTGGCTACTACAGCTACAAGTGGGCGGAGGTTTTGTCAGCCGATGCCTATGCCGCATTTGAAGAGGCAGGGCTTGAGCACTACGAAGCCGTGGGGCTTCGCTTCTGGCGCGAAATCCTCTCGCGCGGGGGCTCGCGCCCGGCCATGGAGAACTTCAAAGCATTCAGGGGTCGGGAGCCGAGTATCGAGCCGCTCTTGCGACATTCAGGCCTGCTGCAAGCTGCTTGAATGTCAACGGTCAATTCAGAGGGGCCTCGGTCGGCCGTGGTACTGCTGAGCGGTGGCCTCGATTCTGCGACCTGCCTGGCCATTGCGAAATCGCAGGGCTACATTGCACACGCAGTCTCTTTCGATTACGGGCAGCGCCATCGCATTGAACTCCATTTCGCTGCGCGCATAGCTGAGAGACTCCAGGCCGACAGTCACCGCGTGTTGCGTGTCGATCTCCGGCCCATCGGCGGATCCTCCCTCACGGACGACATACCCGTGCCCAAGCACAGGAGCGTCGACGAGCTCGGCACTGGCATACCCAGTACCTACGTGCCCGCTCGCAACACCATATTTTTGAGCTACGGACTTGCGCTCGCCGAGGTGCTGGGCGCGCATCGACTCTTCATTGGCGTCAATGCCCTCGATTACAGCGGCTACCCCGATTGTCGACCCGAATTTATTGCGAGCTTTGAGCGTATGGCGAACCTTGCAACCCGCGCAGGCACTGAGGGAGCAGAGCCCTTCAAAATCGAAGCGCCCCTGCAGCATCTCAGTAAGGCCGAGATCATTCGCAAGGCACGGTCACTCGGCCTGGACCCCGAATGGACGCTAAGCTGCTACGACCCCAGCCCAGAGGGTTCTCCCTGCGGCGCCTGTGACGCCTGCCTGCTGCGTGCAAAGGGCCTGTCGGAGGCAGACGCAATGGGGACAGGGGCATGAGACTCGCCAGCTGGAATGTGAACTCACTCAAAGTGAGGCTTCCTCACCTCCTGGATTGGCTTGACGAGGCCAAGCCAGATCTCCTTGGCCTTCAAGAAACCAAGCTGGTTGACGAGAAATTTCCGCGCGAGGCCATTGAGTCTGCGGGGTATCACGTGGCATTTGCCGGTCAGCCCACCTACAACGGCGTGGCCGTTCTCGCGCGCGCCGAGCGCTTTGCGCCGCTTGACGCATGTGTTGTCAACGACCCCAGCCTGCCCGATGACCAGAAGCGACTGCTCGCCGTGACAGCGACCCCGCTTGATGGCGGCCCCAGCCTGCGGTTTATCAACGCCTACATGCCCAATGGATCTGCGGTCGGCAGCGAGAAATACGCCTACAAGCTCGCCTGGCTCGCAGCACTGCGCGATCGACTTGCTGCAGAGCTTGTCCAGCACGCCCGACTAGCCCTTGTGGGTGACTTCAACATCGCGCCTGCAGATATTGACGTCCACGACCCCGCTGCATGGCAAGGCCAGATCCTCTGCTCTGAGCCCGAGCGCGCTGCGTTCCAAGCCTTCGTGGCGCTCGGGCTGCACGACAGCCTGCGCCTGGTCCATCCCAGCGCTGAGGGCGCCTTCTCCTGGTGGGACTACCGCCAGGCCGGTTTCCGAAGAAACCTCGGTCTGCGCATCGACCTCGTGATGATCTCGAGCGCTCTGCAGTCTGCAGTTCTGGACGCAGGCATCGATAAAGGCCCCCGCAAACGCGAGCAGCCCTCAGACCACGCCCCGGTCTGGGCCGATCTGCGAGATGCCTGAGCTTTTCTCACCAACCGCCTTGGCGATTGGTTTCTGGTCATCCGCGCACTGTTTGGCCATGTGTGGTGGGCTCGCGATGGCAGCGGGCCATACGGCGCGATACAGAGGTCATCCGAGCCGCTGGCAACAGCGCGTGGAGCTGCTCTTCTGGCAGCTCGGTCGCATTCTGAGCTACGGATTTATGGGGGCCTTGGCTGGTCTCATGGGTGCGTTTTTTCTTCAGGCTGCGCCCCTTGATTGGGCCCGAACCACCGCCATGGTATTGGCCAACCTCATGCTGATTGGCCTCGGTCTACACCTGGCCCGACTCTCCAGCCTCATTCAAAACCTGGAACACCTGGGCCAGTTCATCTGGCGCTACTTTGCCCCATGGGCCCAGTCCACACTGACGCCCCAGCCCGTTGAGGGCCTTTTGCCGGGGCCATCACTCGGCGTGCGGCTCCTGAGGGCATTACGCACAGGCGCGATCTGGGGCTGGCTCCCCTGCGGGCTTGTTTACAGCATGCTGGTCACCGCCTCGGTTACCGGCAGCGCAGGCAAAGGCCTCGGGTGGATGATCTCGTTTGGGCTGGGTACCCTTCCAGCGCTCTGGGCCACATCGGTATTCTCGCAGCGACTGCTCGGGCGTTTCACGCAAGACGGGGTGCGCCGCGCAGCCGGCCTGCTGATTATTGGATTTGGGGTGTGGGGGCTTTTGCGCGCATTTGAACTGGTCTCTATCCCCTGGCTCGATGGCTTCTGCCTGACGCCATAAACGCAACTGCCATTCATGACGCCCCTGCAATCCACACCCTCTGGCCTGCGCTGCTTTCATTGTGGTGAGCCGATTTTTGGGTCCGTGCGCTGGACCGCACAGGTGCTGGGAGCGGAGCAGCCCATGTGCTGTGCAGGATGTCAGGCCGTGGCGCAAGCCATTGTTCAGGCGGGGGCGCAAGGCTATTACGAACAGAGAACGGTCGAGGGTGTTGACCCACAGGCCATTGAACGCCTTGCACCGTGGGCCCAATTGCTAGAGGACCCGGCCTTCCAAGCGCGGCAGGTCCAGGTGCTGCCCTCAGACAGCGGACTGGGCCTTCGCCAGACGCAATTGGCCATCGAGGGCCTGCGTTGCGGGGCCTGCGCCTGGCTGATTGAGCGGGTCTTAATGGGACTGCCAGGAATAGTCTCCGCGCAGGCCAATGCGACCACCGCGCGGCTATCGCTGCGATGGGACCCCGAGCAGACCAGCCTGCGGACGGTCTCTGAAGCCTTGATTCGATTTGGATACGCCGCACTTCCCCTGGGATCAGAGGCGCTTGAAGTCAGCCGGCGCGACGCAGAACGCCGCGCAGGCCGGCGGCTCTTTGTGGCCGGGCTCGCAGCCGCGCAGGTCATGATGTTGGCGACACCTGAATATGTTGGATTCGATGACCTCGAGGCTGAGACGGTCTTCCTCCTCAGGCTTGCGTCTCTGCTGATCACCCTGCCCGCCCTCCTGTATTCCGGAAGCAGCTTTTACCAGTCGGCATGGCGCGCGCTGTTCCAAGGCAGGCTCAACATGGATGTACCGATTGCGATTGGCCTCTCGCTTGCCTTCCTTGGAAGCATCGCGGGCTTGGTGCTCTCGTTTGAGCATGTCTACTTTGATTCCGTCTGCATGTTCCTGTTTCTGGTTCTGGGGGCTCGCCAGATCCAATCTCGCGTGCGAAGACGCTCCCTCGCGAGACGAGAATCGCTCTCGCGCGACCCACCAAGCCTCGCCCACCGGGTCTCTCCAGCGTCCGGCACGGTGGCACCGTGGCAACTCTGTGTGGGTGATCGCATTCGCGTGCCCTCAGGCGAGCGCCTGCCTGCAGACGCCACCCTGATCTCCGAGCGCGCGGAGCTGGACCTGTCATCGCTCACAGGTGAACAACAGCCCGTGATACATGCGAAGGGTGATCATCTCCCCGAGGGCGCAATCAACGTGGGGGCAGACCTTGAGGCCTTCGTCTCAAGCGACCCCGCCTCGGGGACGCTCACACGCCTGTCCCAACTTGCCGAGGAAGCAGCCGCGCAGCGTCCCCAGTGGGCGCTCTGGGCAGACCGCATCGCTGCCATTTTCACAGCCTTGCTGTTAACACTGGCGGGCTCGCTCTTAGCAGTCAGCCTGTGGCTTGGCTTGCCACTTGAGGACTGGCTCCCGCGTCTCATCGCTGTGCTTGTGGTCTCTTGTCCCTGTGCGCTCTCGATTGCAGGGCCCGCCGCGTACTCCGCTGCACTTGCACGCCTGCTCGAGCACGGTGTGGCAGTGTCGACGCCGCAGGCCATTGAGTCTGCCTGGTCCTTGACCGATGTGGTGTTCGACAAGACCGGTACCCTCACCGACCCGACGCACTCCGAGGTGAAGGTCCACCCCGTGGCCGCCATAGATCCCATATTCCTCTGGCATCTGATTGCGGCACTGACCGACCTGAATCGTCACCCCCTGAGCCAGGCCCTGAATCGCGCGGCGCATCGACAGATTCAAATGAACCCCGCAAACGCCCCCGATGCGTTGGAACTGCTTTCGCGACAGACACACTCCGGCCTCGGTATTGAGGGGCGCCTGGGCGATGGACGTATCGCGCGCTTGGGCTCTGGCAGTTTCGTGCAGGCGCCTGCCCACCTTCAGTCCAACCTCTTTCTGGCACTGGGCACGCCGGCTAGCCTGCATGTCGTTGCGGCATTTGACCTCGAGGACAGCCTGCGGCCCGAGGCCCAAGCGTTGCTGAACTGGCTTAGGGGCCATCAGGTGGAACCCCACTTGTTCAGCGGCGATCGCCAGTCACGCGTGAGCCGTCTCGGTGCAATGCTTGAGATCGAGGCACACCGACAGCATGGAGAGATGAGCCCCGAGCGCAAGCAGCAAGGGACGTCGGACCTGCAAAGACAGGGGAGACGGGTTGCAATGGTCGGTGACGGTGTGAACGACGCTCCAGTGCTGGCTTGCGCGGATCTCTCCATCGCGATGTATGGCGCGGCACCGCTTGCCCAACAGCAGGCCGATTGTTACCTCTTGCGTCCCGGGCTCAGTGGGGTGCAGACACTGATTGACACGGCAAAGCGCACACGAGACATCCTCAAGCAAAACCTCGTCTGGTCTGTGGCCTATAACCTGTGTGCGATTCCACTTGCGATGGCCGGCTACATCTCCCCAATCTGGGCTGCGGCGGGGATGTCCGCCTCATCCCTCCTCGTCATGCTGAACGCATCGCGACTGCTGCGCTAGACTCCCCCACACCATGGAGACACTTCCCCTGCTGATCGGCATCAGCCTCATCGTCATTGGCTGTGTGGTCTGGCTATTCTTTCGCATGTCATCGAGCGGCCAATTTGACGATCTCGAGGCACCGGCGAGGCGGATTCTTCTAGACGACGACAAGCCCGAGCAGCCCCCAACCCCCAAAGAGCCCCAGTAAAGGTCGACCAGTCCACTCGGGTTTTCACGGATTTGACCTAGATCAAGGCAATATGTCGATAGAGGCATATAGTCCAAAATATAACAATCCAAGGGGGTATTCCGTCATGGCTGCAGTACTTGACCAATTGGGTCATGCCACCACGCGTTCCGGTGGCCCGTCTGACACGACACAGACCTACAACTACGATGTCGTAAGACTTTTTGCCTACGCAACGGTGTTCTGGGGGATTGTTGGCATGTTCGCTGGCGTCTGGATCGCCGCGCAGCTGGCCTTCCCCACACTGGCCGAGGGCATTTCATGGCTCTCCTTCGGGCGACTGCGACCGCTGCACACCAATGCAGTCATCTTCGCCTTTGGCGGAAACGCGCTGCTCGCAACCTCCTACTACGTGGTCCAGCGCACCTGCCATACCCGTCTCTTTGGTGGCTCCCTCGCGATGTTCACATTCCTGGGCTACCAGGCCGTCATCATTCTGGCCGCGATCACGCTTCCCATGGGGCTCACGTCCACGCATGAATACGCGGAACTGATCTGGCCCATCGACCTGCTCTTGGCTGTCACCTGGGTGGCCTACGCGATTGTGTTCTTCGGCACACTCATGACCCGCAAAGTCGAGCACATCTATGTTGCGAACTGGTTTTACGGCGGGTTCATTCTGACGGTTGCCCTCCTGCACATTGTGCGCAGTGCAGCCGTGCCCATCAGCCTCACGGAGGCTATTCCTGTCTTTGCGGGCGTTCAAGACGCCATGGTGCAGTGGTGGTACGGCCACAACGCTGTAGGCTTTTTCCTTACGGCAGGCTTCCTGGGCATGATGTACTACTTCATTCCCAAGCAGGCTGAGCGCCCCGTTTATTCCTACCGCCTGTCCATCGTGCACTTCTGGGCACTCATCTTTACGTACATGTGGGCGGGTCCCCACCACCTCCATTACACCGCCCTGCCCGACTGGACTCAGTCCCTCGGCATGGTCTTCTCGCTCATCCTGCTCGCACCGTCTTGGGGCGGCATGATCAACGGCATCATGACCATGTCCGGTGCTTGGCACAAGCTGCGCAGCGACCCCATTCTGAAGTTCCTCATCGTGTCGGTGTCCTTCTATGGCATGTCCACTTTCGAGGGGCCCATGATGGCCATCAAGACCGTTAACGCGCTCTCGCACTACACTGACTGGACCATCGGTCATGTGCACTCGGGTGCCCTGGGCTGGGTCGGCTTTATTTCAATTGGCTCGCTCTACTACCTCATCCCCCGCCTGGTTGGCCGCACCAGCATGTTCTCTGTGAAGGCCGTCGAACTGCACTTCTGGATTGCCACCATCGGTATCGTGCTCTATATCGCCGCCATGTGGATCTCCGGGGTCATGCAGGGTCTGATGTGGCGCGCACTCAATGACGACGGCTCGCTCACCTACACCTTCGTCGAGAGCGTGAAGGCCACCATGCCGTATTACGTCATCCGACTCTCCGGCGGCATTCTCTATCTCTCCGGCATGTTCGTCATGGCCTGGAACGTCGTCATGACCGTGCGCAACCCTCAGCCCGTGAACAACAGCATTCCCGCTGTTGCACACCACGCTTAAGCCGCAATTCAACAGGACATAAGACCATGGGTTTCCGTCACGAAATCATTGAAAAGCGCCCCACTCTGCTCATCGTCATGACCTTGCTGGTTGTTGCGGTGGGCGGTCTCGTGGAAATCGTTCCCCTCTTCTTTCAGAAGTCCACCACTGAGGCCGTTACCGGCATGAAGCCGCATACGGCACTCGAGCTAGCAGGACGCAACCTGTACATCCGCGAAGGCTGCGTGGGCTGCCACTCTCAAATGATTCGCCCCTTCCGAGCAGAGACCGAGCGGTATGGTCACTATTCGGTGGCAGGAGAGTCGGTTTACGAGCGCCCCTTCTTGTGGGGCTCGAAACGAACGGGTCCAGACCTCGCGCGTGTTGGAGGTCGCTACTCCGATGAATGGCATCGCGTTCACCTGGTGAATCCGCGCGATGTCGTGCCCGAATCCGTCATGCCGTCCTATCCATGGCTGGAAGGCGCACCCCTCAAAATGCCTCACATCCAGTCTCAGATGCGCACGCTGCAAGGCTTTGGGGTGCCTTATACCGAGGAGCAGATTGCTGGGGCCTCAGCTGAGCTCGAAGGCAAGACGGAGATGGAGGCCATGATCGCCTACCTCCAGTCGCTCGGACTCGCATTGAAAGACAAACGGTCATGAACGACCTTCACGCAGCGTTGACGGCGCTCTTCTTTCTGATTTTTGTCGGGATCATCGCCTGGACATACAGCAAAGGACAGAAGCAGAAGATGGACGAGGCCGCCCAAATCCCGCTGCATGACGACGAACCCATTGAACATTCTCGAGGCAAGCAAAATGGCTGACTTCACCCATTCCTTCTGGAACCTTTTCGTCATTATTGGCACGCTGGTCAGCGTGCTGGCTTGTGGCGTCTTTCTCTTCTTTCTCTCAAGAACAAAAATCCAATTCAAAGAGGGGAAGGTAGAGACCACGGGGCACGTTTGGGACGAAAACCTTGCGGAATACAACAATCCGCTTCCACGCTGGTGGATGATTCTGTTCTACATCACCATCGCGTTTGCGATTGTCTACTTGGTGCTCTTTCCCGGACTTGGCGATGCCAAAGGCAGCCTGAGCTGGTCCTCCACGGGCCAGTACGACAAGGAAGTCGCGGCAGCCCATGCGAAGTTCGGGCCCATCTATGCCAAGTACGCAGCAACGCCAGTCGAAGAGGTAGCCAAGGATGAGGCTGCCCTGAAAATCGGACAGCGTATTTTTGTAAACAACTGCGCGCAGTGCCATGGCACTGACGCCCGTGGTGGCAAGGGCTTCCCCAACCTGACCGATGCAGACTGGCTCTATGGCGGTGATGCAGCGGCAATTAAGACGGGCATTCTTGAGGGCCGCATGGGCATGATGCCGCCCATGGCCGACGCGGTTGGGGGCCCCGCAGGCGTTGAAAACGTAGCGAACTACGTGCTCAGTCTTTCAGGCAGCCCTCACGATTCTGTTAAAGCTGCGCTCGGCAAGGAGCAGTTCGCATCCTGCGCAGCCTGCCATGGCGAGGATGGTAAGGGCATGACCGCGATGGGCTCCCCGAACCTAACGGACAAAGTCTGGCTCTATGGGGGCTCCATTGCGTCCATCACTGAGACCATCAACAAGGGACGCGGTGGCGTGATGCCCGCCTGGAAAGATATTCTCGGCGAAGAGCGTTCACACCTGGTTGCTGCATACGTCTACAGCCTGAGCAACAAATGACGACGGGCCCCGCCAAAACGCCAGGCCGCTCGTCTGGTGGGGCGCCCTCATCCGGCGCTGTAGTTGAGCAGACCGTGCTGCTCTATGCCCCCGGCAAGAAAATCTACGCAAAGGCAACCCAAGGCACCTTCAATAACTGGCGTTGGATTTTTGTCTTTCTGACCCAAGCGCTTTACTACCTGACGCCTTGGATCCAGTGGAACGGTCGCCAGGCCGTGCTCTTTGACCTAGAAGCGCGCCGGTTTTACATCTTCGACCTGGTGCTCGTTCCGCAAGACTTCATTTATCTCACTGGCCTCCTGCTCATCTCTGCGCTGGGCCTCTTCCTCTTCACCGCCATTGCAGGTCGACTATTCTGTGGCTACGCATGCCCACAGACGGTCTATACCGAGATCTTCATGCAGGTCGAGCGCTGGATCGAGGGCGACCGCCACGTTCGCATGCGACGCGATCGAGAGAAGTCGCTCTCCGCGCGGCTCCCACTGAAGCTCAGCAAGTGGGTTGTCTGGGCCTTAATTGCCCTCTGGACCGGATTCACGTTTGGGGGCTATTTCACGCCCATTGACCAGCTTGGCTTGGGGGTATTGGCCGGAACACTCGGGTTCTGGCAGACCTTCTGGATTCTTTTTTATGCATTCTTCACCATGATGCAGGCTGGCTTCATGCGCGAGCAAGTCTGCAAGTACATGTGCCCGTATGCACGATTCCAGAGCGCCATGTTCGATCGCGACACCCTCATTGTCAGCTACGACACAGAGCGCGGCGAGCCCCGCGGCAAGCGCGCCAAGAACGTCGACCCGAAGTCAGTCGGCAAGGGTGACTGTATCGACTGCGGTGTCTGCGTCGAGGTCTGCCCAACTGGCATCGACATTCGCGATGGGCTGCAATACGAGTGTATTGGCTGTGGTCTGTGCGCAGATGCCTGCAACACCATCATGGACCGCATGGGCACACCGCGCGGTCTTGTTCGTTATGCCACCCTCAACTCGCTGGAGCATCGCTTAACCGACAAAGAGGTTCGGCAGCACTTCTTCCGCCCACGGGTTCTGATCTACGGCACCATCCTCCTCACCGTGACCATTGCGATTCTCACCTCTCTGGCCATGCGTACCCCCCTGAAGGTCAATGTCATTCGAGACCGTGGCGCACTCGCACGCGAGGTCGAGGGCCAGTACATCGAAAACACCTATCGACTCCAGATCAACAACACCAGTGACCGTGCTCACCGATTCGTGGTGGTCCCGCATGGCATTAACCATCTCAAGGCAGATGGCGACACACATGTCACGGTTGAGGCCGGCGCGGTAGGCACAGCGATTGTCAGTGTCCAACTCCCACTCATCGACACCGAGCGCATGCCCAAGGGTTCACATAAGATCGAGCTCGAGGTACGCTCTGAAGACGACCGAGCCCTCACGGTCACTGAGAAAGCGGCCTTCTTCCTGCCGCGTTAACAAGGGCCGCTATCGTGCAAACATCCCCCCGTCACTGGACCCGCGAACCATGGCCCTGGATCATCCTGGGGATGCTGGGGACCGTGGTCGTCGCCAGTCTGGTCACGCTGTTTATCGCCATGAGCACCACCGATAGTCTCGTGGCCGACGATTACACCAAGCATGGCAAGGCCATTAATCAACGCCTTGAAAAGGACGATGCGGCACACCGACTCGGCGTGGTGATCAAGCCCGCCGTGACCCCCCAAGGCGACGGCCTTGTCCGGATTGAGGCCGCGCTTAGCATTGCCGATCCCGCAGCAACACGTCCCGAGTCCCTCAAGCTCAGCCTGTCGCATCCAACCATCAACAAACTCGACACGCAGCTCACCCTCGCGAGACTGCCCTCTGGGCTCTATTTTGTGGTGGTGTCACCCCCCAAGGCAGGCTTTTGGCATGCCGCATTTGAGAGCCCCGACGGCGGGTGGCGGGTGCGCACGAGACTCGAAATAAACCAAGGAGACAACCATGGCAAATGAGATCCCTGTTCAAGAGGGCGTGCGAGATCCCCGTTTAACCCCCTGCATGGCCCGGGCCGCCATGAGCATTGCCTGGCCGTCATTTCTCGCAGCCACTGCACTGACAGGTCTTTTTTTCTCGTCAATTGACCCCAATGAGCTCTTGGTGTTCGGGCTTCCGCTCGATCTTGGTCGACGTGAAGCCTACGGATTGGGATTCATGATTTTCTGGGCATTCTCTGCCCTGGCCAGCGCCATGACCTACCTCTTGGCTAGGCCTCCACGGTCCGAGCCCCAACCCTACGTACCCTACTCGGCCTCTAAGCCCAAGGTCTGAATCTTGCGTGTGATGGTGTTGCGTCCAACCTGCAACACCTGAGCTGCTTCAAGCCGACGGCCCCGCGTGAGCCTGAGGGCCGTTCCGTATACGGCCGTTTCAAAGAGCCGCTCCCAATGTGCCATTTCCGCTTCAGACGCCCGACTCGGATCCCGTTGGGCTGTTTGGATGGCCTGTGCAACCGCCTGAACCAAGGGCTCTATCCAGAGGGCCTCGTCGGCCTGTGAGCGACTGATTGAAACCGCTGAGGTCTGCGCTTCAATACTCTGTTCAGTAGGCTTGAGGGGCTGTGGTCCCCTCTCTCTGAACTCGGGAGGAAGATCGTCTAGTTCAACGCGAGGGCTCGGTGCCATCACGGTCAACCAGTGACAGAGATTCTCGAGTTGACGCACATTTCCTGGAAAGGGGTGATGACTGAGCGCATCCATTGCAGATGGCGATAGCCTCCTCACCTCGCTGCCCAACTGGCGCGCAGATCTCTCAAGGAAATGACGCGCGAGATCGGGTATGTCGTCCGCACGTTCGCGCAGGGGCGGTAGACGAAGCCGAATGACATTCAGTCGATGAAACAAGTCCTCTCGAAACTTGCCATCTGCAACGCGACGCTCTAGGTCTTGATGGGTTGCGGCAATGACCCGAACATTCGCCTTTAAGGGCTGATGCCCGCCGACTCTGTAGTACTGGCCATCAGACAGAATACGCAGCAACCGCGTCTGCAGATCAAGCGGCATATCCCCGATTTCATCGAGGAAGAGCGTACCGCCCTCCGCCTGCTCAAACCGACCACGCCGCTGAGCCTGTGCCCCCGTGAAAGAGCCGCGTTCATGCCCAAAGAGCTCGGACTCCAACAGATCCTTGGGGATCGCAGCGGTGTTGAGCGCCACGAAGGCGCGGTCTGCCCGCGGACTATGGCGATGTAACGCCTGAGCAACGACCTCCTTACCTGTTCCCGACTCCCCGGTAATCAGAACTGTCGCTGTGGATTGAGAGAGGCGCCCAATGGCTCGAAAAACCTCCTGCATGGCCGGCGCTTGCCCGAGCATCTCAAGCACTGCGGTTGACTTGGGTGCCTCTGCTCCGGCTGCGCCCTGCCCCCGCTGACAGGCCTTCAGAATGAGTGCCGTTGCTTCATCAATGTCGAAAGGCTTTGGCAGATACTCGTATGCCCCGCCCTGAAACGCGGACACGGCACTATCGAGGTCTGAGAAGCCCGTCATGATGATGACGGGAAGCTCTGGAAGCCTGGCCTTCACTTGCTCGAGCAGCTCAAGGCCATTGTCTCCAGGCATGCGAATGTCAGAGACCAGCACCTGCGGAACATCCTCGGCCTGAAGTGCCTTCATGACATCCTGCGCGTTCTCAAACAGGCGACACGGAAGCTCTGCGCGGCGCAGCGCGCGCTCTAACACCCAGCGAATCGATGCATCATCGTCGACGATCCAGACTGGCTTCATGATGTTTTGGCTCCCTCAATCTCAAGCGGTAGAACAATCTCGAACACGGACCCAGCGGTTGAACTGCTGCAGCTGATCGCACCCCCGTGCTGATGCACCACAGTCTGAGCAATAGTTAAGCCAAGACCATGCCCCTGCGGATGCCCCGAGACCAGGGGATCGAATATCTCCTCCCGAATGGCCTCAGGAATGCCTGGCCCGTTGTCCGTAATGGACAGGGCAATGGCCAGCCGATGTCTACGCCGGTGCAGGGTTACCTGTCGCGCTGCACGGGTTCGAAGCACAATTCTCCCCACCTCGGTGCGCTGGTCTCGTGAGGCCTCAAGCGCCTGAGCAGCATTGCGCACAATATTGAGCGCCATTTGAATCAGCTGTTCAAGATCGCCCTCAATCTCGGGCAGGCTCGTGTCGTAATCACGCTGGATCTCCAGTGCAATCGGAAACTCGGCCAGCACCAGTCGGCGCACACGCTCAAGCACCTCATGGATATTGACCGGGTGGCGATTCTGACTGCGCCGCACCGGAGCGAGCATGCGATCAACCAGTGCCTGCAAACGATCCGACTCTTTAATAATGACCTGGGTGTATTCACGCAGAGACGCGCTTGGGAGCTCTGAATCCAGCAGTTGAGCCGCACCGCGAATGCCTCCCAAGGGGTTCTTAACCTCATGACCAAGATTCCGCAGCAGGGACTGATTCCGCTGCAACATCTCTGCCTGTCGCTCCTCGCGATCAATGCGATGAAACGCATCTGGATCGCGAAGCTCCACAGAGGCCATCAGGCCCCGCTCCGCAATGGTGTGAATGGTGGTGTCCAGGAGCACGTTTCCCCGCAAGCCGACCCGCCAGGGAAGGTGCTGGCGAAAGATGCTGTGCTCACCAGACCAGGCCCCCGAGAAGGCCTGCTCCGCGCTTGCAGCATCGGCAATCAGCCCTTCAATGTCAGCCCCCGTCAGCTGTGTATCAGAGAGCCCGAGTAGGCTCTGCGCCGGCGCGTTCGCAAAAGCAACCTGGCCTCGACTGTCAACGAGAATAACCGCGGTGCTTAGCAGATCGAAGAGACTGTAGTCAGCCATGGACGAAAAAAAGGGGGCGACACGCGCCCCCAGTTCTGATGCTCAACTGCGAGCCCTTAGGCCGAGTAGTACATATCAAACTCGACGGGGTGCGTGGTCATACGGAATCGCGTGACCTCCTCCATCTTGAGGTTGATATAGGCGTCGATCATGGCATCACTGAAGACACCACCGCGCGTAAGGAACTCACGATCCTTGTCGAGGCACTCGAGCGCCTGGTCCAGAGACGAGCAGACGGTGGGGATCTTCTTGTCTTCCTCGGGGGGCAAGTCGTAGAGGTTCTTGTCGGCAGCCTCACCGGGGTGAATCTTGTTCATGACGCCGTCGAGTCCGGCCATCATGAGGGCCGAGAACGCCAGGTAGGGGTTGGCTGTGGGGTCAGGGAAACGGACCTCGATGCGACGACCCTTCGAACTCGCAACATAAGGGATACGGATCGAAGCAGAGCGGTTTCGGGCCGAATAGGCCAGCTTCACAGGGGCCTCGAACCCAGGAACCAAGCGCTTGTAGCTGTTGGTTCCGGGATTGGTGATGGCGTTGAGCGCGCGGGCGTGCTTGATGATGCCGCCGATGTAGTGCAACGCAAATTCGGACAGGCCGGCGTATCCGTTACCCGCAAACAGGTTCTCGCCGTTCTTCCAGATCGACTGGTGAACGTGCATACCCGAACCGTTATCGCCCACCACAGGCTTGGGCATGAATGTGGCCGTTTTGCCATAGCTTGCCGACACGTTGTGAACGACGTACTTGAGGATCTGGGTCCAGTCTGCACGCTGCACGAGCGAGGAGAACTTGGTGCCGATCTCGCACTGACCAGCACCTGCAACCTCGTGGTGGTGGACCTCCACGGGCACACCCATCTGCTCGAGGATCAGACACATTTCCGAACGGATGTCCTGGAAAGAATCGACAGGAGGAACGGGGAAATAGCCACCCTTCACTGCAGGACGGTGCGCGAGGTTGCCGCCTTCGTACTCAATGCCGGTCGACCAGCTGGCTTCCTCAGACTTGATCTTGACGCCACAGCCCGCCATGTCGACATTCCAGGTCACGCCGTCAAAAATGAAGAACTCGGGCTCGGGACCGAAGTAAGCAACATCGCCAATGCCAGAGGACTTGAGGAAGGCCTCAGCACGCTTTGCGATGGAACGTGGATCGAGGTCGTAGCCCTTGCCGTCGGAGGGCTCAATCACGTCACACGTGATGTTCAGGGTGGACTCTTCACGGAAGGGGTCCATGACGGCGGTGGCCGCGTCGGGCATGAGCAGCATGTCCGAGGCTTCAATGCCCTTCCAGCCTGCAATGGAGGACCCGTCAAAGGCATGGCCAGACTCAAATTTGTCTTCGTCGACTTGATGGGCGGGAACAGAGACGTGCTGCTCCTTGCCACGCGTGTCGGTAAAACGGAAGTCCACGAACTTCACTTCGTGGTCGGAAATCATTTTCAAAACATCTTTGGCGCTGGCCATTGAGAGCTTCTCCTGGTGTTCTAAAAGGTCTGAGAAAAACGTCTGAGATCGGGAGGATACTTTGCAGATTCCATGCCAGCGTTCGCCGGACCGACTTTTTGTTGTACTTGAGAGCCCAGGCGACGCGTTTGATTGCAGATGGACGCATACGCAGCCATTATTGCACCATTATTGTGCTTTTATATGCACCACTTTGGGACTTTTTGCCTTTTTCTGGTGCATAAAGAGCAGTTGCAGGTCGCTCAAGAGATCCAAGCCACGAGGCGTGGGACGCCAGAGGCCATCACTTTGCGCCATGAGCCCCAGCGCCTGCGCGCGGCTGACCCCACCCAGTAGGTCCTCCAAGGGCCGCCCTGTCTGCTCTGCATATCGACCGGGCTCGATGCCCTCGACCAGCCTGAGCGCATTCATCATGAACTCAAAACCCAAGTCCTCGTCGCGCACGGCCTCGGTCTGACGATGAGCGCCTGTCCCATGCGCCACAGCATCCATGTACTGAGACGGCGCTCTCAGGCACCATTGACGCAGCGTGCCTCGCTCTGGGAGCCTAAGCTTGCTGTGAGCACCCGCCCCAATGCCGAGGTAGTCACCAAACGTCCAATAATTCAGGTTATGCGCACACTGCTCGCCCACCTTCGCGTAGGCCGATACCTCATACCGCTGCAACCCGCTGCCCTCTAGGCGTGCAATCAACGCATCCTGCATGTCCCCGATGAGTTCCTCGTGCGGCAGCGTGGGCGGATTTCGGAAGAACTCCGTGTTGGGCTCAAGGGTGAGCTGATATAGAGAGAGATGGCCAATGCCAAGGGTAAGCGCGGTGTCGACATCGAGAATGGCCTGCTCCAGGGTCTGGTCGGGCAGCCCATACATCAGGTCAATATTGACGCGATCGAAGATCTCAGTCGCTGCCCGCGCGGCATCTAGGGCCTGTTGCGGATCATGGATCCGACCAAGCCGGTTGAGATGTGCTGCTGAGAAGGTCTGCACGCCGAGCGAGAGCCGCGTAACGCCCGCGGCGCGCAGCGCCTGAAACTGGCCCTTCTGTGCGGCGCCAGGATTGGCCTCGAGCGTCACCTCACACGTCGGCAGCACACGCATACGCGAGCGTATGCCCGAAAGCAGCTCACCAATGCCTTGGGGGGAGATGAGATTTGGCGTACCGCCCCCGAAGAAAATACTGCTGACCGAGCGTCCCCAGACACTCGGTAGCGCCTGCTCTAGGTCACAGACGAGCGCCTTTAAGTAAGCCTCCTCTGGAATGACGGCACCTGCGCCTACGCCATGAGAGTTGAAGTCGCAGTATGGGCACTTGCGCACACACCAGGGCATATGCACATAAAGACCCAAGTGACTCAAGCCGGTCGCCTCACCAGATCGCGAGCATCGCGCGCGCCGCCTGCCCTCGGTGGCTGCGTGCGTTCTTCTGGTCCACCGTCATCTGAGCCGCAGTGCAGCCCATGGCCGCATCAAAAAATACCGGGTCGTAGCCGAAACCACTCTCACCCTGAGCTGCAAGACTGATGGCCCCCTGCCAGCGTCCTTGCGCAATCAAAGGCAGTGGATCATCGGGCGCCCGAATCGCAACCAAAACACAGATGAAGGAAGCAGACCGCTCATTCTCTGGCACATGTTGCATTTCGCCCAGCAGCCAACGCCAGTCATGGTCTGAGGTACGCACGCCCGGCCGTCCGTTCAGTGCATGCACCATCAGGCCCGAATCATCTGCGAAGGCAGGAAGACCCGTCTTCGCACTGGCATGACGCGCCTTGGCAAGCGCATTCTCGACAAACCCCAGAAAAGGCTCCTCACACGACTCAACCCCAAAGGCAGACTGCGGCGAAATGTCGAGATTGAGCGGAGCAAGTAATTGCGAGAGTTCTCGTGACTTGCCTGCGCTACTGGTCGCAAGAACCCAGGAGGGACGAATCATCTTGCGAGGCCTGCCTCAAGCTGATCGGGGTTCTGCATCAGTAGCTGCTGAAGGCCGTGAAGCCGCATGAGACCTGCGGTTCCGAGATCCACAAGACGATCGAGCTCTGCCCTGGAGAAAGGCTTTCCCTCGGCGGTACCCTGAATTTCAATCAGGCCGCCACTGGCCGTCATGGCGAGGTTCAGATCTGTGTCACAGCCGGAATCCTCGGTGTAGTCCAAGTCGAGCAGGGGCTCCCCAGAGACAATGCCAACAGACACCGCTGCAACCCGATCGGTCATGCAGCTCGTCAGACCGATGGATGCGAGGGCATCGAACAAGGCAAGACAGGCGCCCGTGATACTGGCCGTGCGCGTGCCGCCATCAGCCTGCAGCACATCGCAGTCAAGTGTGATGGTGCGCTCGCCGAGAGCCTCCAGATGAATAATGGTGCGCAGGCTACGACCGATCAGACGCTGTATTTCGAGCGTTCTGCCGCCCTGCTTGCCGCGAGCGGCCTCCCGGTCGCTACGTGTGTGCGTTGAACGCGGGAGCATGCCGTATTCAGCCGTCACCCAGCCCTGCCCCTTACCCTTTAAGAAACCTGGGACACGGTCCTCAATCGAGGCGGTGCAAAGCACCTGCGTGCGCCCAAAGCTCACCAACACCGAGCCTTCTGCGTGGCATGTAAATCTGCGCTTGAGCGTGACAGGACGCAGGGCGTCAAAGGCACGTGCATCGGACCGCATCACTTGGGACATAGCTTCTCCGTTTCGACTGAGTGAGCGCACTACAATACAGCGCTATGACGATTCTAAGCATGACGGGCTTCGGCTCGGCCACAGGGGAGACACCACTTGGCATGGCCACGGTGGATATTCGGACGGTCAACAGCAGATTCTTCGAATTCTCTGCGCGCATGCCCGATGACCTGCGCGGGTCTACGGAGATGCAGCTGCGCGAGTTGGCCCAGCGCTGCATCGGTCGCGGAAAAATCGACCTGCGTATTTCAATTGCCCGAGGCGAGCAACATGGCGCCCTCTCATCGATCAACCTAGAGCGGATCGCCGAGCTCGGCGCCGCTCTCCGGCAGATTCAAGCCACGCCGCAATGGACCACACTCGTTCAACCGATGCCCCTCTCCGACCTGCTGCGCTGGCCCGGCGTGATGGCGCAGAGTCAGGTGGACCCAATCCAGGTCGAACAGGCCATTCGCACCTTAGCTGAGCAGGCCTTTGACGCACTCCAGGCATCACGCGCGCGAGAAGGCGAGCGTCTGTCCCAGTTGATTTTGGATCGACTATCCGCAATTGACGCCATGGCTAAGCGGGCACACGCGCTCATGCCGGAGGCACTCCAAGCGCTTCGAGAAAAAATGAGCCAGCGTCTCCATGAGGCCTTCGAGGGCTTGAGCGGCCCGGACCTCCAACCAGCCCTCGAGGAGCGCATTCGCGCAGAGGCTCATACTGCATCCATTCGCAGCGATATTGCGGAGGAGATCGATCGGCTACGCGCCCACACACAGGAGGCGCGCCGTACCCTCGAGTCTGCTCAGCCCGTCGGCAAGCGCCTCGATTTTCTTGCTCAAG
>JBJOHF010000050.1:0-10140 GCA_046047855.1 Pseudomonadota bacterium | reverse complement strand
ACCACAATTTGGTAGGCGCCGTCTTGCATCTTCTGTCCGGCTTGATCCGTTCCGTCCCAACGAACCAGTACGTCACCAGGGGGCTTGCGACCCAGCTCCTCGCTCTTAACGACGGTTCCGTCTCGGTTATAGACCGTGTACGACACGCTGCTTGCGCCGTCAGGAACAGTAATGACCCCAGAAATTGCCGCACCGTCTCTGAGGATGGCCGGGCCATTCGGCACCGCAACCTGCTTCCCAATGAGGGAAGATCCATCCATTAACCGCTGGCCTCGCAGGGCATCTACTAGTCCAGTCATCTTGTCGCTCATGGTGGTTGTGGCTTCGAGCTGGCTGAACTGCGCAAGCTGAGCCACAAAAGCCTCGTTCTCCATGGGATCGAGTGGGTTCTGGTTCTGCAGCTGCGCGGTAAAGAGCATGAGGAACTCCTTCTCCCCCATCTCTTCGTTCTGAATCTTGGAGTAGTCCGTCTTCTGGCCCGATACGGTTGGGATAGACGAAGGAATCTGGTAGGTGCTCGCGTTAATGCTCATGATTTGGTGACCTCCAGGGTTTTCATCATCAGTGCCTTGGCCGTGTTCACCACCTCCACGTTGTTCTGATATGCGCGCGCGGCAGCCATCATCTCGACCATCTCGGTCACCTCGTTAACATTGGACATCCAGACATAGCCGTCTTTGTCGGCATGCGGACTGCCGGGCTCGTACACACGCGGATTGGGGTTCTGCAAGTCGACAATCTTGTCGATGCGCACACCACCCACATTGGGCGCACCCGCATGGGTATCTGCCTTCGAGAGCATGGCCTTAAAAACACTGCGTTTGGCCTTGAAGGCCTCGGCCTCGGTCGATGCAGTGGTGTTCTGGTTGGCCAGGTTCGAGGCGGTGAGGTTCATCCGGGTGAGCTGAGAATTCAGCGCACTGCCGGCGACGCCAAAGATGTTGTCAATCATGGTCTATCCCTCCTCAAGCCTTATTCGCCGCGAAGGGCTTTACGAATGCCCGAGATGCGGCTCTCTAGGAACATCAGCGTGGCCTGGTAGTCCGCTGTCGCTTTGCCGAATTTGGCTTGTTCAACGGCAACCTCTACGGTGTTGCCATCCGTTGCAACATTGAATGGGACAGTAAAGAGCAGCCCGTCCACGTCGTTCTCTTGTTTGGCCACCTCATAGTGTCCATTGCTGGTGGAGGCCATCTTGACCCCCTCCACACCGGCAATCATTTTCTTGAAATCCAGATCGCGCGCCTTGTAATTCGGCGTATCTGCGTTCGCAATGTTTTGGGAGATCAGTTCCACGCGACGGTTGCGCACCGAGAGCGCCCGTTCGTGGATGCCAAATGCGTTTTCAACCAGGTTCATGGGAACTCCTCAAGAAATCAATTCACGCGACGAGATGCAAGCCATGTGCCAGTGGAAACCGGCAAGGCATTGCCGCCCAGTGCAAACTGCTGGAGCTTGGTGGACGCATGCTCAATCAGCCCCTTACGCAGAGAAGCTCGCGTAATGGGCGCCTCTTGGTTGCCGCCCACATGCAGGGCTCGGGCCTGAGGACCAGGGATGGGAAGCGCCTTGTGCATCTGGCGCTCATCGCGTGCTGCCGGAAACAGCACCGTCAAATACAGATTGTCTAGAGAGGCTGGCTTGAACTGGCCGAGGGCCGTATCCTCAAAATAGCGGTCAACGAGATCGAGTTGCTCAAGCACACTGAGCTTCAGAATGCGCTCGGGGTTCTTGCCGTAGCCCACGCTGGCGGCACCACGGTCGGGTCCACTACAGAACTGAATGACCCCATGACAGTTGCCATTGGTCGCCCTGGGATTGAGACCATCGCTCTCCATCATGGCCACCCGTGCGAAGTCGTCAGGCGCAAACCGGTGCTCTCGGGCCATGTCGAGAATTCGTCGCTGGACGTCGCCCACATCGCGCGGGGGAATGTAGCCCTTCGCCACCGCGCGATCGAGCATGCGCTCAAGCACCCGGTGCCCCGCTGCGCGCGTGGGCTCGAAGGCGAGCGGTCGCACCGCCTCAACGGTGGGGGGTTGAACCCCCTGTCTTGCCACGAACGCACTCGAAAAATCAATGACTTGCCCGGGAAAAATCAGGTCGGGGTTTTCAATTTCGTTGGCTTTTGCAACCGTCTGAACCATAGACATCAATTCCTTGAAAGCTGGGGCCGAGCGTCCGGGATGCGCCTTCTCACTGGCCTCTCGGGCCAGGGCGAGCAGGGTGTCACCGCGTTCGACAGAGATCTTCATAAGCTGCCTCATGCAGATGTCATGCCAAGAGACGCATTTTTGGCTTGAGTCTTGCTTTTGATCATGCATGCCCAGACACATACGCCCTCTTCTGACATCTCTGAGCCTGGTGCTTGCAGCGAGCGCTCAGGCGAGCACGAGTGACACGCAGCTCATCGGCGAAGCGCGGCTATGGCTGTCGCAACTCCAAGAGCGTCCCGCAGAGCAGATTCAGTTCGAGCCCCTTGACGCACGCGTCAAAGTGGAGGACTGCTCAAAATGGCAGTTCGACCTACCCTTCGGAGAGGGGCACGGCCTTCGGGCGCGATGTAGCTTGCCCAAGCAACAGGTCTTTTTGCGTCTATCGCAACCGGCCCGAGCGCCGGGGCGCCCGCCGCAGCCGCAAACCCAAACCAACCTTTCCGCACCTGAGCTCCAGGAGACCCTCTGGGTGCTGGTTGCCCGCGAAAACCTTGCCAGCCAACAGCGATTGCGACCGGAGGTGCTTGAGCGTAAATCGCTGCCATCGGACCAATTGAGAGGTGGGGCGCACCTATACTTGACCTCTGCGGCTGGCCTTGATGCCATGCAGACGACCCGAGCCCTAAAGGCGGGAGAGCCCATCCGATTACAAGACGTCCGTCCAGCCCTCCTCGTTCGCAAGGGCGACATTGTGCAGTTGCAATATGCCCAAGTCCCCGGGCTTTCCATCAGTATTCGTGTTGAGGCGCTGGAAGACGGCCGGATGGGCCAGAGAATTCGCTTGAAAAATCAGCAATCTGGGCGATTCACCATGGGAGAAGTGGTGGACCAGGGGCTGGCGATGATTCGCTAGCAAAAATAAACAAAGAGGGCTAAAGTTTTCAGGTAACCTGTCGATCCTCAGAGCAAGGGAAAATCCCTTTGCAAAGGAAAACATCATGAGTGACCCGATCTCCAATATTGCGCGCGCAGCCGGATACGATGTCGCCACAGAGAATCGGCTGAAAAAGGCCGAGGAAGCGAAACTTGCTGCGTACGATCGCGCGAAAGCGGCTGAGGCCGAGAACCGCACCCAGGCAGATGCGGTCGAGCTGAGCAATGTCGCTGAGCAGGTAAAAGCCTCGCCCGACATTGACCAGGCCAAGATCGACTCGATCAAGCAGGCGATCCGGGACGGAAATTATCCGCTGGACCCTCGTCGTATCGCCGAAAGCTTCGCGGCTTTCGAGCGCATGATCTGAATTGAATCCCGAGCAGGCCTCCGCTCGGGCGCAGCGCCTGCTCGACCTGCTTGACCTCGAGTTTGAAGCCCTAAAGGACCAATCACTCGATCGATTTGAAGCACTTCAGGCAGAAAAAGCCGAAATCCTCAGCACGCTTTCGCAGCTGTCACTCCCCAGCGAGGAGTCAGCCGACCGCAGCTGGGAAAGCTTTCGGGACCATATTCGAGAATGCAAAACTCGGCATCGACGAAATGAGATCCTGCTTCAACGCAAGCTTGACGCCATTCGAGCGGCACTTCGTACCCTTCAAGGGCCCGACCCTCTTAATGCCGTCGAGGTGTACGATCGCATGGGAAGGCTATCGGGCGTGCGCCGCGGCAGAGGCCTAGCCGACGCCTAGTCTTGTTTTTCATCCCCCGGCTTCATGCCACGAAGCCAATAAGCCCAAGACAGAATAATCGCAACCGCCGTGTAGAGTGTTTCCGGTATCTCCTGGTCTATCTCTAGGCCGGAGAGCAATGCGAGCAATTGAGGGTCGCGGGCGACATAAACCCCCTGCCGCTCGGCCTCCTCCAAAATCATCAGAGCCACTTCGTCTTGGCCCTTTGCCACCACCACCGGCGCCTTATTCTGGCCATATTCCAGCGCAACTGCCTGAAGGCCTTCCCGAGTCTGGCGACTGACCACCGCTAGGCCTTGAGGTCCAAAACAGATCCCGGCGTTCGAGCCCGATCTCCGGGAGGCAGCACCGTCTCATCTGGCCTACGCCCATGCAGCACGGTAATCTTTTGCACGTGCAAACCGATTTCCTCCAGATCTCCCTCAAGGTCGCTCACGGCATTGCCAGCCAATCTCGCCACAGACTCCCGCTCCGCCCACATGGTGAGCGACAGATCCGATGCCTGATGCAAGAGCGCAGAGAGCCAAAGATTGCCTAATTCAGGGCTCTGGGTGTGGATATCGAAGCTGATGGGTGGGTCGGGTTCTTCGGGTGTGACCGCCGGCCGAAAAAAACGGATCACTGCGGGGGGCGCATCACGGAAGGGCAGCAAGAAAGTAAGCAACAACTCTCGATGGGACTGAGACACGAGGGAATCCGCTTGGGAGGACTGAAGCTCTCGAATGCTTCCCTCCAGAGCCTCTTTCAGGCTGATGTCCGCGTCTTGCTCCGCCTCGAGCTGTCTTAATGCGGCCATGAGCGCAATTTTCAGGTCTCCCTGAACCGTTTGGCCCTGCGCAAGCCGATGCTCTGTGTAAAGGCCAGCGTTCTTCAGGGCCAGCTTGACGGCTTCAGGCGTAATCCTTTGGGATGAGATCCGGCCATTGAAAAACTGAATCAGCGGAAATAGCCGGCTCAGACTGCTGTCCGAACCGGACGACGCGCGAACCAGGCTTGTTAACAACCCCCCAGAGAAAAGCGCCATCAGGCCCGAATAATCCGCTGGACGAACGAACAGGCTCGCTACGCTCGGGGAGAGACCAGCCAGACTCGGCACCAAGGCGGAAGCTTGAGCAGCGACCTGTGCTCTTACGGTTGGGGCTGCGTCGGCGGGAGGAGGCGAGACTTGAAGGGCTGGGCCTTTGCCCGTTTGCACCATGCGCAGCCAGATTTCGTCTCCTGGCCGAAATCTCAGTTGCGGAGGAAGTTCCACATAGCGACCATTGACCAAAACCATGCTGCCCTCTGGCCGAATCTCAACAACTGCTTTGACGACTTGATTTGGATTGAGCCCCAACTCCTTGCTCACTGCATCCTGCAGCGGAATGAGCCGACCTTCTAGGTAAATAGGCAGAGGCCTTGCGCCCGCAGCGGCAATGGCCTCTGGACCCGTGAGCATGTTGCGCTAACGAGAGGGGTAACGCACCCAGCCCTTGTGGGGGTCAGGTGTAGCGTTGGGTCCGTAGCTGCCCGACTGACCGGCGGCGCTCGCAGCAAGCAGCGCCGCTGCAGTCATCTGACCACTGGCCACCGCCGAGAGCTGCGCTGCGGTGGGCAGCATGAGAACGGCGCCCGCACGGAGCCGGTTCTGGTTCCCCGAAATAAAGGCCTCGGGGTTCAGGCTGACCATCGCGCCAAAAATAGCCCGACGATCGGGTGGCAAGGCCCCATGCTTAGCCAGAATCTTGAAAAGGGTGTCTCCGCGTTGCACCACCACGCGGGTCATGCCGCCAGGTCCGGCGGACTGGTGGCCAGCAGCCTGGGGGCCCATCGGCGCGGCGGCCGTAGCGGGTTCACCCATGAGCGTTTTGAGCGCGCGGGCCGTATCGGGCTGGGCGGCAAATGCCACCTGCGCGAGCTGAACCATCACGACGCCAAGCGCCAGAACAAGCAGAGAGCGAATCATGAGGGATCCTTTCATGGGCATTAGAAGGGCGAGGCGACCAATCGGTCAAGCCCGGCAGGGGTTGGTCCAGCCACTACGCGCAGCGTGGCCAGATCTTGACTGAGCGCGACCACCTCAGCCAAAGCCAGCGTCTCAATCACCCCCGGCGTGAGGGCTCGACGCGGCAGGGTGTCGGCTTTGGAGAGCAGCAGGCGATCGCCCAGACGCAGGCCCACGCGCTGACCTGCGCGCATGAGCAGCGTGCCGGCTGGGGTCCGCTCGAATACAGGGTAGGCAGGTGCCTCGCAGGCGAGGTGGTCGCGCAGGGCCTTTTGCAATTGCATGAGGGCGGCACGACTCTGATTAGGGTCGGCCAAGGTGAGCGACGGCGCATCGAGGTAGCCCAGTGCTTTGCGAACCATGCGAATCTCAGCGCGCTCCGAGAACAGGATCTGCCCAGTCTCGGGCGCGAAGAGCGTGACGCGAATGCCGAGCAGGCCGTACTCCTCCTCCTTCTGGGCAAGACCGACATCAATCAGCTGGCGGGTTAGCCACTCAGGCCGTGTCGGGAACCGAGAGCGAACAGGGGCAACACCAAGGTCTTGCAGCTGAACCACGAGCCTGTGCGGTGCGCGGTCGGAAGGCCGATGCAAGAGCTCGCGCTCGTAGAGGCTGAGTTCAGTCTGAGGGGGCTGGGCCTGGGTCAGCACCCAACCAGTCTCGGCCGCAAAGAGGGCCATGAGGTCGGTAGAGAACTGTTCGGTGAGCTGCGAGAGACTCCCCGCATCAAAGAACCGGCCCAGTTCGGCCGGCTGTACGACAAACAGCGCATGCCGCTTGTACTGGGCGTTGGGCGGACATGCCTCTGCTCGGGGCGTGGCGGCGGCAGGTGCCGACGCCGGTGCGGCCTCGGGGTTCACCAGGCGCATGCCGCGTACCTTTGCGTCGGCCGTAAACCGACTCGACTCATGCAGGCGACCCTGGTCATCGACCCAGGCCAGTGTCTGTACCCGAGTACTGGCCTCGGTGGCCTGAGCCACGAGCCGATCTCGAATGGCCTGCAGCGCAGCCTCAGCGGACACCTGGGACGGCTGTGCGGCCACCGAGACAGACCAGCCGACAGCCGCAAGCATGAATGCCTTGGCCATTGCCATGAATGCGTGATTGAGCATGGCAGTGACGCCGCTTTCGACCGCGGCCGCTTATCGACGGTTCGAGGCGAGCTGCTGCAGGTAGAGCGCGCGAATATCGGCCACCACACGTGCATCAAGAGTCATGGTGGTCTCGTAGGTGTCATCGCCCACGGGATTAATGCTCTCGAGTCGCGCGCCGTAAATGATGCCCTCGACCCGTGTGCGGAAGCTATCACTCTGGATCACCATATCGGCCACTGTGGTGGTGGCGTCGAGCTGCTGACCATAGACCTGCTCAGTCAGGCTGCGGTAGGCATCGAGCTTGGAAGCACGAATAGCCATGAGCCGCTGCTGGGCAGGCAGCTTGTGGGGCTGAACGCTGATCACGGCATAGCCAGTGGCGGTGAAAGACTGCATGCGGTCGGCCAGAGGCGACATCATGTTTGCAGCGGAGGCCTTGGCGAGATCGCCCACCAGGGCTGGGTACTGCTCCGCCGGGGTCTTGGCGACGGGCGGGGGCGGGGCGTCTTTCTTAGACAGGTAAGGCACGCTCGAGCAGGCCGACAGGCTCAAGGCACTCAGCAGAACAACGGAAGACAGCAGGCCACGGTTTTTCATATGCATTCCTTGAGAGAGTCAGCCCAGGCGGGCATTGTCTGTATCATCGTGCACCAAGGATCGACCAACCATCGACTCACTTTAGCGGCCAATATTTGCCGCATGGAACCGCGCCGCCTTGGATGCCATCTCTTCTATCATCGGTCAGAGCACCGCAACCTTAAGCCTGAAGCAGCTGATTCAGCGGGTTGCGCCGTCCGATGCCACCGCACTCATCATTGGCGAGAGTGGGACTGGAAAAGAGCTGGTGGCCCGCGCCCTGCACGATTGTTCGCCCCGCGCGCAGAGCGGGCAGTTTGTTCCAGTGAATTGCGGAGCCATTCCCCGCGAGCTCATTGAGAGCGAGCTCTTTGGGCATAAAAAAGGATCGTTCACGGGTGCCATCTCAGACCGAAAGGGCCGGTTCGAGCTTGCCCATGGCGGCACCCTCTTTCTCGACGAAATTGGCGACCTCGCGCTCGACATGCAGGTTAAATTGCTTCGCGCCATTCAAGAACGCACCATCGACCCCATTGGTGGGGGCAAGAGTATTCCGGTCGATGTGCGTGTGGTCGCGGCAACCCATCGGGACCTCGAGCAAGAGGTTGCGGCTGGGCGGTTCCGGGAAGACCTCTATTACCGGCTCAATGTGCTGCCTGTCTCCACACCCGCACTGCGCGACCGAACCGAAGATCTGCAGGCACTGATCAGCCACTTTGCCCAACTGCATGCCACGCAGGGCTATGCCCCCATTCAGGCCCAGCCCTCACTCATGGATGCGCTCTGCGGGTATGCCTGGCCCGGCAATATTCGAGAGCTCTCTAACCTGGTGGCGCGCTTTAGCGCCCTCTTTGCGGGTCAGGCGCTCTGCTATCACGACATTCCCCAAGACATGCTACCCAGGGGCCTGCGCGGCCTCAATCCAGAGCCCACGCCGGCGCAAGCCCAGGCCGCTGTGATCGCGGCTGCTGAGACAACCCGGGCGGCCCCGATTCAGCTGCCCCTAGATGTGCTGCCGGATGAGCCCAACCCCATTGAGGACCTGATTGCATTCACCCAGGAGGGGTCCTCGTCCCTCTTTGCGCTAGACGGCATTCCCCTGAAGAAGAAGCTGGTGGATTTTGAGCGGGGGCTCATTGAGCGCGCACTGGATCAGGCCAAGGGCAACATCTCTCAAACGGCGCGCATTCTCAACGTACAACGCACCACGCTGATTGAGAAAATCAATAAATATGGGTTGAATCAGCTTGGGTCTGAGACCAGCATGAAGTGATGGGGCTCGGCCTGAAAGGCTCGGCACTTACCGAGTCCAGTGTAGGTAAAGACAATACAGGCCTGCGTGGTGGTGGCGATTTGGGTGGAGGACGTCCAGTAAGTCTCGATGGGCAGCCCAGGAAAGACATTCTGGTTATAGGCCGGGTTCTGGCAGTCAGACTCCGAGATGTCCTTCATTTCGGAATAGGTCGGCAGACGCCAGGTCCTGCCGGAGGCCGCAGAAAACTCCACCGCATAGGCCTTGGCCTCTTGCCAGCTCAGCTTCAAGGGAGCACCCATGCATGCACCCGCCAAAGGAGACTGCCCCCCCGAGCACCGAAACCAGGTGAGGCCGGTGCGGCTGTCGATGGCGACTGCATCGGACGGGGTTTTGAATCGACCTAGGTCACCTGCCGCGATGTGCTGACCGCAGGTGGGCGTGCTGCGCAGATCCATACAGCCCGCCAGCAATGCGGTGAGGCCCAGCGCCGACAGGAAATACCCAGAAAGAGTCAAGTCTTTGCCCCTTGTACCGAAACCCTAACATGTCCCTCCGATAATATACGGAAGGTTCTGACCCTAGGAGAGAAGACTTAAATGGATATCGCAACGATTATTGGCCTCGCGGGTGCTTTCGCCATGGTCGTGATGGCCATGGGTGATGTCAGCATCTTTATCGACATGCCCTCTGTCTACATCGTGGTGCTTGGCACAGCCTTCACCGTGCTCGCTCGCTCCTCCATTCCGGAGTTTATTGGCGGGATTGGCACCGCCATGAAGACCATCAAGTACAAGGCCGAAACGCCCATTCAACTGATTGAAAAGCTCGTCGAGCTGGGCACCATCGCCAAGAAGGACGGCATGATTGCCCTGGAAGGCCAAGAGATCTCCAATAAGTTCATGGCCAAAGGCATTCGCATGATGGTCGACGGCACAGATCCCAAGCTCATTCAGAAAGCCCTCGAAATCGAGTCTGCACAGATTGCTGCGCGAAACAAAGGGGCGCTGGTGCTCTTTGACTCCATTAAAGAGATTGGACCCGCCATGGGCATGATCGGCACACTCGTGGGCCTGGTCATTATGTTGGGCAACATGTCCGACCCCAAATCCATTGGACCTGCCTTTGCGGTGGCGCTCCTCACCACCCTCTATGGCGCTGTGATCGCCAACATGATCTGCATTCCCGTCATTCAGAAGGTCTCGAACCTTGACGGTCAGCTTGCAAACAACAACACCCTCATCATCGAGGCCTTAATGTTCATTGCTGAAGGGGGCAACCCAAGGCTGCTCCCCTCGATGCTCGCCGGTTATGTGGCCCCGAAAGACCAGGCCAAGCTCGACGCCATTGCCGGATAAGGCGGAATAAGACATGGCAGACGCCGATCAAGAGCTT
>JBJOHF010000049.1:0-4866 GCA_046047855.1 Pseudomonadota bacterium | reverse complement strand
CTTCCGCCTCCTCAATCAGGCGATCTGCCGCACCACGCGCCCGTGGCACAACATCGTTTGCGTAGGCTTGACCCTCATTTTTGAGCCGTTCTGAATCCTGGGCGGCCTTGATGGCGTCACTAAAGGCGGCCTGCACCTCTTCGGGTGGCTGCACATTCTGGATGGTGACATTCACAATGGTGAGGCCTGCTGCATAGCGGTCCGCGATGCGCTGCGTAATGTTGAGGGCCTCGCGACCGATGGCCTCTTTATTCTCGTAGAGCACGGCATCACTCAAGCTGCGGCCGACCACCTCGCGCATGGCCGTCTCTGCTGCCTGAGTCACGATGTCGTCGGGGCGGACATTATTGAAGAGGTAGTCCTCGGGCTTCGAGACGCGGTACTGGACCGCAAACTGAATGTCGATCATGTTCTCGTCTTTGGTGAGCATGAGCGAGTCACGCCCCTGGCCGCTCCTCTCGCCACGAAAGCCCACAGTGGCCTGACGCAACTGAGCAAGGTTGACAACCTCGTGGGACTCGAAGGGATAGGGCATGCGCCACTTGAAGCCAGCGCCGGTGGCGTATTGATACTTACCAAAGCGCAGCACAACCCCCGTCTGACCTTCCTGAACAATGTAGAAACCAGAGGCCAGGTAGAGGCCAATAAGGGCCAGCAAGATGATGCCGACGAGGCCTTTGCTCACCTGAAACTGGGGCAATCCTGCGCCCGGACCGGAGCCGTTGCCCCCCCCGTTGCCGTTACCCCAAGGGTTGCGATTGCCTCGGCCACGCTGGCCTTTGCCGCCGAAAAGCCCGCCGAGTTTGCGGTTGAAGTCACGCCAGACCTCATCGAGGTCGGGTGGCTCATTGCCGGGGCGCTGCTGATTGCGCGGCGGTTCGTTGCGCGGCGGCTCGTTGCGGGGAGACTCGCTGCGAGGGGATTGCTCGCCTTCGGGCGAGCGGGCGTCGTTCTGGTCCGACTGTCGGCCCCAGCGTGGGTCGCCAATGGAGAACAGCCGAAAGAGGCGATGGATCATGGGGAGGAGTGCGTGCCTATGTGAATAGATGTTGTGATTCTGTTTGGTGATTGAGACTGCCGTTCAAGTCTTGGGTTCCATCTGCAACCTGGGCTGGCCAACCGTGGCTCTGAATGGCCTCTCTCAGCAGACCCAGTCCAATGCCTTGCCCAGCGCTCAACCATACCCTCTGAATCCTACCATGGGGGTCGGGCTCGACTCTGGGCTCGAGTCCAGCACGATCGATCTTGTTGAAAATTTCAATGCGAGGGACGTCGGCCGCCCCAATCTCGGTCAGCACCGACTCAACGGCATCCTGGCGAGCCATGCGGTCGGGGTCGGACGCATCAATCACATGCAAGAGCAGATCCGCCTGAACCGCCTCCTGCAGGGTGGACTGGAAGGCCTCCACCAGCGTGTGTGGCAAGGACTGAATGAACCCCACCGTGTCCGAGAGCACCATGAATCGCTCGGGCGCAAGGAACACGCGGCGACTGGTCGTGTCGAGGGTGGCAAAAAGCTGATCGGCGGCATACACCCCAGCCCGCGTAAGGGCATTAAAGAGTGTGGACTTTCCCGCATTCGTGTAGCCGACAAGAGAGACATCCAAGGTGCCGGATCGGATGCGGGCACGCCGACGGTTCTGTCGCTGTTTAGTGATACTGGCGAGCCGCTGCTTGAGCTGCTTGACCCGCTGGCCAATGAGGCGCCGGTCCGTCTCGAGCTGGGTCTCGCCTGGGCCACGAAGACCAATACCGCCCTTTTGGCGCTCAAGGTGAGTCCAACCCCGCACAAGGCGTGCTGACAGGTAGTCGAGCTGGGCGAGTTCGACCTGGAGCTTGCCCTCATGGCTGCTGGCCCTCAGGGCAAAGATATCGAGTATGAGCTGGACGCGGTCGAGCACGCGCACGGCCAAGATGCGGGACAGGTTTCGTTGCTGTGCGGGTGAGAGCTCGTGATCAAAAACGACCAGCTCAATGCGGTCAGAGAGACAGCGCAGGCGGATTTCGTCGGCCTTGCCCGAGCCAACAAACAGAGCTGGGTCGGGGCGGTCTCGACGCCCCGTTATGGTGCCGACAACCTGAGCGCCCGCGGACTGTGCGAGCGCAACCGTCTCTTCGGCATTGCCCGCATGGGAGACCGCAGAATGCCCGCTGAGTAGAACAGACACCACCAGGGTTCTGGGCGCGCGCGAGAAATCGCGCTCAGAGGAGGACGGCGAGACAAAGCTGCCGAGATCGCTCAGCGGGGCCCCCTCACCTCATGTTGGCCCTTTAATTGGGCCTTACTGACCGTCGGACTCAATGGAGAAGTTCACCACGCGCGACGGCACGATGGTTGAGATGGCGTGCTTGTAGACCATTTGCGTCACCGTGTTTTTCAAAAGGACGACGTATTGATCGAAGGATTCGATATGGCCCTGCAGCTTGATGCCATTGACCAGGTACACCGAGACGGAAACATGCTCCCGCCGAAGGGTGTTGAGAAAAGGGTCTTGTAAGGCCTGGCCTTTGTTCTGGGTCATTCAGAGCTCCATCTTATTTATTGTGATTTTGCGTTGACCATCTCGACGTCGAGTCGTTCACGCATTTTTCAAAACTATACCGTCAAGGCGGATATTTTCAGTCTTGAGGTGCGTAAGGATTCTTGGAGACCTTCCACTCAATACGCAGTGGTGTGCCCTCCAAATCGAAGCGCGCCCGAAACTGGGCCTCGAGATAACGCTTGTAGACATCCGTCACGCTGTCGAGGGCATTGCCGTGCACCACCACAATGGGTGGGTTCTGTCCGCCTTGGTGCGCATACCGGAGCTTCGGACGAACCTGACCCCGCCTGGGCGGCTGCTGTCGCTCGACCGCCTCACGCAGTGCGCGGGTGAGCTTAGGCGTCGATAGCTTTCTCGTGGCTGCGCTGTAGGCCGCGAGCACCGATCGCATGAGCGGATCGAGCCCATTGCCCTGAAGCGCAGAAATATGGTGCACCCGCGCCCAGACCAAAAAGGGCAGCTTTCGGGCAATGCGTCGCTTCACATCCTCACGCTGAAGTGCGTCTAGCCCGTCCCACTTATTCACAGCGATCACCAGCGCACGACCCGCCTCCATGATGTAGCCCGCGATATGGGCGTCTTGGTCGGAGATGTCTTGTTGTGCATCGAGCATGAGCACGGCGACATGGCAAGACTCAATGGCCTGCAAGGTTTTGATGACTGAAAACTTCTCAATCGCTTCGAAGACCTTCCCCTTGCGACGCAGGCCGGCGGTATCAATGAGGCGGAATTTGCTGCCATTGCGTTCGAAGGGAATCTCGATTGCATCTCGGGTGGTGCCGGGCATGTCGAAGGCGATGACCCGCTCTTCCCCCAGGAGCGCATTGATGAGCGTGGATTTTCCTACGTTTGGTCGACCCGCGATGGCGACTCTTAGTCCATGCAAGGGAAGTCCGTCTTCGCCACGGGGCTCGGAGTACTGATCGGGCGTAACACCCTCGGCGCCTGCTGCGGGTGTGGGAAGTCGGGAGAGTGCGTCCTCTACGAGGGAGAAGACACCGTCTCCGTGGGCACCCGAAATGGCCACGGGCTCACCCAAGCCCAGCTCGTAGAATTCTGCGGTTCGGCCCTCGTATGTCAGACCTTCAAGCTTGTTGACTGCCAGCAGGGTGGGCCGACCGGATCGGCGAAGCTGTTGGGCAATTTGGTGGTCCTGCGGCGCGAGGCCAGAGCGACCGTCGACGAGGAAAATGACCACATCACTCTCGGCGACCGCCTGGAGGGTTTGCTTGGCCATTTGCGCCAGAATGCCGTCTTTGGCAACCGGCTCAAACCCGCCCGTATCGACCACGATGTAAGGTCTTGGGCCAACGCGACCTTCCCCGAAATGCCGGTCACGCGTGAGCCCGGGCATATCTGCCACGAGCGCGTCACGCGATCGGGTGAGTCGATTGAAGAGGGTTGACTTGCCGACATTGGGTCGCCCGACAAGGGCGACCACGGGTTTTAATGACATAAAAGTCCTAGGACTTGAGGAGACTCAAGCGGCCGCCCTCAGTTTGAATCAGTAGGCCATTGCGCGTGAGCAGCATCGAGCCCGAGGGCCGTCCCCCCTCAAGCCGCACACGGCCAATTGGGGTGCCCGTCTCCCGAGAGAGGCCGTGGAGGTAGCCCTCGAAATCCGCTACCCAGAGGGCTTGGCCAAGAGAGACAGGCGTTGTCAGCCGACGCAAGAAAAAAGCCTCGGTCTTCCAACGCTCAGCACCCGTTTTCGCGTCGAGTGCAATGACACGGCTGCTTGCATCGACGGCATAGACCGAGGTTACATCAGCCGCAACAGGCAGACCCACAGCCAAGTTCTTTCTCCAGAGCACGCGCCCCGTCTCATTCTGAAGGCAAGCAACCTGATTCTGATAGGCGGCCACACAGATCTGGTCGCCCTGAACCGCAGGCATACCAAGCAGGTCTGCGATGCGCTCAACTTCGTTTGAGCCTTTGGGTGTTGCAACCTGGGCCTCCCAACGGACTGCCCCGGTAGCGGCGTTCACCCAGACCAGCCTTCCCGCTGGCATGGTCACCACGGCGTCGACCGTGCCCAAGGTTGACGTGCTGTTCGCTTCAGCACTGGATGGCGCGCCACGAACACCCGACTGCCCATGTAGTGCAAGCGAGGGCATCGTCCGCTGAAAGATCCAACGCCGGCTGCCCGTCTCTAGATCGAATCCTGCAAGGCGGTTGTCCGCCAAACGGACCACGACCAGACCGCCAGAGAGTGCTGGACGCTCATGGCTCACGCCGCCGATTGGCACCCGCCAGCGAATGCTCCCCACATCATCGATGAGCACAAGCTCACCGTCACGGGTGATGACCGCAAAACGTCCTT
>JBJOHF010000048.1:0-22528 GCA_046047855.1 Pseudomonadota bacterium | reverse complement strand
ACCGGAGCTGAGACGACCGGAGCTGACGCGACTGGATCGGGCTCAACCGGAGCGGCCAGAGCGGGCTCCAATTGGGGCTGAGCAGCGGTCTGCGGGTCTGGTTGGGTCTCAGGTGCATTGTCGGTGGATTCGACGGCTTCGCTACCCTCGCCATCACCGCGCTTGCTCGAGCGGCGGCGCCTACGGCGGCGTCCAGTGCCCTCTGCATTTGCACTCTCGTCAGCGCTGTCTGTTGGAGCAGCCTGCACAATTTCAGAGTCGGTCTCTTGGGGCAGGAGCTCGGCCTGGCCCTCTCGCTGGTGGCGACCACCGCGGCCGCCTCGTGAGCGTCCGCCTTCGCGGCCACCCTCGCGGCCACCCTCGCGTCCTGCCTGGGCGTTGCGATTGTCCTCGCTCGTCTTGGTCTGAGACTCTTTGGGCTCACGGGATTCGCGCGGCTCGCGTGGTTCGCGCGGTTCGCGTGGTTCGCGGGCAGGGCGTCCATCCTTGGCCTCTCGGGGCTCTGACCGCTCGCGGTTTTCAGCGCGGTCGCGGTTCTCGGAACGATCTCCGCCTCGACCATTGCGTCCATTGCGACGGCCATCTCCCTGACGCCCCCCACGTCCTGAGCCTGAACTGGAGCGGCCCTCTGACTGTGGCTTTGGAGCAGGGGCTGGCGCAGCCTGGGATGCGTCTGGCCCTTTGAAGAAAGCGACGATACTGGCCCAGAGTCCTGTGGCTGGCTTTGCTGGCTGACTGGCTGCTGAGTGACGCTCCGGTCGGGGCGCAGCAATTGGGGCGGGTCCGGATGGCGTAATGCCCTTGACCACGGCCTCCTGTCTGGGCTTCACAGGTTCTTCTTTGGCCTCGAGGTAGGGTGAGTCTGTCGTCGGCTGGTCGACGAGGTCATAGCTGGCTTTGACGTCCTCTAGTCTGGGGTCGTCATGGCGCAGGCGCTCAATTTTGTAGTTGGGGGTCTCGAGGTGCTTGTTTGGGATGAGCACAATCGTGACCTTCAAGCGTGCTTCGAGTTTGGCGATATCGGTGCGCTTCTCATTGAGCAGATAGCTTGCAACTTCAACAGGAACCTGGGCATACACCGCTGCGGTGTTGTCCTTCATGGACTCTTCTTGAAGGATGCGCAGGATGTGAAGGGCGCTCGAATCGGTGTCGCGAATGACGCCGGTTCCGTTGCAGCGCGGGCAGGCCATGTGCGAGCCTTCATTGAGAGCGGGCCGCAAGCGTTGGCGAGAGAGTTCCATGAGGCCAAAGCGCGAAATCTTGCCCATTTGCACGCGGGCGCGGTCGTGGTGAAGGGCATCGCGCAGTCGTTGTTCGACCTCACGCTGGGCTTTTGTCGACTCCATGTCGATGAAGTCGATGACGATCAGTCCGCCCAAGTCGCGCAGACGCAACTGGCGTCCCACCTCGTCAGCTGCCTCGAGGTTTGTTCGGAGCGCGGTTTCTTCGATGTCGGAACCGCGGGTGGAGCGGGCCGAGTTCACATCGACTGCGACCAAGGCTTCGGTATGGTCAATGACCAGTGCGCCGCCTGAGGGCAGCTGGACGGTGCGCGAGTAGGCGGTTTCGATCTGGTGTTCGATCTGGAAGCGCGAAAAAAGCGGCACATCGTCGCGATATCGTTTAACCCGGGGTGACATGTCGGGCATGACATGCAGCATGAACTGCCGCGCTTGCTCGTAGACGTCATCGGTGTCGATCAGGATTTCACCGATGTCGGGGTGGAAGTAATCGCGAATGGCCCGAATGACCAGACTGGACTCTTGGTAAATGAGGTAGGCGCCTGCCTGAAGTCCTTTGGCGTCGTCTACCGCCTTCCAGAGTTGCAAGAGGTAGTTGAGGTCCCACTGGAGCTCATCGACCGTCCGCCCAATTCCCGCTGTGCGTGCGATGAGGCTCATCCCACCGGGCACCTCGAGCTGGTCCATAGCCTCCTTGAGTTCTTGACGGTCCTCGCCCTCGATGCGGCGGGATACGCCGCCCCCCCGGGGGTTGTTCGGCATGAGCACCAGGTAGCGGCCCGCAAGTGACACGAATGTCGTGAGTGCCGCACCCTTATTGCCCCGCTCTTCTTTCTCGACCTGAACCAGGAGTTCAGTGCCCTCAGCGATGGCCTCCTTGATGGTGGCTCGACCCACGTCCACGCCAGGCCGGAAATACTCGCGTGCGATTTCCTTGAACGGCAGAAAGCCGTGGCGCTCTTCGCCATAGTTGACAAAGCAGGCCTCAAGACTGGGCTCGACCCGTGTGACGACCCCTTTGTAGATATTGCTCTTGCGTTGCTCACGGCCGGCGGTTTCGATGTCGAGGTCGACGAGTCTTTGCCCATCGACGATGGCCACGCGCAGCTCCTCAGAGTGCGTGGCATTAAACAGCATACGTTTCATACAAACTCCCAAAAAAGGCGCGTCTTCACGCGCCGAAACACCGCCCTAGTGGCGGAAGGGGAGCGAGCTGAACGATAGGGGCCGGGCGAGCGCAGGCGACGGCCAGTGGGGCTGGCCGCTAGACATGAACAAGGGGAGGGTGATCGGTTCAACGCAGCGGCCGGGCTGTGCGCCGCCGCTGAGGGGATTCGTCACGGGAACATCCACGCGATTCATTGATTCTGCTGTTTTCTCTCGATGGGCCCGGTCACGCTCAAGTTGCGCTCCGTGGTCACTTACAATGGGCCCGAAGACACATCGCGAAATGGATTTGAACCATCGATCGCGGAAGTCATCGAACCTGTTCACTAGGAACGTCAGTAGTTTACCCCATCTCTTCATGAAATCACTGGAAAATGCTTTTCATCAGGTCCAGAACCTGATCATCGACGAAGGGGGAGACGGCCAGCGTGTGGATAACTTTCTGCTCCGCGTCCTAAAGGGCGTCCCCAAAACCCGGGTCTACCGGATGATTCGCTCGGGCGAAGTCCGTGTCGACAAGGGACGCGTGCAAGCGGACACCCGCCTTTCAATTGGACAAACCCTTCGTATTCCGCCGGTGCGGGTGGCAACTCCTCAGGAAGAGGCGCAGGGCGCGGTGATGGCTCGGCAGGCAAAGGCCGACCGCATGGTGGGCCAGCTTCCACCCATTTACGATCATGAGGGTTTGTTGGTGGTTGATAAGCCCTCTGGCCTGGCGGTTCACGGTGGGAGTGGAGTCGACTTGGGCGTTGTCGAGGCCTTGCGGGCTGTTCGCCAGGATCCCTACCTCGAACTTGCACACCGGCTTGATCGAGAGACGTCCGGGCTGCTCATGCTTGCGACCCAGCGAAAGGTCTTGCTGCGTCTACACCGCCTCTTGCGCGAAGGGGGCATGCGCAAGCGTTACCTCGCCTTGGTGATTGGCGCTTGGCGGGATGCCGGCAGCCAGATCATCAAAACGCCTCTGCTCAAGACCCTTGCGCCGAACGGAGAGCGTTGGGTTCGGCCAGACCCTGAGGGTCAGGCAAGCGCAACTCGCGTGCGTCTGCTCGGGCTTGGCAAGGCCGGACCAGAAACAATCTCTCTGCTCCAGTGTGAGCCGCTGACGGGGCGAACCCATCAGATTCGGGTGCACTTGCAGTCTCGCGGTCATGCAATTCTGGGAGACCCAAAGTACACAGACCCCCGAGCCGAGGCTGCTGCCAAGGCGCTTGGCCTGGGCCGACTCTTCCTGCACGCCTGGCGGCTCGAGCTCAGCGCAGACGCGTGGGGTGAGCCGCTCAGCCTCACCGCCTCGCTGCCCCCCATACTGAGCCAAACCCTCGAGAGAGCCGGTATTCAGGAGCCCAAGCGTGAACATTAAACTCGTGGTCTTCGACTGGGATGGCACCGTTGTTGACTCGACACTCACCATTGCGGAGGCCATCCGGCAGTCGTGCGCAGATCTCGGATTGGCCGTGCCCAGCCTTCAGGAAGCCTCTTACGTGATTGGTCTGGGGCTTCACGACGCGCTCTCTCATGTTGCACCTGGCCTGAGTCAAGACCAGGTGGTTGCGCTCACCGATCGTTATCGCCACCATTATTTGGCGCGCGATCGCTACCTCACGCCCTTCGACGGGATGACTCAGCTCTTCGAGAGCCTTCAGCATCGTGGGCTTCCCATGGCGGTGGCGACGGGTAAATCCCGCGTTGGGCTGGAGCGCGCCTTCGATGCCACCGCAACTCGACACTACTTTGCGGATTCTCGATGTGCAGATGAGTCAGTACCCAAGCCCTCGCCGGACATGTTGCTGGAACTCTGCGAGGTCTTTGCCCTGCCTCCATCCAATGTACTCATGATTGGTGACACCACCCATGACATCGAGATGGCCCATGCGGCCGGCGCGCATGCGGCAGCCGTGACCTATGGGGCGCATCCCCGCGATCGGCTGGAGGCGGCCAAACCCTTGGTTATCATGAACGACGTACCAAGCCTCTCGCGCTGGGTGCTTGAAACTGTCTCTGTTTGAAAGGCACATGTATGACCGAACCCACAGAAAAAGCCACGATCGAGGTTCAAGCGAACCAGCCCACGGGTTGGGAGCGCTCGGTCATTGAAAAGCTGGTTGCCGGCCAGCTCAAGGAGGCCCGAGATGCGCGTCGATGGGCTATGGCCCGTCGTGTCATTACGCTCGCTTTTTTTGTCTGGCTGCTGGTTTTCCTCACCGAGGAACCCTGGCGGGGTCACGGTGGAGCAGAGACTTTGGCAGAGCACACGGCCGTTGTGAGCGTGCTCGGTGTCATCGAGCCCGACGGCGATGTAGACGCCTTCAGCGTCAACGACGCGCTGCGCGAGGCATTCGAGACGCGTGAGGCCAAGGGCATTATTCTGCGCATCAACAGCCCTGGTGGCAGTCCTGTTCAGTCGGCGCTCATATTTGACGAGATTCGGCGTCTGAAGGCGCTCAACCCAGATAAGCAGGTCCTTGCAGTGATCGAGGATGTTGGCGCGTCGGGGGCCTATTACATTGCTGCGGCTGCCGATTCCATTTACGTCAGCCAGGCCAGTCTGGTGGGCTCCATTGGCGTGCGCATGGACAGCTTTGGGTTTACAGAACTGCTCAAAAAGGTGGGTATCGAGCGCCGGCTCATGACGGCCGGCGAGAACAAGGCCCTAAACGACCCCTTTCTGCCAGAGGATCCGAAGGCCAAGAAGATCATTCAAGACATGCTCAATGAGGTTCATCAGCAGTTCATTTCGGCTGTGAAGGCCGGGCGCGGCGATCGGCTCAAAGGAGGGGATGAGGTCTTCTCCGGTATGGTCTTTTCGGGCGCAAGAAGCATCGAACTCGGCCTCGCGGATGGGCTCGGCTCACTTGAGAGCGTTGCCCGTGACGTGATTAAGGTGAGCAAGCTGGTGGACTACAGCTATGAGCCGAGTTGGCCGGAGCGACTCGCCAGGGAGTTTGGTGCAGGCGCTGGGGCCTCGGCCATTAAGCTTCTGAGAGACGAGGCAGCAGTTCCCAGCCTAGCGCGGTAAGCGCGCTGCTCACGCGAATCATGGGTAGCCCGATCAGTGCAGTCGGGTCGGGGCTCTCCACGCTCTCGAGCAGCACAATGCCCAAACCTTCCGACTTCGCGGCGCCTGCGCAGTCGAGCGGTCGCTCGATCGCAACATAGCGTTGCAAGCGCGCATCTGTGAGCTCCGTCTCTGGCTTCCATTGCACACGGGTTGTCACGACCTCCTCAATGACGCGGTCGCCCTTGAGCACTGCGAATGCGGTGTGGAACTCGGTCACGCTGCCACGCTGCCACTGAAGCTGTTCCAACGCACGCTGGGCTGAGCCGGGCTTCCCGAGGACGCGCCCTTTGCAGAGTGCAACCTGGTCGGAGCCAATCACCGTTGCGTCAGGAAAGCGGGCGAGGATGGCGAGTGCCTTTTCGCGGGCGAGGCGCTGCGCCAGCGCTAAAGGTGCTTCGCCTGGGGTCGCAATCTCCTCCACACCCGGAGGGTGGCATTCAAATGCAAGCCCTAAGCGGCTAAGCAGTTCACGTCTGTAAGGACTTGTAGAAGCGAGAATGAGCATGCGCTGCATTGTAGGGGCAGTATCATCACGCCCATGACAAGTGCATGCCCTGAGCAGACCCTAATAGATCGCCGACTCCTTGAGGAGCAGTTTCCCGGTGGTACCCAATGGGAAGGTGCCCTCTCGGTTGAGACGGAGCGTCTCCATGCCGCCGGCATGCGCATTCTGGGGCCACTCCGTTGGCAGGCGGACCTCCGTGAGGGGCGTATCTCGCTGCAGGTTCAAGGCCTTGTCGGCCTCACATGCACGCGCTGCCTCACGGACCTGGCGGCCGATTTCTCGGCCGAGCGGCGGTTTCGGCTCTTCGATACGGCGGCAGAGGCTGATGCGGAGCTCTCCTTGGAAGACAACCTCGAGGAGACGTTATCTACAGAAGATCAAGCTACCGTCTTAAGCCTGGTCGAGGACGAGCTGCTGCTCGCACTGGAGGACCTCATGGTGCATCCAGGCTGCGAGCTGCCCGCGTTGCCCGCGGGTAATGATCTTCAGCGGCCCTTTGCGGGGCTCGCCACACTTTTACACCGGAAGGTGAAAGAGTAGGCTACAATCGCCTGTTTTTACGCGAGTTTTTCTCGAGACATCTGGAGCATTGACATGGCTGTCCAACAGAACAAGAAATCGCCCTCCAAGCGTGGTATGCACCGGGCACATGATTTTCTCAGCAACCCTCCAACCGCGGTTGAGCCAACCACCGGCGAGGTGCATCGTCGTCACCACATCAGCCCCACGGGCTACTACCGTGGCAAGCGGGTTGTGAAGACCGGCGCTGGCGAGGCGTAGTTTGTCGCTGAGCCAAGGCGCAGCTTGACCTTGGCCCTTAAAAATCAGATCCGTGCTTCACGTGCGCGTCGCGATTGACTGCATGGGGGGTGATCACGGGCCCTCCGTGACCCTGCCTGCTGCGATCGATTTTCTCCAGAGACACCCAGTCCACAGCGCACTGCTCGTTGGCGATGAGCCGCTGCTGCGCGGGTGGCTCGACCGACACCATCCCCAGTGGGTTGCAACTTATTCGGATCGGCTGTCCTTTCAGCACACCGATGAGGTGGTTGCCATGGACGACCCACCTGCTGTTGCACTCAAGAATAAGCGCCGTTCCTCCATGCGCCTGGCCATTGAGGCTGTAAGCGATGGGCGGGCGCACGCAGCGGTTAGCGCTGGCAACACGGGCGCACTCATGGCAATTGCCCGCTATGTCCTCAAGATGCTGGAAGGGATCGACCGCCCCGCCATTGCAACCGCCTTGCCGAATCGCACGGGTGGATCCACCCTCATGCTCGACTTGGGGGCAAACGTCGATTGCACTGCGGAGCACCTTCTACAGTTCGCCCTCATGGGCTGCGCATTGGTCTCGGCCTTGAATGACGCGCAGGGCGATACGTCCGCGCAGTCGCCTAGCGTCGGGCTTCTGAATGTCGGCGAAGAGGTCATCAAGGGAAATGAGACCGTAAAGGCAGCCGGTGAACTCCTTCGTCAGAGCAGCCTTCGGTTTTATGGAAATGTCGAGGGTAACGATATCTTCAAGGGAACCACCGATGTCATCGTCTGCGATGGGTTTGTCGGTAACGTTGCACTTAAAACGTCTGAAGGCCTTGCTCAAATGATGGGCAGCTTTCTCAAGGAAGAGTTCATGCGGTCTTGGAGCACAAAGCTTGCAGCGCTCATCGCGCAGGCCGTCTTGAGGCGTTTTGCCAAGCGTGTTGACCATCGTCGTTATAACGGGGCGGCCCTTTTGGGGCTGCGTGGAATCGTGGTGAAGAGTCATGGCTCGGCCGATGCCTATGCTTTTCGTCACGCACTCTCGCGTGCGGCCGATGCCGCATCGAAAGATCTAAACGACCGAATTGCCCGCGCCCTTGGCGCAGAGGCAGGAGTGTTGCGTGACCGAGCGGTTTAGTCAGATTATTGGAACGGGTAGTTTTCTGCCCGGACAGCCTGTGGGGAATCAAGCGCTCGCAGAGCGCCTGGCTGCTGACGGCATTGAGACCTCGGATGCCTGGATTCAAGAGCGAACGGGCATTGTGCAGAGACACATCGCCCCACCAGATCTCTTTACGAGCGACCTCGCGGCAGAAGCTGCACGCCGGGCACTCTCCGATGCGGGGGTTTCAGCCTCTGAAGTCGATCTCATCATTCTGGCGACCTCCACGCCCGACATGATTTTTCCCTCTACCGCATGCCTGGTTCAGAAAAAGCTTGGCATCTCCAAGGGCGCAGCATTCGATGTACAGGCGGTCTGCAGTGGTTTCGTTTACGCCCTGTCGACTGCAGACCTATTCATCAAGGCTGGCAAGGCAAACACTGCGCTGGTGATTGGCGCTGAGGTCTTCACCCGAATCTTGGACTGGAAAGACCGTGGCACCTGCGTGCTCTTTGGCGATGGAGCGGGTGCATTCGTGCTTCGAGCGGGCGATGCGCCGGGCATTCTTGCGCATCGGCTGCACGCCCGAGGCGAATACGAGCATATTTTGCGCACACCCGGACAGGTTGCTCATGGCCAAGCCCAAGGGCATCCTTTCCTCACCATGGACGGGCAGGCTGTATTCAAGCTGGCAGTTGAGGTTTTGGAGTCATCCGCCCGTGAAGTGCTAGCCGATGCAGCCATCCAGCCCGATCAAATCGACTGGCTGGTGCCGCACCAGGCCAATATTCGAATTCTGCAGTTCACCGCTCGCCGCCTCGGTCTGCCGTTTGAGCGTGTTGTCACCACAGTCGATCGTCATGGAAATACGTCGGCCGCATCGGTTCCCTTGGCATTCGATGTCGCACGGCGAGAGGGCCGAATAAAGCCAGGTCATACCATCCTTTTGCAGGGGGTTGGCGGGGGATTCACCTGGGGAGCAGTCTTATTGAAAACCACTCAGCAGTCAGAGGGAGTCAAGGCGTGAAGTGTGCATTCGTTTTCCCGGGGCAGGGCTCTCAGTCCGTTGGCATGCTTTCCGGCTTTCAGGGTAACGCTGCAGTAGAAGAGGCCATTGCCGTGGCATCAGCGGCGCTCGGTGAGGATCTTGGTTCCCTCATCGCACAGGGGCCTGCGGAGGATTTGAACCTCACAGTCAACACGCAGCCTGTGATGGTTGCCAGCGCAGTGGCTTTCTATCAGGCATTTCGTGCTGCAGGGGGGGCCGCGCCCAGCCTCATGGCGGGACATAGCCTGGGCGAGTATGCCGCGCTCTGCGCAGCACAGGCGATTTCCCTGTCAGATGCCGTTCGGGCGGTTCGCTTTCGTGCGCAGCAAATGCAGTCAGCAGTCCCCGTTGGGGTGGGGGGTATGGCGGCCATTCTCGGTCTCGCCGCTCATGTCATTGAGGCCCATTGCCAAGCCCACACCCGCTCTGATGCGATCGTCGAAGCAGTGAATCTGAACGCTCCGGACCAAACGGTTATTGCTGGACACTTGGGCGCTGTTCAGTCCGCATGCGAGGCACTTAAGGCTCTGGGTGCAAAGCGGGCGCTCATGTTGCCCGTGTCGGCCCCGTTCCACAGCAGTCTGCTCGAACCCGCGGCCCGCGCCCTTGCAGACTATTTACCTTCCGTGTCGTGGGCGCCTCCGTCTGTACCCGTGCTCCACAATGTCGACGTCGAGGTCCATGCAACGCCCGATGCCATCGTAGGAGCGCTATCCGCTCAGGCCATGCGTCCGGTTCAGTGGGTCAAGACCATTCAGGCCATGGCAGACCATGGCATCACGCATGTGGTGGAGTGTGGTCCTGGCAAGGTGCTCAGCGGGCTTGTTAAACGCATCGATCCCGCGATGACGACACTGAATATTTTTGATCAGGCCAGTCTTGAGGCCTGCTTGGAGGTCCTTGGGTGACAACATCTATCTTCTCATCGCCGCTCAAGGGCCGCGTCGCCGTTGTTACGGGAGCTACCCGCGGTATCGGGCAGGCCATTGCAGTTCAGTTGGGCTTGGCGGGTGCTACTGTCATCGGTACGGCCACAACAGAAGCAGGCGCTACTAGCATTGCCACAGCCTTCTCTGCGGCCGGTGTCGCAGGCACAGGAATGGTCTTGAATGTCACTGAGCCAGAGGCGGCTGCCGCAATGGTTGAACAGGTTTTGGCGCAGCATGGGCGGCTCGACATCCTGGTCAACAATGCAGGAATCACCCGCGACAATCTGGCCTTGCGCATGAAGGACTCGGAGTGGGATGAGGTCATTCAGGCCAACCTCACGGGTGTGTTCAGACTCTCACGGGCCGTGCTCAAGCCCATGATGAAGGCCCGCTGGGGGCGCATCATCAACATCACCTCGGTGGTGGGGCTCTCTGGGAATCCTGGGCAGATGAACTATGCCGCGTCCAAGGCGGGCGTCGCAGGCATGACGCGCGCGCTCGCGCGTGAGATTGCAAGCCGCGGCGTGACCGTCAATTGCGTTGCCCCGGGCTTCATTGAGACCGATATGACCCGGGCCCTGAGCGAAGATCAGATTCATGCGTTGCAGCAGCAAATTCCTGTGCAACGTCTCGGAACGGTTGACGATGTGGCTGCTTCTGTAGTCTTCTTGTCAACAGAGGCCGCCGGCTACATCACCGGAGAGACGCTGAGCGTCAACGGTGGAATGGTGATGTGCTGATACAATCGCGGCGCCAAAGCTTGTTTGGTTAACAAAGGGAAGGAAACCATGGAAGACATCGAAAAGCGCGTCAAGGCAATCGTTTCGGAGCAACTTGGCGTCAAGCTTGAGGACATCAAGACCGAGTCCAAGTTTGTTGACGATCTCGGTGCGGACTCGCTCGATACCGTAGAACTGGTCATGGCGCTCGAAGATGCGTTTGAGTGCGAAATCCCTGATGAAGAGGCTGAGAAGATCACCACGGTCCAACAGGCTATTGACTTCATCAATAACAACCTGAAGAAGTAACGCTCAGGACAGAAACAGTTGACCCGATGAGTGCAAACGGCCTCTCGGGCGCCGTGGGGCGCCGTCGCGTCGTTGTGACTGGGCTGGGCTGTGTTTCCCCGGTGGGAAACACGGTTGCGGACACCTGGTCGGCCATTGTTGCCGGAAAGAACGGCATCGCGCCGATCACGCGGTTCGACCACTCCGGTATGCCTGTTCACTTTGCAGGCGAGGTCAAGGGCTTCCAGGTCGAGCAGTACATATCGGCCAAGGAAGCTCGTCACATGGATGTCTTCATCCATTACGGCATCGCCGCTGGACTCCAGGCACTCGACGACTCCGGGTTGTTGGTGACCGAGTCCAACACAGAGCGTATTGGGGTTATGGTTGGCTCTGGTATTGGTGGGCTGCCCATGATCGAAGACACCCATGGCGAGTACACCAATCGCGGTGCGCGTCGTATCAGCCCCTTCTTTGTTCCCGGCTCGATCATCAACATGATCTCCGGACACATCAGCATACTGCGCAACCTCCAAGGTCCGAATCTCGCAGCCGTTACGGCGTGCACAACCGGCCTTCACAGCCTTGGCCTTGCTGCTCGCTTGATTCAGGCGGGTGATGCCGAGGTCATGATTGCCGGAGGTGCCGAGTCCACCATCTCCCCGCTTGGGGTTGGCGGCTTCGCTGCGGCCAGAGCGCTATCGACCCGCAACGACGATCCCTACACGGCTTCACGCCCATGGGATAAAGACCGTGACGGGTTTGTGCTTGGTGAGGGCTCAGGCGTGATGGTTCTGGAAGAGTACGAGCATGCGCGTGCCAGAGGCGCTCGCATTTATGCTGAGCTCGCCGGTGTAGGTTTCTCTGGTGATGCGCATCACATGACGGCACCCAACATGGATGGGCCGCGTCGCTGCATGGCCTCGGCATTGCGCGACGCAGGGGTCTCTCCTGATGAGGTTGGATACGTCAACGCTCACGGCACTTCTACACCGCTGGGCGATAAGAATGAGACCGAGGCTATCAAGGCCGCGTTCGGCGCTCACGCCAGTCGCTTACTTGTGAGTTCGACGAAATCCATGACGGGCCATTTGCTTGGTGGGGCTGGCGGCTTGGAGGCCGTTCTCACGGTCTTGGCGCTCCATCATCAGGTCTGCCCGCCCACGATTAATCTTCACAATCAAGACCCAGAGTGCGACCTCGATTACTGTGCAAATGAGGCGCGGGACTGGTCTGGTTCGGTGGCTCTGAAGAACAACTTCGGTTTTGGCGGGACTAACGGAACCCTCGCTTTCCGTCGTATTTAGGACCGCCCGATGAACCCGAGAGAGGCCGACCAGGTTCTCGTTGATCGGGTCAAGGCGGGCGATCAGCAGGCCTTTGCGCTGCTCGTTGCCAAGTATCAGCGCAAAGTCATTCGCCTTATCTCCAGACTCATTCGAGACCCTGCAGAGGTTGAGGACGTGGCCCAGGAAGCGTTCCTCAAGGCCTACCGTGCACTGCCCCAATTTCGGGGGGATAGCGCCTTCTACACCTGGATCTATCGGATTGCGGTCAACACGGCCAAAAACCATTTGGTCTCTCAGGGACGCAGGCCCATTCCCCTTTCGAGCCTTTCAAATGACGAGGACGATGGGGAACCATTTGGCGCAGACGAGGCCATAGCAGACATTCAGACGCCTGATGCCGTGCTCATGACGCGGCAGATCGCGGAAACTGTAAATCGCGCGATAGAGGCGCTGCCTGCGGAACTTCGGACTGCGGTGACGCTCCGAGAAATTGAGGGTTTGAGCTACGAAGAAATTGCTGACGCCATGAACTGTCCCATTGGCACCGTCCGATCCCGCATTTTTCGTGCCCGAGAGGCCATCGCTGAGCAGATTCGTCCGCTCATCGACGATCCCGGGCATAAACGTTGGTAGGCATTAAGGAGTTCCGCATGCAACACGATCACAACCCAACGACATCAAAGGCCGAATGGACCAGCGCTTTATTCGATGATGCGTGTTCTCTGTCAGACGAACAGATCAAATCCCTGACGCGAGACCCCGAGGTTGCGGCGCGATATGCAGAGTACGCAATCATCTCCGATGCACTTCACCCTGGTGGTAGTCAGCACGTTACACAATCATTTCAACTGAAGGTCATGCAGGCCATCGCGCAGGAACCCGTTCATTTCCTTCCCGCGCATCAGCGTCAAGTGCGTCAGCGTCGTCGGCTTGTCTCAGCCATTGCAGCAGGTGTGGGGGCGGTTGGGTTTGTGTCTGCCGCCTACTTTGTTGCGCTTCCTGGGCTTGACGCCATCGATACGCCAGTCGCCATGCAAGGCCCCGCGCAAAGCCCATCGCAGCCGGTTGTTCAGACGGTTCGGGTTCAGTCGCCATGGCAAGATCCCCAGGCCCGAAAGTTTATTGATGCCCACGGTCCCACCGTGGTCAAAATGCGACTGGAGTCGGAGCAGCCGTGATGGGCTCTATCCTCTACCGGCGTTGCCTGATCGTGCTCGGGCTTGCCATGCCGCTCGGCGTGTTGGCCCAAGATCGTCCCGCCCCAGATGAACTCAGCCTGCTTCGCGCTGTGAATCAGGCGGCGAACAGCACCAGCTTTGTTGGTGTCTTCTCCCATCAGCAGACGCAGGGCGTCTACACCGCCCGTCTCTATCACGCAGGGGCTCCTGAGGGACCGACCGTGCGCTTGGAGTCCCTCGATGGGCCCGCGCGCGAGATCATTCGCTCTTCTGAGGGGGTGCGCGCGTATCTGCCCGACCGGCGAGAGATCCGCGTGACCCCACATCGGCCCTTGCGGCCGGATTTTCCCATGTTGTTTCTCGGCGATGGGCGTGAGCTCTTGCGTCACTATCGGGTGAAGGTCAAAGGCGGTTACCGCGTTGCAGGGCTCGAAACCGATCTCATCGAGTTGGTCCCGAATGACGCATTGCGTTGGAGAGTACGTTGCTGGGTTGAGCGCAATCGCAAGCTCCTACTGAAGCAGCAGCTGCTCGATTCCGACGGCAGCATTCGTGAGGAGTATGTCTTTTCCGAGATTCGGCTCGGGCCCGTGTCCGATCGCCTCGTTCGCTCACGTTTCGAGGGGCAGCCGGGCTGGACGCAGTCGCTCAGCCCTATGCGTAAGGTGACGCTTCCCGCCGCGACCGTTGACCTCACGGGAGGGTTTGTGCTGACCGCCGCGCTCTCGAACGCAGATGGCAGCCTGCGCCAGTGGGTGCTCAGCGATGGTCTGGCAACGGTCTCACTTTTTGCCGAGCGCAGACCCCCTTCGGTGGTCGATGGGGGCTACAGTCAACACGGCAGCCTCAGCATGGTGACGCGTCAGCGAGGTGACTTTGCGGTCACGGCATTGGGTGAGGTCCCTCTCCAGGCGGCCACAGCGCTGGCTGAGACATTCCCACTCGCTTGGCTCCAGTAACAGTGAGATTGGTTGTATTTAAACGAAAGAGGTTGGATATGAAGCATCGTATGGGTCGCATGCTGTGTGCAGGGGCTATGGGTGTTGCCCTTGCGTTCTCTTTGCCTATGTCTTCTCCGGCGCTTGCCCAGGCTGGTCCCACGCCTGTAGTGCGTGGCCTACCTGACTTTACGGTTCTGGTCGAAAAGGCGGGTCCGGCAGTGGTAAACATTCGCACCACTGAACGCGCTGCGCGCGGGCCTAGGGGTATGCCGCCGCTTGATGAGAACGACCCCTTTTATGAGTTCTTTCGCCGCTTCATGCCGCCTGGGCATCCCGGCCCAGGACCCGGGCGTCAAGGGCAACCCGAGTCAGAGGGGGAGGGACGGCCTGAACCCCGCCAGCGGGGCGTTGGGAGTGGCTTCATCATCAGTGCTGACGGCTTTCTGCTCTCGAATCATCATGTCATTGACGGTGCAGATGAGGTTGTCGTCACGCTTACAGACAAGCGCGAGTTCAAGGCAACCGTTGTGGGCTCCGATGCGCGAACCGACGTGGCCCTCCTCAAGATCGAGGCTCAAGGCCTGCCATTCCTCAAGATTGGCAACCCCGATCAGTTGCGCGTTGGTGAGTGGGTCCTGGCCATTGGATCTCCCTTCGGTCTCGACAACACGGTTACCGCAGGCATCGTGAGTGCCAAAAGCCGCGACACGGGCGATTACCTTCCTTTCATCCAGACCGATGTGGCAGTTAACCCAGGCAACTCTGGCGGACCTTTGTTAAACATGTCTGGTGAGGTCGTCGGCATCAATAGCCAGATCTACAGCCGCACGGGCGGGTTTATGGGAATCTCATTCGCAATTCCCATTGATGAGGCCACGCGTGTTGCCGATCAGCTGCGCAAGTCCGGGCGGGTTGTGCGCGGTCGCATTGGTGTTGCAATTGACGAGGTTACCCGTGAAGTGGCTGAGGCTCTGGGCATGAAGACGGCCAGTGGTGCTCTGGTCCGAAACGTGGAGCCCAAGGGGCCTGCAGAGCAGGCGGGCGTTGAGGCTGGTGACATTGTCTTGAAATTCAATGGAAAGACCATTGAAAAGGTCTCAGATCTCCCTCGCTTGGTCGGGAACACGCCCCCGGGGTCACAGGCAACCCTCGAGATATGGCGTCGGGGTGAAGTCAAAACCTTAAAAGTCAAGGTTGGCCAGGTTGAGCCCGAAAAAACGGTAACGGCTGCCAAAACCCCGTCAAAAGTTGATAAACCTACTGCAATTGACTGGCTTGGGTTGTCCCTGGTAGAGCTTCCCGCTTCACCTGCCGAGTCTAAATCTGCGGCAGGGGTGCAAATTGCTGCGGTGAAGGGGCCCGCTGAGCGGGTCGGACTGCGCCAGGGTGACATAATCCTGTCTTTGAACAATGTTCAGGTTCGGTCTGTTGCGCAGTTCGTGGCCGCTGCCGAGAAGCTCGACCGCAAGCGCACCGTTGTGCTTTTGGTCCGCAGAGGCGAGGGCGTGCAGTTCGTGCCGCTTAAGCCCTAGTCGGGAGACCGTCGGGATTCAACCCAACGGCCTGGCGCGTTCCAGGCCGTCTTTTTTTGGATGTCGCATTTGCAGCATATTCGCAACTTTTCCATCATTGCCCATATCGATCACGGCAAGAGCACGCTGGCAGACAGAATCATTCAGCTCTGCGGTGGTCTTTCCGACCGCGAGATGGAGGCGCAGGTGCTCGACTCCATGGACCTCGAGCGCGAGCGTGGCATCACCATCAAGGCCCAGACCGCCGCCTTGCAGTACATAGCTCTCGATGGTCAGAAGTATCTGTTCAACCTCATCGATACGCCAGGACATGTGGACTTCTCTTACGAGGTAAGCCGCTCTCTGTCTGCCTGTGAGGGGGCCCTGTTGGTGGTGGATGCGTCTCAAGGGGTTGAGGCCCAGACCGTCGCAAACTGTTACACCGCCCTCGACCTCGGCGTTGAGGTTTGCCCGGTGCTCAATAAGATCGATCTCCCGGCGGCCAATCCCGAGCAGGCCATTCAAGAGATCGAGGATGTCATTGGCATTGATGCGGAGGATGCCATTCGGGCGAGCGCGAAGACAGGCGAGGGTGTTCGAGACATCCTCGAAATGATCATTCATCGTGTGCCCCCGCCCAAGGGAGATCTCGATGCGCCGCTGCAGGCACTTATCATCGACTCCTGGTTCGATAACTACGTCGGCGTGGTCATGCTGGTGCGGGTTGTCAACGGAAGACTCTCACATCGCGATCGCGTGTTGCTCATGGCGACCGGAACGGTCCACCCGGTCGAGCAGCTCGGCGTATTCACCCCGAAATCGCTGCAGAAGGAGAGCCTCTCAGCCGGTGAGGTGGGCTTCATCATTACGGGCATCAAAGAACTCAAGGCCGCAAAAGTTGGCGATACGGTCACGCTGGCTGGAAAGCCGGCCTCTGGCCCGCTGCCGGGATTCAAGGAGATTCAGCCGCAGGTTTTTGCGGGCCTTTACCCGGTCGAGAGCTCCGAGTACGACCTCATGCGAGACGCGCTCGAAAAGCTTCAGCTTAACGATGCTGCCTTGCAGTTTGAACCTGAGGTTTCACAGGCGCTGGGCTTTGGTTTTCGTTGTGGCTTTCTTGGCCTGTTGCATATGGATATCGTGCAAGAGCGCCTCGAGCGTGAGTACGACATCGACCTCATCACGACGGCTCCGACCGTGGTTTATCAGGTCTTGATGAAAGACGGGAGCATCATTGATGTCGACAACCCGTCCAAAATGCCGGACCCCACCAAGATAGAAGAGATTCGGGAGCCGATCGTCACGGTGAATCTCTTCATGCCCTCAGATTATGTGGGTGTGGTGATGACGCTCGCCAATAACAAGCGTGGCATGCAGACCAATATGAGCTATCACGGTCGGCAGGTGAACCTCACCTACGAGATTCCCATGAACGAGATCGTGCTCGACTTTTTCGACAAGCTTAAGTCGGTCTCACGAGGGTATGCATCGATGGACTACGCGTTTAAAGAGCATCGGGCTTCAGATGTGGTGAAGATGGACATTCTCATCAACGGGGAGCGGGTCGACACCTTGTCCGTGATTGTGCACCGAGCAAATGCTCAGTCGCGCGGCAGAGAGCTCGTAGCGAAGCTGCGTGAGCTCATTCCGAGGCAGATGTTTGATGTGGCCATTCAGGCCGCCATTGGCGTGAATATTCTGGCCCGCGAGAATGTAAAGGCGCTTCGAAAGAATGTCTTGGCGAAGTGCTATGGCGGCGATATCTCCCGCAAGCGAAAGCTTCTAGAGAAGCAGAAGGCTGGTAAGAAGCGCATGAAGCAGGTTGGCTCTGTCGAGATTCCTCAAGAGGCCTTCCTTGCCATCCTGAAAGTTGAAGACTAATTCATGAACTACTCTCTGATTCTTTTCTCGGTCTGTGTCTTCACGGGTGTGCTCTGGGCTATCGACCGAGCCGTCTGGCGCAAGCAGCGTCCGGCAGGTGCCCCCCGTCCAGGTTGGCTCGAATACACGGCAGGGTTCTTCCCTTTGCTGTTCATTATTTTTCTGCTGAGATCATTCGCGTTCGAGCCCTTTAACATTCCTTCGGGCTCGATGATTCCGACCCTTCGGATCGGCGACATGATTCTGGTACAAAAGTACAGCTATGGCATTCGCCTGCCCATCGTGCACACCAAGATTCTGGACCTGGGCGGTCCGGAGCGTGGGGACGTCGTTGTCTTTCGCTACCCCAAAGATCCCTCCCAGGACTACATCAAGCGCATTGTTGGCTTGCCGGGAGACGAGGTGCGCTATGAGAACAAGGTGCTCAGCATCAATGGCGTCGCGGTTCAACGAACGCCCGCGGGCGCCTTTATGGACTCCACGATGGTTCGCCCCATCGACCGCTTTGAAGAACAACTGGGCGACAAGCGCTATCACACCCTAGTCGATCCAGACATGGGCAACGGATTCCTGTTGGCCGAGGCCTTCCCCTTCAGAGACCAATGCCAGCGGACGTTGTCCGGTATGGTCTGCCGCGTCCCTCAAGGGCATTATTTTGGTGTCGGTGACAACAGAGACAACTCCGCGGACAGCCGTGTGTGGGGCTTCATACCCGAGCGCAATCTGGCTGGCCGGGCTGTGCTGGTCTGGTTTAACGCGTCTGAGGTCTTCGACGGCAACTTCAGTCGCTTAGGGTGGATTGAGTGAGAACCCCAGCGCCTGCGGCCCAGCTCGAACAGCGCATTGGATATCGGTTCCGCAGGCCCGAACTTCTTGAGCTAGCGCTCACGCATCGAAGCTACGGAGCAAACCACAACGAGCGCCTTGAATTCTTGGGCGATAGCGTGCTCAACCTGGTGGTTGCGCGGCTGCTCTACGAGGAGCTCGAAGGATTTACAGAGGGCGACTTGAGTCGTGTGCGCTCGAGCCTCGTTCGCCAGCAGGCCCTGCACGACATTGCGCAGTCGCTCGCGCTTCATCAGCACCTCCACCTTGGCGATGGTGAGCTCAAGAGCGGCGGTCTGCGACGCCCTTCCATCCTTGCTGATGCGCTTGAGGCTCTGTTCGGCGCAATCTTCCTAGATGGGGGTTTTGACGCTGCCTCGGAGGTGGTCAATGGTCTCTATCGCCCCATTCTTCGTCAGGTCGATGCACGAACGCTCGGTAAGGATGCCAAGACCCTGCTCCAGGAGTTCCTGCAGGGGCATGCGCTTCCACTGCCTGTTTACTCTGTCGTCGCCACGCACGGTGCTGCGCACAGTCAGGTGTTCGAGGTTGAGTGTGCAATTGCCAAGCTCAGCATATCTGTGCTGGGCCAAGGTGCGAGTCGAAGGGCGGCTGAACAGATGGCCGCGACCGCAGCGTTTACGGCCGCTCAGGCTGCTTTGACAGCGGTACCCAAGCGCGTTCGCCGAAAGCGCACCCTTGAGGACCCGCCCCAGGCCAAGCTCGAGTTCAAACCCAAAGAGACGCCGCAGAAATGACGATTTATCGCTGCGGGACGGTCGCAATTGTGGGACGTCCCAATGTCGGCAAGTCGAGTCTGCTCAATGCAATCATTGGGGCTGAGATCAGTATCACCTCGAGAAAAGCCCAGACCACGCGCCATCGCATCATGGGCGTTCACACCGACTCTGAGCGTCAGTTGGTGTTTGTCGATACTCCGGGCATACAGAGCACTTACACGGCGGCCCTCAATCGCCAGCTCAATCGGGCCGCGTTGGGCACATTTGAAGAGGTTGATGTCCTGCTGTGGGTCATGGAAGCAGGTCGCTGGACAGACGAGGATGAGGCTGTCCTCCAGAGGCTGCCCAAGGGCTGCCCCACCGTTGTTGCGCTGAATAAATCCGATCTCATCAAGGATGACCGAGCAAAGGCCCGCGTTTATGAACAGGCCGCTCGACTGGGCAAGCTGCCTCAGTTTGCCGAGATCGTTCCAGTCTCAGCAGCCAAGCGCAGCCAGCTCGACGACTTATTACAGGCACTCGGCAGGGCAGTACCAGAGGGACCAGCGATTTACGATGAGGACACCCTCACGGATCGCAGTCTTCGGTTTATGGCAGCCGAACGGATTCGGGAGAAGTTGTTCCGATTGCTGGGTGACGAGCTTCCCTATGAGTCGACCGTAGTCATTGATCGTTTTCAGGAGCACGAGGGTGGGCGAGTTGAAATTGACGCCACCATCATTGTGGGTCGCCCACAGCACAAGCCCATGGTGATTGGGGCCGGTGGGGAGCGAATCAAGCGCATCGGCACCGAGGCGCGTCAGTCGATTGCCCAGCTCCTGGAGCAGCGGGTCACGCTCTCGCTCTGGGTGAAGGTCAAGGATAGCTGGGCTGATGATGAGGCCGCTGTCCGCAGCTTCGGAGTGGAATAGCGAGCATGGTCCCGGGCTATGTCCTGCATGGTCTGGCGTGGCGAGAAACCAGCCTTGTGCTCGAGGTGTTTTCGCGAGAGGAGGGGCGCTTGGGTGTGGTGGCGCGGGGAGCGCGTCGCCCGCGGTCTGCCTTGCGTGGTCTGCTTCAACCCTTTCAGCCTGTGCTTTTGCGCTATTCCTCCAAGGGTGATCTGCGTACATTGCTGTCGGCTGAGTGGCGTGCGGGCTTGCCAGCGTTCCGAGGAGAGGCCTTGCTTGCAGGGTTTTACCTCAACGAGTTGGTCATTCGCCTGCTGCCTCGGCATGATCCACACCCGAATCTTTACGATGCCTACGAGCAGGCGCTGCAAGCGCTCAGCGCGGACCAAGGCGGTGCAAGGCTTGCCTTGACGGAGGCTGTTCTTCGGCAGTTTGAGTGCCGCCTGCTGCGAGAGATGGGTGTCGCGCCGGATTTCTTTCCCGCGCATGTCCGCGACGCGCCTGATGCGTTGTATTGCGTGAGTCCGCACGAAGGGGTGCATCGGGCAGGGGCGTCGGTACGGTCCATGGATGCCATTGAGGTGACCGGCCATACCCTCATGGCGCTCTCACGCTACGATCAGGATTTGGCCGCCTTTTCAGAGGGTTTTGTGACTTCAGAATGGGCTGGCCAAGCGAAGCGATTGCTGCGCGGATTGATTCGCCATCAGTTGGGTGGTGAAGACCTGGCCTCTCGTGAGGCCGTTCGCGCCTTAGCCCAGATTCAGAGAGGAAGTCATGATTGAGCTCGGTGTAAATATTGACCACGTGGCCACGCTGAGACAGGCCAGACGCAGCTATGACCCAGACCCGATATGGGCTGCCGTCGAGGCCCATCTTGGCGGCGCTGATGGGATTACGGTGCACCTGCGGGAGGATCGACGCCACATCCAAGACGATGACGTTCGTCGGCTGCGCACGCACACCCAGATCAAACTGAACTTGGAGATGGCAGCCACAGCTGAAATGGTGGACTTTGCTCTGGAAGTGAAGCCGGAAATGGCGATGCTGGTGCCCGAGGGGCGGCAGGAGATTACGACCGAGGGAGGGCTTGACCTGGTGGGCCAGGCCCACGCGCTGGGGCCCATGATCGAGCGGCTGCGTGGATCGGGCATTACGGTGAGCGCCTTTATAGACCCTGATCTTTCCCAGGTTCAGGCTGCACATGCCTTGGGAATTGAAGTGTGTGAAGTGCACACAGGGCCCTATGCCGAGGCTTTTTATGCTCAAGGGCGTGATCCAGCACGACCTGAGGTGCAGGCCCAGTTGACGGCAATCGCGCGCGCGGGTCAGGCCATTCAGGCCGCAGGCATGCGTTTCAATGCGGGCCATGCGCTTAACTACTTCAATGTCCAGCCTGTGGCGTCACTCACCGGCGTCAAGGAGCTCCATATCGGTCATGCCATCGTCTCTCGTGCCATGTTGGTGGGCATGCGTGAAGCCGTGCGGGAAATGAAGCGCCTCATGCGAGAGGCGCAGGCCGGGAGGTCCGCATGATTATTGGCGTAGGCACCGACTTGGTTGAGACCAAGCGCCTCGAATCGCTCTGGCTGCGCTGGGGTGAGCGCATCGTTCGTCGGCTGCTCGGGCCGCAAGAGCAACACGTATTTTTTCAACGGCTCGGCCAAGGCGCGCAGGCCCAGTCCGTCGCCATCAACTATCTTGCCAAGCGTTTTGCCGCCAAAGAGGCGGTCGGCAAGGCCCTCGGCTGTGGCCTCTCCAGCCCGATGAGTCTGCAGAATCTTGAGGTTCTGAATGACGAGAAGGGCGCTCCGCAGGTCGTTGCGCGCGGCCAGCTTGCGGAGTTGCTCGACGCCAAAGGATGGATCATTCATCTCTCAATCAGTGATGAGCGCAGCCATGCACAGGCTTTTGCTCTGGTGGAGTCTCGCTAATGCTCGGACCTCTGATCATCGATGTTCAAGGCCATGAGTTGCAGCCCCATGAGCGCGACATGTTGGCCCACCCTTGGGTTGGCGGGCTCATTCTGTTCACCCGAAATTTCGCATCCAAGGAGCAGCTACGCGCCCTGACTGCTGACATTGCGCGCGTGAGGCCCGGAATTCTGATTTCCGTCGACCATGAGGGCGGACGTGTCCAACGGTTTCGCGAGGGTTTCACTGCGCTGCCCAGTTTTCTAGAGCTCGGCAGCGGACTGCTCGATGCACAGGGCCGAGTATGCCCTCAGGCCCTGGCCATCGCCATCAGCAAAGCGCGTGAGGCGGGCACGGTGCTTGCGCGCGAACTCATAGAGGTTGGAGTCGGGTTTAGCTACACCCCCGTGCTGGATCTCGAGTTAGGTCGCAGTGGTGTCATGTATCAGCGGGCCTTCAGTCCGGACCCTGGTCTGGTCTCCATTCTGTCGGGTGCAGTGATGCAGGGCCTGGCCCAGATGGGCTTTCAGAATTGCGGGAA
>JBJOHF010000047.1:0-20357 GCA_046047855.1 Pseudomonadota bacterium | reverse complement strand
TTGACGGCAAGCTTGCCGACCTCGTCGGCCACCACGGCAAAGCCTTTGCCATGCTCACCGGCGCGCGCAGCCTCAATAGCGGCATTGAGCGAGAGCAGATTGGTCTTGTTGGCGATCTTCTCGATCACCTCGGTGATCTTGTTGATCTTCTCTGAATTGGCGGCAATGCTTGAGACCACCTCAACCATGCGCTCCATCTTGGCCATGCCATCGCGAATGATCGTCACCGAGTCGCGCGAGCGCTGGCTGGCCACCTCGGTGTTGCGGGAGACGTCTGCAACCGAGGCTGAGGTCTGGCGTACGGCGGTGGCGACCTGGCTGATGGCCAGGGTCTGGTTCTGGGCGCCGTCGGAGATCTGGCCAATGGCACTGGAGGTCTCGTTCGAGGCGGCAGCGACCTGACGGGTATTCGCATTGACGGTCTGCATGGCGCCAGAGAGGGCCTCAAGCGAGCGATTGATATTGTCTTTGAGGGCTGCGAGGTCGCCGCGACCTTCGGCACGCACGCGGCCTGTCAGATCACCCTGCGCAACCTTGTTCATAACCGAACCCACTTCACCGAGCATGGACTGAAGCATGGCCATGGCGGCAGAGACTTGGTCGAGCGCCTTGCGATATTCACCTCTGGCGGAGACATTCGAGCGCGCTGAGAAATCGCCATCCTGAAGGGCGCGCATGATGCGATTGAGGCCGGCCATCGTGGCCTCAAGGGTCTCAACCGAGTCGTTGACCGCAGACTTCATGGTGCCCAGGTCGCCTTTGAGGTCGGCCTGGATCCTGCGCTGGAAGTCCCCTGCGGCCAGGGCGGAGACAACTCCGTTGACCTCTGTAACAGCGGCCTGTTGTGCCTCAAGCATGCGGTTGAGCACCTTTGCAGTCTTGCCGACTTCATCGTTTGAGTCCACACGAATGCGAAGTGAAAAATCGCCCGTGCGCTCGATCTGTGATGCAACGGATTGCACCTCTGCAAGGGGGCGGGTGATGGATCGCATCACACTGACAGCGAACAGGACGCCTGCTGCAAGGCCTCCAAGAATGAGCGCTACCGTAAGGTATGTATTAAAGCTTTCAGTGGCCTCTGCGCCCTTAAATTCTTTGTCGGCTTCTCGGAGTTGGACATCGATGTACTCCGAAAACTGTTCGGAGATGGGGTCGATAGCCGGGTAGAGGCGTTCGACAGTGAACTGTGCAAGCTGCTCGGCGTTCTCAGACTTCAGTATTTGCTCGAGTACATCGACCTCTTTGTTCACACCATCCAGCATTTTGTTGATCCGATCAACCAATGCCTTTTCTTCGCCCACCGCTTCCTCTGGGGGGTGCGCATCCCAGCGCTCTTTAATCGTCACCCTTGCCTTCGCAAGGTTTTGGCGGCCTTCCTCCCAGCTGATGTTCTTATTTCGGACCTTGTGAGCAGTGTCTACGATGTTCACGGCATACATGTCTGCAATGACCTTGAGGTCGCGCAGGTGAATCAGGTGTTCCTCATTCACAAACTGGAAGGCCGAAATGGCTTGGGTCATGCCGCGAAGCCCACTGGCACCGATGATGATGGAGGTCAGTGCCAAGATCGCAACCAGTATGGAAAGTCTCACTGAGACCGATGAATTCTTAAACATATCTCCTCGCTCCAAAATCTATATTTTTGAGTGTTTTTCCAACAAAAAAGTCGCCCAACAGTATCACGAGCATGACTGGCTTTGGTTGCAGTTTCTCCAAGGCTGTTCTTGCAAAAGCATCTGCGCCTCTGGGGCCGGAACCGCTTTCGAATAGAAGAACCCTTGAATGGCCAGGTCGCCAAATGGGCGAATAATCTGAATCTGCGCCTCGCTTTCGACACCTTCAAGCACCACGTCTAGCCCCAGACTGCGGCCCAATTGGATGACGCCACTCAGCAGCTCCAGGTCACGGCTGGAGTGCTCAATACCCGTCACAAACGAGCGGTCAACCTTGAGCTCTTGAACAGGCATGCCGCGCAGCCGGGAGAGAGATGAGCTTCCGACTCCGAAGTCATCAATGCTCAGTTTGAATCCGTTTTGCTGCAGCGAGGCGAAAATCTCCTCTCCGGTCAGGCCGAGGTTCGCAATCACAGACTCTGTAATTTCAAGCACGATGCGACCGGACGGAATTTTCGCGGACTGAAAAAGCCGTAACAGCTCGGTTCGGTATGTCTGGGAGAGCAGCTCCCCATTGGAGACATTGAATGAAATGGGCACCGCAATTCCCGCCGCATCCCAGGCCTTCGCAACACGGATGACCTGTTCAAACAGTTGTAGGCCCACGTCGAGCATGAGGCTCGAGACTTCGAGCGTCGGGAGAAATTCGCCAAGGGGGATGAGTCCTCGTTCAGGATGGGGCCAGCGCATGAGCGCTTCAAAGCCCACGATTTCGCCTTGCTGAAGGCTAACCTTTGGCTGAAAGAATGGGGCAAATTGCTTTCGCTCAAGCCCGAGAATGATGTTGTGCTCGACCGACTTTCCAGTGCGGGTTGCCCCATGAGACATTTCTTCAAGCCGAAAGGCATTGCCCCCACGCTGCTTGGCAACGCGCATTGCTCGGTCTGCGCGAATGAGCAAGTCCGAGACATCATCACCAAGTGTCCCCAGGGCACAACCCGCGCTGAGCGAGAAGACGAAGCGTTGGCCATGGCTTTCAAGGGGTTGCGCAAACTGGGCACGCAGGCGTCGGACCCAGCCTTCTATTTCTTGGAAGGGGGTGGGGCTGAGCAGGAGAACGGCAAACTCATCGCCTTCAAGTCGCACCGTTGTCGCGTCCCATTGCAGGGGCTGCGCAAGTGTTCGGACAATCCCCTGAAGATTCGCACCCAGACGGGTAATGATGCGATCGCCTGCATCGAAGGAGAGCAGGTCATTAACGCGTTTGAATCGATCGATGTTGATGCAGAGCACCGCTGCGAAAATAGAGCGCGCACCGGACTGAGCGGCTCGTTGCTCGCTCAGGAAGCGCTCCTCAAGGTGGCCGCGCTTGGGCAGGACAAGGGGCTCGTTCTGGTCAAACAACTGCAGGCTCGCCTGTGTCGAAATTTGGTTGAGTTGTCGCTCGAGCGCGAGCTCTCTGCGACGGTCGGTGATGAGCGCCACATACCGCTGACCCACCCCAGGGATTGGTGGAATTTCACGCAGGCTGAGGCTAATCGGCAGTCGGTCCGCAGACGCGCTTAAGCCCATGACTTCAAAGGCGAGTATGTCGTGGCCGTCGGGCTCATGGCATCGCTGGAGCAGGGCTTCCAGTCCCTCGCGAAGCTCGGGAATGAGGGATTGCATGCGAAGGCCAACCATTTCATTGGCCTCGAAGTGAAACAGGACCTCAGCGGCGCGGTTCGCCTCGTATATCAACCCGCGTTCATCGAACGTAATGATGGCCTCTTGAGCGGCATTGAGGACCGCCCTGAGGTGCGACTCACTGGTGGAGAGACGCGACGCAGCCTCTTGCAGCCAAAGGCTACCTTCAAACAATTCCCTCGACCGAGTCTCCAGGAGGGCCTCTGCCTCCTCTCTTGCGCGACGTTCACGATCGAGCTTGCGCCGGAGTCGAACCTCCTGATCGCTTTGACTATTCATTTTGCTTTGAGCTCTACCCGAAAGTGGGCAAAGTCTGCGCGACTCGCGTCATCCTGTCGGATCACAGTGGCTGAAGATTTGAAGTAGGACACAGCCCCAAGCAGCAACCCATGGGCTAGATCCGCCATGGGTCGATGAGACTCGTACTGGAGTTCGATTGCATCTGGTTCGCCCTCAGACAGAGGCTGTAGACGCACCCGTGGTGGGAGCGAATTCGGGTAGAGCCGAAGCACTTCCTTGTGAATATGGGAGTCGAGTCCGCTTAGAAAGCCATGGAGGCCAGCAGAGGCATCGATAAAGTCTTGGTGCTTCGTAATGAGGACTGGAAGCAGAAACAACCCGAAGGCTTTGCAGAGATCGGGAACAGGCTGTTCGACTCGGAGTGACAAGGCCTGGATGAGCGCCAGCAACTCCTCGTACTCATATTGCCCAACATTGGTGTATGCCCCGCCCGTCGCAGTTGGCGTGTGACATAGGATGTCGTCAGCCACGTCCTCGCCGAACGCCTGCTCGGTCCAATCGATGAAAGAGACAAACATCATTCCACGCATCTGGGTTCCTCAGGCCGTCGGTAGTTCTACAGTGAAAGTTGTACCCTCTCCCACTGTTGATTTGCAATCGATAGTGCCCCCCATTTTGGTCACGATGCTGCGAACCATCGCCAATCCCAGACCAGTGCCTTTACCCACTTCCTTGGTGGTAAAGAAGGGCTCGAAGATGCGCTGCATCACATCTTCAGGGATGCCACTTCCGTTGTCGACGACATCAATCGCCACGCGTTGATCCGATGGCTTGCGGGTGCGCACCTCAATCCGCCCACCTCGCCGCTCCCCAATTGCATGGCTCGCATTTACACAGAGGTTTACGAGAACCTGCTGTAGCGCTCCGCTATCGCCCTTGAGGCTAACGCGTTGGGCGTTGGGTGCAGCATGCACTGCAATTTCAATCCCCTTCAGGCTGGCTTGGAGGAGACCTTGTGTCTCTTCGACCAGCGGCTGAAGCTCGAAGGCCTGTTGATCGTGCGGCACGAGTTCCGCTCCTTGCGGATTCTCCCGGCCAAGGCCATTGAGCTTGATCACAATATCGCGCGCACGTCCGGTTGCTTGAAGGATGGCAGAGAGATTCTTGGTGGCCTTTGAGTCTGGCCCCACCTTCATTTCGACCAATTCTGCGTGGTTCTGAATGACGCCCAAGAGATTGTTGAAGTCATGTGCAACGCCAGCCGCCAACTGGCCCAGCGCGTCCAGGCGCTGTGACTGCTCCATCTTTCGGACCATTTGAAGGTTCTCTTGCTCTTTGCTCTTGAACTCTTGCATGTCTTTGATCGTGACGACACCACCCGTCACGCGACCGTCAGACGACCGCAGTGGGGCGGCAGAGAGTGCAACCGGTATTCTCGGTCCATCGGTCTGCGCGAGTGTCCACTCTAGGTTCTGCATGCGCCGCATGAGTTCTGCTCGAATCTCGTGAATGGCACGCCCAATGCAGAAGACCCCCATGATGGTCTCATTCGAGGTCAGTGGGACAAGCGTCAGGGGAGCTGTGTGGTTGCTCTGGTCCCGCTTACGCCAAGTGAGCTGGTCGACCTCAATGCCGTCAGGCAAGGTCCCGGCAAAGACGCGTTCAATCGGACCTGAGATGGTCCAGAGGCTATTGTCGTCGATGAGTCGCAGGAGCGCCTTTGTTTTAAGTCCGCCGCGTTCATAACCCAGGATGTGCTCGGCAATGGCATTCGCAAAGGTAATCGAGGCGTCCTTGCTCACGATCACAATGGGTTCTGCAATTTGTTCGAGAATGGTGAGGAACTGGTCTGGGTCCAGGTTGTATAGGCTCTGTACGGCCAGCGTTGCCTTCGAAGGGATCCAGTTTTCGAGCGATGCAGTGACATGCCCCCCTTCGACCAGCCTTGCAAGTGGGTAGCCCTCGACGCTCTCCTTTTTCCTGGCGAGCAGCTCTAGCGCCTTTGGATTCGCCGAAACCACGATACCGTCGCTGTTGATTTGCACAACGCCATCTTGCATCGCGTCCATCGTTCGCTCGAGCAAGGCGTTCTGTTCGCGCACTTCCTCACTTTTACGCACCAGCGCGGACACGTCGTTGATGTTGATAACCGACTGCTGAATTTCGCCTTCGGGCGACAACAAGAAAGCGGTCGTGATGCGGGCCGGAATTCCCTTTCCGAGTTTCCCTTTGACCATCGCAATGAGGCTATCGTCTTCATCCTCAATCAGATCACTCAGTGTTGCATTGGCCATGATCGACCAAGGGAGGTCTTGCTCGGTCCGAATGAAGGCAAACGTGGTCGTCTCTCGATCAGACACACTATTAATCAGTGCCACCTCAATGAAGAGCTCGTGTCCGTCACGTCGCATCAATCCAATGCTTCTTCCAGCACCCATGCGTTGCTGGTGTTCCCCTTCTCGTTGAAACCGGGTAATGAGGTCATCGTGTCCGCCACGGGTGGCCGTGGGGACCAGCATAGAGAGCGGCTTTTCGGTCAGACCTCCCGTCGGATAGCCAGCAAGGCTGGTTAGTCGCGCGTTGGCCTTCAGAATCTCGCCTCTCTCATTGACCCAGATACAGCCCAGGGGCATGTCCTCAAATAGGCTCTCAAACGCATCAGGTCGAATACTTTTCAGAATGACAAGACGGTCGCGAATGCTGCGAAGCATGCTGTTGACCGCGCCTTCTTGCTCGTCAAAAAGCACGGAGGCCGGTCGCCCGACCACCTGCTGCCGTCTCAGCCCCGTGAGCTTGAGCAGGGCTGGATTGCAGTCCTTCACATGACCTTTGTGGTCGGTCACGATCAGCCCACTCTGCATACTCGAGACAATATCGTTGGCGTACTGAATCTGTTCCTCGAGGGTGGTCTGACTCTCTCTGAGCCGCTCTTGATTGGCTTGAAGCTGGTTCGTGAGCCGCTGCGAATCCATGAGTGTGGCCACGAGGGTCATGCGGTTGTGGGCAGCCTCCATGGCAACGCCAATGGCTACGGCGCTGGGCCTCAACAGCTCCTCGACACTCTTGGGTAGCTCGTACTGTGAGCAGACCATCAGCGCCCCGCGCATGCGACTCTCGAAGGAGAGCGGTGCGAGCAGGTAGTGGACGCCATCACCTTCAACATGTTGCGACAGCAGCTCAAGCGTATCTGCGGGGAAATCCTGGGTTCGAAGCATCTCGCCGCGCTGAGCAAATTCCTCGCAGACGATGCTGCGCAGCGGCAGTTGATCCAACGGCCGCGCCTCTGCCTGTCCATGAAAGCCCACAAGGCTCAAGACTTGGCGTTGAATCATGGAGTCGTCTTGTCCAACAAACGTGAACTCGTAGATGCCACATGCAGACACATTCAGATAGTCGGCGAGCCTTTCGCATAAGGCCTGGGCCAGTTCCTCGGGCGTGTATTCGTTTCGAACGGTCTCATTGACAAGCATGAGACCGCGATCCAGCCAGAGCCGTTGCTCGTTCTTGGCTTGGTTGGTGCGCAAGGCCTCCACCATCACGCGAATATTGGCAAGCACACTCGATCGATCCTGTGGGGCGAGTGCAATTGGATGGTGCAGATTCCCGGCGACCACGGCTTGGGTGGCTCGCATCACGTCTTCGGGCTCTCCCCCAATGAGTCTTCGAATCGAATAGAAAATCCAAAAGACCGTGGAGAGGACAATAATGGCGCCAGTCGCGAGCAGCAGCACGAAGCGAAGTTCACGCGATTTATAATCGGCCTGTAGCGTCTCGATCGCCTGTTGCGCCTCGCTCGTGCGCGACTTGATGATGTAGTCGATTACAAGGGCGACAGGGTCTCCGTGTGCGAGGTGCGCTGCCAACATGCGTTGACCCGTTTGAATGGCCGCTTGGCTACCTGGCTGCGCGTCTAGCACTCCCGCCGAAGCGGATTCGAGGGCTTGACGCCATTGGGTGGCTGCGGCCTCGAGCCCCACGTCTTTGAGGGGCATTTGGGTGCCCCCCTTGAGTGATAGCTCGGCTTGCATGGCTGCTCGTATGTCGGCAATGACCCGATCACTCTCTCTGAGGATTTCCCGAGCGGTAATGCGGCCCGTGATCGAGGCCGAACTGGCTTTGTCTTGAACGGATCTAAGACGACTCGCCACCGACTGCAAATTTTCAATCTGCTGAATGCGCAAGGAATACAGCTGTTCCAGTTGCTCGCCAAAGGCGTTCATTTGAAGCGTTGCAAGGCTTGTGAGGGTGATCAGGCCGAGCAAAAGCACTGCTCCGGTCAGTCGAAAACGGGCTTTTAGGCTGAGATTCATGTTGTCACTACTAGGTTTGATGGGCAGATTCGCATATGATCCAGAGCAAATTCGTTACAGGTGAGAACACCAATCATGACAACTATTTTGCTGGCTGACGATGAGGACCTTCTAAGGGAGGGGGTTCGCGAGATTCTAGAGACTGCTGATTACCAGGTGATTGAGGCTCGGGACGGTGAGGAGGCTCTGGCTCAGTTCGCTGTTTCCAACATCGATCTGGTTATTACCGACGTGGTGATGCCCAACATGGATGGCGTCGATTTTGTGACGCGACTCCGTGAGACCTTCCCCGATGTCCCTATTCTGACGATTTCTGGAGGAAGCCGAGTAGTGAGCGCGCGGTTTGGCCTCGACTCTGCGCTGCTTTCCGGCGCAAATGCGTCCTTGACCAAGCCTTTCACGGCCAAACAGCTCCTGGAAAAGGTTCAGCAGCTGCTCGCAGGCTAAGTCATGCCCAAGCTCGGATTGTTCCAAGCCCCAGCCAAGACTGGGGCAGATGCTGATGTCCAGGTTCAGGAGAGCAAGGGCTTAGAGGTTGCGCGCGTCTTGTTGGTGGACGACAGTCGGCTCATCCGCATGGGCCTTCGCCGTTCGCTTGAGGGCATTGGGCTCAAGGACATTGTCGAAGCTGAAAACGGCAAAGAAGCCATTGAGATGTTGGTCAGAGATCATTTCGATCTCATGTTGCTTGATATGGAAATGCCGGAAATGAACGGCATGGCGGTACTTCAGGTCCTTCGCGACTCACCGCATCATCCCTGGCCGCCTGTGATTGTAATTTCAGGAGGATCAGGCAGCTCCGGTATCGACGATGCGGTGCGTTGCATTGAGCTGGGCGCAGAGGATTACCTTCCGAAGCCATTTAATCCCGTTCTGCTCAAAGCTCGGGTGACGACCTCCATTGAGAAAAAGCAGCTGCGCAACCAAGAGGTTCTGCGCATGCGGCAGCTCAAGCGTCAGCATGAGCAACTCCAGGAGGAGCAGACACGCACCGAACAGCTGCTGCTGAACATTCTGCCGCGTTCGATCGCAGCGCGGATGAAGGCCGGCGAAGAGCGCATCGCTGACGCCTGCCCATCTGTGACGGTGATGTTTTCTGATCTGGTTGGCTTCACAAAAATGAGCCGAACAAAGTCAGCGGAAGACTTGGTCGAGCTCTTGGGTGAGCTTTTCTCGAAGTTCGACCTCATCACTGAAAAATACGGCCTGGAAAAAATCAAGACCATCGGCGATAGCTACATGCTGGCCGGCGGCGTGCCCGTCGCACGCGAGGATCACGCTGAGGCCGCGGCCGACGCAGCCCTTGAAATGTGCCGCGCCATTGATGAGATTCGAGAGCGAACAGGAGCTCCCATTCAGATGCGGGTGGGCATGCACAGCGGCCCTCTGGTGGCCGGTGTGATCGGTATTCGGAAGTTCACATATGACCTCTGGGGGGACACGGTCAACGTGGCTAGCCGGATGGAATCGGCCAGTGAACCCGGCCGCATTAATGTAAGCGCGCATACAGCAGCATTGTTGGAGGGGAAGTTTCGACTTGCACCAAGAGGGCCGATTGAAGTCAAGAGCCTAGGGCCGGTCGATACTTATTTTGTTGAATCACGATTGGCTTAGGGAGAGGGCCATGAAGCTGAAAATTGCCCCCACCGATCGAGAGGTGGTCATGCGAGATGACGACTTCATCGTATCGAAAACAGATCCGAAGGGGCGGATCACATACGGAAACAAAATTTTTATTGAGTTTTCGGGCTTTGAAGAGAGAGACCTGCTTGGCAAACAACATAACGTTGTTCGCCATCCGGACATGCCCAGAGCAGTCTTTCACATGCTGTGGGGGCACATTCAGTCGCGTCAGGAGATTTTTGCGTACGTCAAGAATCTCTGTAAGGACGGATCCTTCTATTGGGTCCTCGCGAATGTAACGCCCTCCATTGATCCACAAGGCAACGTGGTTGGCTATTACTCGGTGCGCCGCAAGCCCAATCGCAAGGCTGTGGCCTATGTCACGGACCTCTACCGCACGATGCTCGACATCGAGCGGCAAGCGGGTACGAAAGACGCTATTGAAGCCTCTACTGCACATCTGGAAGCACTGTTGAAAGAAAAGGGGGTGACCTATGAGCAATTTGCTCTCGGCCTTCAAGCGCTTTGAGATTACGGCCCCCCTTGCGATTGCCCTCTTGGGCGGTGTCTCCATTCTGGCGTCGCTTCTACTCTTTCTGGGTGTGGGTCCTCAGTGGGCGGCCGTCTTGCTGCTCATTTTGGCCATCGCAGTCTGGGTTGGCGCACTGAGAAGCCTCGCCTCAGAGCGCGTGCTGCAGACCCAAATTCAGAATGTGCTCGATTCGGCAAGCCGTGGTCTCTTGGAGCCGCGGATCGTCAACATTCCGGAGGGGGCTCGCCTCACGGACTGTGCTTGGAGATTGAACGAGGTGCTCGATCAGGTGGAGGCGGTTTTCCGCGAGAGCCTGACCGTTGTGACCCGAATGGGCATGGGAGATTTTGAGCGTCGCCCGCAGCCGATTGGTCTTCGGGGCTTGTATCCGGAGGTCCTCACGCAGATCGAGCAGACCCAGATGCGTATTTCCCAGACCGTGGAAAAGCTGCAACAGGCCATGGCTGGGCTCGCCGCGGGCGATTTCACAACACACATCTCTGCAGAAGGAACGGCAGGTCTCTATCAGGAGATCTTGACGGACGCCAAGGGGGCCGTGAACGCCCTGAGCACGCTCTTGGGTGATGTGGTGTCGGTGATGAGCGCAGTCTCCAATGGCGATCTGACCCGACGGGTTCAGGCAGATGGCGCTGGCAGCCTTCAGAGGCTCAAGACAGACCTCAATGCCTCACTCGACTCACTCGCAGCTTCGTTGGGCAGCGTGAACACCAACACCCAGCGTGTTGCGGGCGCGGCCAACGAGACCAGCAATGCGATTGGGCAGCTCGCCGATGGCGCGCATAGTCAGACCCAGTACATTGGTCAGGTGGTTACCGCGATGCGCCAAACATCGCAGGCTGTGGGTGAGATTTCCGACAGCACAGAGCAGGCCAGCCGCCAGGCCCAGGCTTCCGCGAATGTGGTTCGTGACGGCCGGGTCAAGATGGAACAGCTGGTCGAGGTTGTCAATGGCATTGCAACGAGCTCGGAGAAGATCAACAAGATCACTGACGTGATTGAAAAGATCGCGAACAAGACCAATCTGCTCTCGCTCAATGCAGCGATCGAGGCAGCGCGTGCAGGCGAACATGGCAAGGGGTTCGCTGTGGTTGCAGATGAGGTCGGTAAACTCGCCGCAAGTACGGCTGACAGCACCAAAGAAATTGCTGGCCTCATCAAACAGGCAGCCAGCGAGACGGCCACAGCCGTGGTTGCGGTTCGTCAGGTTAGCCAGGACATGGAGCGCATCGTTCAGAGCGCAGGGCAGACAGACACCATGCTGCAGAGAATCTCCTCCGCGGTGGAAGAGCAGACGCGCACCATGCAGGAAATTAATGTCAGCATGGCGAACTTGGACAAGATCGCCCAGAGCAATGCGGCCGCCTCCGAGGAGATCGCAGCAAGCATGGTTGAATTGAGCCGTGTCGCAACCTCAACCCGAAAAGAAGTGGAGAAATTCACTTTCTAGCCATGGAACTTGTTCTCTTTCACGCCCACGAAAACCTCTACGCACTGCCTGCCGAGCGGGTCGGTAAAGTCATCGAGCAGCTGCCGGTGACACCCCTACCCTATGCCCCCCTCACCGCTGAGGGGCTGGTGAATGTCGCAGGCTCCGTGCTGCTGAAGGTCTCGTTGCCCGAGCTGCTCGGCATTCCCCCTGAGCGGCGAAGCCCAGACGGGGTTTTGTTGGTCGTGAATACCAGCCGTGAGATGGTCGTGATTCAGGTTGATGCTGTGTCAAGCAAGATCACACTCGATGAGCATGCGTTGACCCGCTATGGCAGCGATCAGCCTGGCGCCTTGGTGGCGGGAGAGTTTACCCACGAGGGGGCTATGGTCCTCTTGCTTAGCCCCGACGGCCTCGCACTCGAGGACATGCTTCCCGTAGGCGTGCCAGAGGGCGGAGGTGGCCTGGTGGGCCGCGTGGAGGACACCCGGTCAGCAGAGGATGGGCTGCATCAGGCAGACCTTGAAATGGTGACGGTCCAAGATGGCGGCGAGGCCTATGCATTCTCCATGCAGGATGTGGTTGAAATTGTCGAGGTGAGTGCCTTCACGCGACTTCCCAACGTCAATCCCGAGGTTGAGGGGCTGATGCTGATGAGGGGCAAGGCGCTCTTGGTGCTCTCGTTAGCCCGCTTACTCCATCGAGATCAGGTAGAGCCTTGCAGATTTGTCTTGGTGTTGAGCACCGGAGAGGCGTCGCTTGGTATTTCTGTGGCCCAGGTGGTGGGTATTGAGCGCTATCTCAGGGACGACATCCAGGCGGCATCAGGAGATGACGCCCAGCTCGAGGGTTATCTTCCCGGTGCAGGTGCTCGCTCGGGCAAGATGACTGGTTTGGTATCGATCAAGAGCTTGCTGCCGACAGAGCGCATGGAGCTCTATCAGCGGTATCTGCATCAACACGGAAAGGACAGCAGTATCATGGCGGAAATCCAGGCGCAGTCCTCTCGCAGGCTGCTCGCCTTCAAGCTGGGTGAGGAGCGTTGCGCCCTCTCGCTGAGCAGCGTTGATCGTGTTGAAGAGTACGTCAATCCCGTTGACCTTCCAGAGGGCGATGAGATGTTCTCTGGTGTGGTTCAAATCAAGGGCGAGGTTGCACCGGTTCTGGACCTTCGCAGAGCACTCGGCTATCCCCTCTCAGACACAGCAGCCTATGTCGTTGTGCGTGTGGATGGATCGCCCTGGGCACTCGTGGTGGATAAGGTCGATCGTGTGATTGAAATCCAAGAAAAAGACATCACACCCGTGCGCAACAACGACACTGACTTTGTGAATGAGATTGGCCGTCTCAATGGAGAGTTGGTCTCACTCCTCTCTCTCGACCCCTTGGCCCGGGCAGCATAGGAGCACGTTTTGCCAGAATCGTTTGATAACCTGATCAATCAGATGAAGGACGCGGTGAGCACGGCGAATGACACCCGCAAGCTCATCAATGAGCCGATAAAGCCGGTCGCGCGACCCGCGCCGCCGAGCGGCGACGAACAATTGGGCCTGATCCATCAGTTGATGCTCGGTGTTGAGTCTCGCTATGGCATCAAACCCGGTACCTTGGTTGAGCGCAAGCTGGCGCGCATTCTCTCTGAAATGCCGATTGCCGTGCTGCGCGAGTGGGTTCAGTCTCTGAATGCCTGCAGTGCTGAGCACCCCGATTGGCAGTCGCTGGTGGAGAGCTTGACCGTTCACGAGACCTACTTCTGCCGTGACCCAGAGCTCATGAATATGGTGGCGCGTGACATCCTCCCCGACATCATCGAGCGTCGGCAGAGCCACCAGCAGCTTCGTGTCTGGTCTGCGGCCAGTTCATCGGGTGAAGAGGTCTACGACTTGTCGTTTATGTGCCTTCAGGGTTTGCAGCGCGCGGGCAAGGCGAAGGTCAGCGCGGAGCGCGGAATTATTCCATCGCCGGGGTGGATGCTCTGGGTGCTTGGAACCGATGTCTCCAACCAGGCGCTTCGTACCGCACGTGAGGGCGTATACGGCGACCTTGGCATGGGGTCCTTTCGGAATCTGCCAGACCAGTGGAAGACCATGTTCGAGGAGGTCAAAATGCCGCCCGAGAATGCCATCTCGGGTGTGCGCTATCTCCGCGTTCGAGATTTTGTCCGTGAGTGGGTTCGCTTTGAACGGTTTAACCTAGTGAACAGCCGTCCTCCTGTGCAAGGGATGGACCTGGTCTTCTGCCGAAACGTGCTGATTTATTTTGAAGACCCAGTCAAGCAGGCCGTCCAACGCATGTTGGCCAAGTCCCTGTCGCCTGGCGGTGTTCTGGTGATGGGCGCCTCGGTTCAGATGCTAGTGCCCGAGTACTTTACGCAGAAGAATGGCACCGGCGGACCTTGGTACGTGCGCAATGAGGTGCTTGCTTGATTCGGCTTCTCATCTCCGACGATTCGGCATTCATGCGCATCGCCATTCGAAAGATGGTCGAGCCATTCGACGATATCCAAGTCGTGGGTGAGGCACGCACCGGACAAATGGCGGTAGAGATGGCCGAGAACCTCAAGCCGGATGTCATCACCATGGATGTTGAGATGCCGGTCATGGATGGCCTGGAGGCGACCAAGCAGATCATGGCGCGCGCTCCAACACCCATCATCATGCTGAGCAGCCTCACGGAGCGCAATTCAGTCACCACTATTAAGGCACTCGAGCTCGGTGCCGTCGATTTCATTGCAAAGAAGTCTTCGTTTGTTCAGCTGGACATCGTGAAGATTGGCGAGGACTTGGTCGAGAAGCTGCGTTATTGGGGGAAGAAAAAAACGCGCGTTTCCATGGGGGCTCGTTCAACGTTCTCGACGTCCGCCTCGGGTTTTGCGACTGAGCCGCTCGCGCCCGTGAGCTTGAAAGGCCGAAAGCGCGCTAGCGCCATCCCTGGTGGTCTTGGGAATCTCCACGGGTGGTCCAGCAACGCTGCCCATTGCGCTCAAGGCCATGGCCCCACTGCAGTGCCCAATGGTGGTTGCACAGCATATGCCTCCTATGTTTACGAACGGGTTCGCGCGTCACCTCAAAATGGAGACAGGCCATGATGTGGTTGAAAGCACCGATGGTATGGAGCTGCGCCCGGGCCTCATCGTCATTGCGCGTGGCGGCACCGATGTCTTTGTGCGAGAGCCGTTCCCAGGTCAGATCATGCTCTATGAACGCACGCACCCGGATGCGCCGATACACCCCAACGCAGATGTGCTTTTTCGCTCTGCCGCGAGCGTGTCTGGGCCAGTCTTGGCCGTGGTCATGACAGGCATGGGAAGCGACGGCATGAAAGGTGCGCAAGAGCTGGTGAGCCGAAAGAACAGCGCTGTCATTGTCCAGTCACCCGAGAGTTGCATTGTCGATGGCATGCCGTCGTCTGTCATCAACGCTGGTTTAGCCAGCGCAATCCTGAAGCCCGACGAATTGGGCACCCGGATTGGCCGTATTGCTGGCGCACCGCTAGCATCCTTTAACCCCCAGCCCACATCTCTGCGAGGCTAGTTATGTCTAAGAAAAATATTTTGATCGTTGACGACTCTTTTGTGATGCGCGCTTTGCTTCGCGGCATCGTGACCGCAGACCCAGACTTAAACGTTGTGGGCGAGGCGACGAATGGCCTCGAGGCCCTTCAGAACATCAAGGAGCTGAACCCTGATCTGGTTCTACTCGATATTGAAATGCCTCACATGGACGGCATTGAGTGTCTCAAGCGACTTCGGCTGCTGAGCCGTGTGCCCGTCATTATTGTCTCGTCCGTCGCGCAGACGGGTTCGCCCCAGGCCCTGGAGGCCCGTAAATTGGGGGCGGCCGAGGTGATTGCAAAGCCCTCTGGTGCGATGAGCCTCGATCTGAATGCGAAGAAGGGGCACGAGATTGTCTCGGCAGCGCGCCGGGTTCTGGGACTGGCCTAAGGAGGTCCTATGTCTGACGATTTCATTGAAACCATCTGGGCGCAGTATGCCGTCGAGACTGAGGAGCACATCGAGGGCATTGAGTCCGCCTTGGTCCGTGCCGATAGCGAGGCCCTGACGCACGATGAAATCTCAGGATTGTTTCGTGCGTTTCACTCCCTAAAGGGTTTGAGCCGTGTGATGGAGCTTGCGGCTCTTGAGTCGGTTACCCACCGATCAGAAGACCTTTTGGGACTGGTTCGCGATGGGGTTACTACGCTCGATAAGCCCATGGTCGACCTGCTTTTGCGAGCGCTCGACGCGATCAAAACCCTACGCGATCTTGCGGTTGCCCAGCGCTCTGATGGCGAAAAGCCGGAGGCTCTGGTCAAGGAACTGGTCGCTGCCTTTAAGCGTGCCAGCGGCGGCCCAAGTGAGGAACCCGCGCCCACCGCACCAACTGCAGCCGCGGCGCCAGCTGCCCCCGCTGTTGCTGCGTCTGAGGCCTCACCCGAGACGGCGCAGGCGCCTGCTGCAGCAGCGCCCATTGCGAAGGTAAAGCCGGAACTGCGTGCGCCCACAGAGGGGGAGACCAGCGACGATCAGGAAATTTTCCTGCGCCTCGTAAAGAACGGCCTGCCCATTCTGGAGCAGCTCGCCAAATCGATTGCAGGGAAAGAAGATCCGGCCAAAGTCATTGCAGTGGCTAACGATATTCGTCGGCCGCTCTCCTGGATGCAGCGGGCCGCAACCAAGCTCGGCTACATCGGGATCGAGACTCGAATTCACGACATTCTCAAGACACTGCCCAAGGACGAGGGATACACCCAGGAGACCGGTGAGCGTGTGGTGGACGCCATTGTTGCTTTGCTGGGTGATCTGCAGTTTTTAGGGGAGACCACGGGAAGCGATCTGGGCGGGGAGAGTCTTGCCAATGTCCTCTCTCGAACGCTCAAGGACAATCTGCAAGTGCTCTTGGGTCAGGTCAACGAGCAGCTTGATGGACTCGAGTCTAGCGTCGACATGGCCGACGATGAGCTTGCAGATCTCATCTCCCAAGCCTTCTCGCGGGTGCATTCGTATCTCTCATCTATTTATCCCGACATGCATCTTGATTTGCCTCTCATGTTCGTGGATGCATACGCCCGTGCCGCTCGGCGTCAACTGGCGATCTACAGTGATGTGATCGACCTCACCCGCGATGCCATTCGGTTGATCAAGGACATTGGTGTATCGAAGCAGAAGAATCCCCTGAGCCAGCCTGAGCTTGCAGCTCAAAGCGCGAAGCTCGTGGGTCGGATGAAAGACTATCTCTGGAGCAACGACAGCACGGGTACTACGCCGGTCGACGCAGTGAAGGCCTTTGTTGCTCATCTCAATATTCCGCCAGAGCTCTCAGCGCTCTTGTCACCTGAGAACACCCGAGAACTGATGGAGGCCATCCAGTCGGGTCACGAGGCGTATCTCATTACGGCTCACCTCGAGTCTTCTGAGGAACTCGCCTCGTCCTTCTTGGGATGGGTGTCACGACGGGGTGCTGTCATCACCAACCGTTCGGTGTTTGTTGATGAGGCCAGTTGGTATGAAATGTTGTTCATCTCAACCGCCACACGCGCTGAGGTGGAGTCAGAGCTCGCAGAAATTGATCAGGGCAGAGGGCTCGTTCGTTTGGGGCCTCCATTGGGACAGACCAGCCCAGTCGCGCCGATTGCGCCGGTAAAGGCCGTATCCGTAAGCCCCACTTCTGGCGCCGCTGCACCTGCTGCAACTGGGGCACCAGCAGATTCGGCAGCGGCAAAGCCATCGTCCAACCGGCCCGCAGCCGCTGCATCGAATGTCATCCGCGTGCCCGGGGAGATGCTTGACCACTTCATGAACCAGATCGGCGAGATGGTCCTGGTGCGCGGTCAGTTGGCGCATGTCATTGCGGACCAACGGATCCGTGAAATGGCTCTGGCCCTGCGCCGTGTCTCCGATCGGCTTCCGCCAGAGCTCGCTGGGTCTGCCGATATGCAGCGCCTTCTTGATCTCGTCGATGAGCAGGGTCGACGCCTCCAAGAGACAGACGCCCTCATTCAAGGCGCACTCTCGCGTTTGCAAGACAGCGTTATGGGGCTGCGCGTCGTTCCTGTTGAGCTGGTCTTTAAGCGATTCCCCCGAATGGTGCGAGACCTTGCACAGGCACAGGGTAAGCAGATTCGTCTGGAGCTCATTGGGCAGGAGGTCAAGATCGATAAGGCCATGGTCGAATCCCTCGCCGACCCGCTCTTGCACATGGTCCGCAACAGCGCAGACCATGGCGTTGAGCTTCCGGAGGAACGCCGCAAGGCTGGAAAGCCTGAGGAGGCCGTGATTCGAATCAGCGCCGAGCAGCAAGGCAGCCGAATCCTGATCAAGGTGACCGATGACGGAAAGGGCATTGACGCTGAGCGCGTGCGCCGTAAGGCGGTAGAGCGTGGCCTCGTGAAGGAAGATGAAAGCCACCTGCTGAGCAAAGACGACATTCTCAAGTTTATTTTTCGGGCTGGGTTTAGCACGGCTGAGGTGGTCACCGAAACCTCCGGCCGTGGTGTTGGCATGGATGTGGTGCGCACCAATGTGATGAGACTCGGTGGAAGCATCCAGCTCGATTCTGAATTGGGTCAAGGCACCAGCTTCACGATGCAGATGCCGCTCTCAGCCGCGGTACAAGAGGTGTTGTTGGTGAATGCCTCGCGTCAGACTTTGGCCATTCCAGGGCGCTATGTCGCGGAGGTGGTTGAGATCGATGGCTCCGAGCTTCAATCGGTCAAGGGACGAGAGGCCTTGTTGCTCAGGGGGAGTTTCCTTCCGATCGTGCGTCTCGATGAGCTGCTCGGATTCAGGCCAGACCGAGCCTTGCGCCCCGCGTGCATCGTGGTGCTCTCCGATGGTCAGCGCACCTTGGGCGTCAGCGTCGATGAGTTCGTCGGAAGACAGGAGCTCTTCACGAAGGACATTCACCCCCGACTTGCTGCGCTTCCTGGGGTTGGCGGTGCCTCCATTCTTGGCGATGGGCGTGTGGTGCTGATCCTCGACGGTGCCGCGCTGTATCGACTCGCCGAGAATTTCAAGCCCGCTGGCGCACTTTCGCTCGCTGCATAAGGAGACGGCGGCGTGGCGGTCTACTTGCAAGTCGCCGCGGGGCCTTTGCATCTCATGCTGTCAGCAGAGGGGGTGCATGAGGTCACAACGCTTGACCGTCTCAGGCAGAGTGAGCGAGGCTTTGTCGAGTGGCGGGATACCGTTCTGCCCTTGATCTCGGTATTTGACTTCTTTGAACTGCGCAAGGGCACGACAGACCGTCCAGCAGGCCATGGCGAGGATGCACCGCCGGTTGTCGTCTATAGCCCGAGTGACGAGTCGACCCCATTGGCGCTTGCGTTCGATGAGGTGGTTTGGCTCAAGAACCTACCCGCCAAACACTGGCTCGCGCTTCCCCCGGTGCCGGCAAGGACACGCCACTTCTTTGATGCCATTATGAATTTTCCAGAGACGAGCCACCAGGCCTACCGCCTGCGGCGCCCATTGAAGCGAGAGGATTTTCGCTCAGCTGATGCTTGGGCGCTGGCTTCTGAGGGTGTTCTCGAGCGCGAGCTGTAGCATCAGCGACTCAATTACGGGTCGAATCAGCGTGGTTTGTTGGCCGAGCAGGCTTCGAAGTGAATCGGTTGTGATTTCGGTGCAGCTGATGGCCTTGGCCGCCACTGCGGTTGCACTTCGCAATCCTCCCGAGAGAATGGCCTGCTCGCCAAGCAGATCTCCGGGGCCGAGGCGCGCCATCGATTCTTTATTGGGCGGCAAGAAAATATCCACTTCCCCGGACAGCAGCAGATAGGCCTTCTCTGCCGGGTCGCCGCGCTTAAAGAGCACATATCCCGCCGGGTACTCCCGGCTGGGAAGGGCATCGTGTATGGAATTCAAGCGGTTTCCTCGCCGATGATTCGCGCAATCGTGACGCGACAGATGCTTCGGAGAGCATCCTGTGCGGCATAGAGTTCATCCCGTGCGCGCTCAATGGGGATCAGGCGCGTGTTGAGGAGGCCATCGGCGTGTACGGACCAACGTGCTGGGAGTCCGGCAAGCCCCTCTGCTAATCCAAGCACGCAGCCTGGCCCCATGAGGACCTTGTGTCCATCTTCGAGCTCGACGATGACCTGCCCCTGGATAATCACGTGGGCCTCTCGAATGGGCTCACCTCGGGTGAGGATGACATCGCCTCGGGTGAAGAACCCCGTCTTGAGTAGGTTCGAGGACCAGATCTTTGTATACAGGCGCTCTTCGCTGGTGAGCGCAGCTTCTTCGTAGTGCTTGGCTTGAGCCGAATCAGATTGGATGCGCACGAGGGCACCAATGCGGTCGAGCTTCTGGGTGTTGATCCCAAGCAACAGATCTGAAAGGCTAGAGACGGCCGCAGACATTTCGGCAGAGGCTAGTTTAGATTCAGGGTGAGTCGGTCGCGCGCCAGGAACACGCCCGAGGACAGCTTGGCCTCAATCGCGGCTGCCACCTCGTCGGTCCGCGCCGGATCGTGATGCGAGAGCGCCATCTGCTGGGCGCCCGTGGCCTCGAAGAATCGAACGCCTTCTTGCCAGGTGGAGTGGCCCCAGCCCTTGAAAGCACTAAACCCATCATCATCGTAGCTAGAGTCCCAGATGATGAGGCTGGCTTGCTTCGAGAAAGCAACCATGCGGGCATCTGCGTCTGTGCCGTGCTCATGATCGCTCAGGTAGACCACCTCTGCCTGGGATCCGACCGTTCCGACCCGATACCCAAACGAGCGCCCCGGGTGATTTAATTCGCAGGCAGCGACAGTCCACGCCCCAATTTGAGTGGGCGCCTCGGGGAGGTGCAGAAACTCGAGACTGGGTGAAATGAGTGAGAGCGAGACTGGGAAGCCCACGCCTCCATATACGGAGTTGATGCGTGAGATGAGGTCTTCGCGGGACTCACAGTTGGCGCTTGC
>JBJOHF010000046.1:0-22780 GCA_046047855.1 Pseudomonadota bacterium | reverse complement strand
AGTGACGCCATCAAGGCCGCCCAGGATTCAGAACGGCTCAAAAATGAGGGTCAAGCCTACGCAAACGATGTTGTGCCACGGGCGCGTGGTGCGGCAGATCGCCTGATTGAGGAGGCGGAAGGGTATCGCGAGCGCGTTGTTGCTCAGGCATCCGGTGACGCAGATCGCTTCAAGCGCGTAGTTGCCGAATATGCCAAGGCCCCTCAGGTCACCCGCGAGCGTCTCTACATCGAAACCATGCAAGAAGTGTTTACCAACGTGTCGAAGGTCATGGTCGAAAACAAATCGAACAGCAACCTGCTTTATCTGCCGCTAGACAAGATCATGCAACAGACCCAGGCGGCCTCTCAAGCGGCAGCTGCAGCTGCAGTTCAGGGGTCTCCGTCAACGGGCTCGCCCATGGCACCTGGCGCTGACACGGCGTCGCCCGCTGTTCCCGCAGCAGCCCCAAGTCTTCGTGACCGCTTCAGGGAGGCGCGCTAATGAACCGCATATTTGCTGCGCTCTCGGGCGCCCTCGTCCTGGTCCTCTTGGTGTCATCTTGCGTGTTTATTGTCGATCAGCGTCAGTTTGGTCTGGTCTTTGCGCTCGGTGAAGTCAAGCGTGTCGTGAGCGAGCCGGGCCTCTATTTCAAGCTGCCCCCACCATTTCAGAATGTGGTGTTCATTGAGAAGCGCATTCTGACCATCGATACGCCCGATGCAGACCGATTCATCACCAGTGAGAAAAAGAACGTGGTGGTCGACACCTATGTGAAATGGCGTGTCGAGGACCCGAAAGCCTTTTTCACCAGCGTGGCTGGGCGGCTGGCCAGTGCCGAAGACCGTATTTCACGCGCCCTTCGAGACGGCCTCAACAACGAAATTGCCACGCGCACGGTAAATGATGTCATCTCAGGAGAGCGCGAGAAGGTCATGCAGGGCATTCTTGCCCGCGTGTCTGAGGATGCCAAGCAGATCGGCGTTGCCATTGTTGATGTGCGGCTGCGCCGTGTCGACTTTGCAGACGAGATTCGCGACTCTGTTTTCCGTCGCATGGAATCTGAGCGTAAGGCGATTGCAAGTGAGCGACGCTCTCAAGGTGCTGCCGAGGCCGAGAAGATCCGTGCGAACGCAGACCGTCAGCGTGTTGGGGTGTTGGCCCAGGCTTATCGCAAAGCCCAGACCATTAAGGGTGATGGCGATGCAAAAGCGGCAGCCACCTACGCTGCGGCCTTCGGACAAAACCCGGAGTTCGCGGCTTTCTACCGCAGCCTGCAGGCTTACCGTGAGAGTTTCAATAAGCCCAGCGACGTCATCATCACCGATCCGCAGTCCGACTTCCTTCGGTATTTCCGAGGTTCGGCCGGTAAAAAATAACCTGCCCAAAAGCAGGCGATAATGGAGCCATGCCCACTTGGCTCCTACCCGATCATATTTCCGATGTCTTGCCAACCGAGGCGCTCCGTGTGGAGCGTCTCCGCAGGACGCTTCTCGACCACTACGCAGCGCGGGGCTATCAGTACTTCATTCCGCCCCTGTTGGAGTATGTTGAATCGTTGCGGGTTCAGGGCGCTGACGACCTCGAACGCCGCAGCTTCAAGCTCACCGACCCTGCCTCAGGACGGCTGCTCAGCATTCGCCCCGACCTCACTGCGCAGGCGGCGCGTGTCGATGCCCACCTCATGGATGGCAATGGCATCAACCGTCTCTGCTATGCGGCCTCTGCAGTTCACGCTGTGCCTTCTGGTGTGGCTTCAAGCCGAGAGCCTTTTCAGGTGGGCTGTGAGCTCTTTGGTGAAGCCGGGCTCGAGGCTGATCTTGAGATCCAGTCCCTTGCGCTCGCATCGCTGAGTCTTGCCGGGCTGGAGCGGGTTCACCTCAATCTCTCCGATCGCTCGATCTTGTCTGCCCTGAAGGCGCATGTCCCGGGCTTGGCTGCCTTGGAGTCGGAGGTCACTCAGGCCCTTGCGGCAAAAGACCCCGTAGGATTAGGGCTCGCCTGTAAGTCCTTGGACCACAGTTCAGCCCAGGTGCTGATGTCACTCCTGGATTTGTACGGGCCACCCAATGGGCCAGATGGTGTGCTTGCGCGAGCCCGTCGTGTCCTGCCGAACTCTGATCAGATTCATGCCAGCCTCGATCGCTTGCAGGCTGTCACACAGTCCGCGGTGTTTACCGAGCATCCGCGTTGCCAGCTCACCGTGGATCTCGCAGATCTTCAGGGCTGGCGCTATCACAACGGTTTGATGTTTTCGGTTTACGTCGATGGCCATCCCGACGCATTGGTGCGCGGTGGACGATACGATGGCATGGGCGAATCCTTTGGCCGAGCGCGACCTGCCACCGGCTTTAGCCTCGAGCTTCGGGCTCTGGCGAGTCTTTCAGAATAAAAAGGGGAGATATGAACTCAGCATCACCGCGCGCAGGGCGCAAGGGACGCAATGTCGTCATCGTCGGGACCCAATGGGGCGACGAGGGTAAGGGAAAGATTGTTGACTGGCTGACTGAAGACGTCGCTGGCGTGGTCCGTTTTCAAGGCGGGCACAACGCTGGGCACACCCTGGTTGTCAATGGCAAGAAAACCATCCTGAGGCTCATTCCCTCCGGCATTTTGCACCCACAGGTCACCTGCTATGTGGGAAATGGGGTGGTCCTGTCTCTTGAGGCGTTGATCAAGGAGATTGACGAGCTTCAATCCAGCGGATTGTCCGTGGAGCCAAGGCTCAAGATCAGCCTTGCCTGCCCGCTTATTCTCCCAGTGCATGTTGCGCTGGATCAGGCCCGTGAGGCCGCGCGCGGAGACGCAAAGATCGGCACCACCGGTCGTGGCATTGGCCCAGCCTATGAAGACAAGGTCGCGCGCAGAGCCATTCGCCTCATCGATTTGCAGCGCCCCGATCGCCTTCTTGCAAAGCTCGAGGAGCTCCATCGCCTCCATAACCACGTGCTGACGGGCTTGCTGCACGCAGAACCTGTCTCAGCTCAGGCCACCTTCGATGCACTCATGGCCATGGCACCACGCATACTTGCAATGTCCGCCGATGTGCCCCTGCTACTTCAGGCAGAGATGCAAGCCGGCCACCATCTGTTGTTTGAGGGTGCTCAGGGCACCCTGCTCGATATCGACCATGGCACCTACCCCTACGTCACCAGTAGCAACTGTGTCGCAGGTGCAGTTGGAGCCGGGGCTGGTGTGGGACCCGGTGAGATTGACTTTGTCCTGGGCCTAACAAAGGCCTATGCCACGCGTGTCGGTTCTGGACCGTTTCCAACTGAGCTCTTTGATGCCACTGGCCAGCATCTGGCTCAAAAAGGCAATGAGTTTGGTTCGGTGACCGGTCGTCCACGACGCTGCGGCTGGTTTGACGCGGCAGCGCTGCGCCGATCTGTGCAGATCAATGGGGTTACAGGCTTGTGTATCACCAAGCTCGACGTTCTTGACGGACTTCCTGAGATTCAGCTCTGCGTGGGATATGAGGCCAATGGCCAAACGCTTGAGGTGTTGCCTTTTGGAGCGGACGCCGTAGAGGCCTGTCAGCCCATTTACGAGACCTGGCCTGGGTGGGCGGGATCGACTGCGGGTATTCAAAAGTGGGATGCGCTGCCCAAAGAGGCTCAGCAGTATTTGAACCGACTCGCTGAGCTGAGCGGAGCACCCATTGCTATGATTTCAACGGGGCCTGACAGAGATGAGACCATTCTGATGTCTCACCCCTTTAAAACAGAAGGCGTATAAAAGGGAAGGGGGATGGTGCCCAGAAGAGGACTCGAACCTCCACAGTGTTGCCACCGCTAGGACCTGAACCTAGTGCGTCTACCAATTCCGCCATCTGGGCCGATAGCAAGCCCGCTACTTTAACGAGATTATTCAAATTGTCAAAACCTCGCCGCGCTGCGGCCCCCTCACCAGCCGACAAGACGGCAACCTCTCCAGCGACTGAACGGTCGGATGACCTTCAGTTCACAGGCAAGCTGATGGGCCACAGAGACGGCTTTGGGTTTATTCGGCCCGATGCGGGCGGAGACGATGTCTTTGTCTCGCCGCGCGAGATGCTGAAGGCCATGCACGGTGATCGCGTCGTGGCAAAGGTCACTGGACAAGATCGCAAGGGCAGGCCTGAGGCCACTATTCTCGAGGTGCTCGAGCACACCGTCGATCGGCTGGTCGGGCGTCTGGTCCACGAGCGCGGCATTATTCTGGTGGTGCCAGAAGACCAGCGAATCAAGCACGACATCATCGTGAGTCCTGGCGACACCGGTGGCGCCCATCCAGGCCAAGTGGTCATGGTCCAGATCATCGACCCTCCAACACGTTACACCCCTCCAATCGGTCGCGTGGTCGAGGTTTTGGGCTCTCTAGATGATCCCGGTATGGAGGTCGAGATTGCAGTTCGCAAGTTCGATGTCCCTCATCAATTCTCGGCTGAGGCCGAGGCGCTGGCGAAGAAACTGCCCGAGGCGGTTCGCACCGCGGATGTCAAAGGCCGCATCGATCTCCGTGACCTCCCTTTTATGACCATCGATGGTGAGGATGCGCGTGACTTCGATGATGCAGTCTATGCTGTGTCTGAGGGCAAGCGTGGCTGGCGACTGCTGGTTGCCATTGCGGACGTAAGCCACTACGTCAAGAGTGCTGATGCGCTCGATCGAGATGCATTTGAGCGCGCCACTTCGGTGTACTTCCCGCGTCGCGTCCTCCCGATGCTGCCGGAGAAGCTCTCCAATGGCCTCTGTTCCCTCAACCCCCAGGTTGAGCGCCTCGCCCTGGTCTGCGATATGGTGATCGCTCCAGACGGAACGGTGAAGGCTTACCAGTTTTATGACGGGGTGATTGAGTCCGCTGCCCGACTCACCTACACCCAGGCCTGGGATGCACTCTCCAACCCCATTGGCCCGGCAGCCCGAGTGCTCGGTCCCAAGTTTGAAGTGCTCGAAACGCTCGATACCGTTTTTCGTGCCCTTCTGTCCCAGCGCGAGGCGCGGGGGGCCATCGAGCTCGAAACGGTTGAAACCTTTATTCGTACAGATGACCAAGGGCGTATTGCAAGCATTGAGCCCCGCCATCGCAATGATGCGCATCGCCTCATTGAAGAGTGCATGCTGGTGGCCAATACCTGTGCTGCGGACTTTCTCATTCGCAGCAAGCGTGAGGGACTCTATCGGGTTCATGAAGGCCCAACGCCTGAGCGGCTGAAGTCCTTGCGTGACTTTCTCAAGCTTCAGGGCCTTCGACTGGGGGGCGGAGAAGACCCACAGCCTGCTGATTACGCCCGCCTCTCTCGCGAGATCAAACAGCGACCCGATGCCCGCCTGCTTCAAACGCTATTGCTGCGGTCCATGCAACAGGCGATCTACAGCCCAGACAATGCGGGTCACTTTGGTCTGGCCTACCCGGCATACACCCATTTCACTTCACCCATTCGCCGCTACCCAGACCTCATGGTCCATCGGGTCATTAAGTCCATCTTGGCCCACAAGCGTTATGAGCCACCCTATGGCGATGTGGTGGCGGGCCAGAAGTCCAGTTCACTTGAACGTTGGCGTGTGGTGGGAGACCACTGCTCCGCAGCGGAGCGTCGAGCAGACGAGGCCTCGCGCGATGTGGAAGCCTGGCTCAAATGTCAGTTTATGAAGGGGCGGGTGGGCGAGCAGCTGAGTGGCACCATCACAGGCATTGCGCCATTTGGCATTTTCGTCACCCTCGATGCACTCTATGTTGAGGGCATGATTCACATCTCCGAGCTCGGTGCAGAGTACTTTCAGCACAACGAGGTCGCGCATGAACTGCGCGGTGAGCGCACGGGCCGTCGGTTCCGTCTCTACGATGCCCTGACCGTGCAGGTCTCACGCGTGGATCTTGATGCTCGGCGCATTGAGTTTCGGCTGGTGCCCTCCCAGGTGCGCCCGGTCAAGAAGGGCAAGGGCCCGGGTCCCGAGGAGCTCGATGCACTCATGCTCGAGCCCCAAGAAGATGATTTCCCCCAGCCACGTGCGCGTAAGGCCTCCTCAAAGGCCTCACCCTCGACAGCGAAATCCGCTCCAGCGAAGGCGAACCCTGCGGCTAAGGGTCGCAGCAAGACCCGTCGAAAGCGGCGCTAGTGAAGGGCGCGGAGAAGGAATCTGTCCTCCTGGGTTTTCATGCAGTGAGGGCCCGATTGAAGTCTGCACCGCACACGCTTCGGCGTGTGCTTTATGTCGCTGATCGCAGAGATGCGCGACTCAAGGCGCTCTTGGAGGCGCTTAGTCTCGCAGGGGTGAGTGCGCAGCCGGTGGATGCCGGGCGCCTCGATCAGGAGGCTCGTGGCGAGCGTCACCAAGGCATTCTCGCGCTGGCTGAGCAGACCCAGCAACCCAGCGATCTCGAGAGCTTGCTTGAGCTGCTGCAGGGGGCGAAGCGGCCACCGCTTCTGGTGCTGCTCGACGGCGTGACCGATCCACACAATCTCGGCGCCGTGCTTCGTGCAGCGGATGGCGCTGGTGTATCTGCCGTGATTGCCCCCAAAGATCGCTCTGCTCCGCTCAGTGATGTCGCGCGGCGGGTCTCCGCAGGCGCGTCCGAGTCAGTGCCTTATGTGCAGGTCACCAATCTCACGCGTGCCATTGAGCGTCTTCAGGACGAGGGCTACCGGGTGTTGGGACTGGCTGGGGAGGCCAAGGACTCAATCTATCGCGCGGACCTCACGGGCCCCTTGGCCTTGGCTCTCGGTGCAGAGGGCGAGGGCCTTCGGAGGCTCGTTCGCGAACAGTGCGATGGCCTTATCAAGCTGCCGCTCATGGGGCAGGTGGAGAGCCTTAACGTGTCCGTTGCCTGTGCAGTGGCCTGCTATGAGGCCGTGCGTCAGCGTGAGCGCTTCTGACGATAGGCCCAGGGCGCGAGGGGGTCTTCGTGCACCCATAGTCCTTTTTTATTGCGCCTTGCCTGACTCTCCGCTGCGTCGTATCTCGGCCTGAGTGCTTTGGGTAGGTCGCGCTCGTACTTCCTGAAATACCAGGCGAGTCCCTCGCGAATGAGGGTTTCGCCCAAGTCCTGTCCGTTAACCTCAATGGTCACAATCCACCGACCGAATCCGTCTAGCTTGAGGGCCTTTGCGCTGACACGGCCTGAAGCGAGCAGGGTCTCGAGTCGTTTGCGCGCATCCCCGCCGAAGGGTTGTGATTTTTCCGGTGCATCAATTCCAGCGAGACGTGCTTTGAGCACACCGCGCTCGGGGTGTCGCAGAACCATAGAATCGCCATCAAAAGCCCGCACGAGCGTGAGTGGGCCCAGTTCTGCTCCACGTTCAAACGAGCGGCCAGGCGAGGGCGCCAGGCAGAATGCGCAGACAAGGAGGAGGGCGAATCCGTGGAAGAAACGAAGCATAGAGAACTGATGATCTCATGGCCTACCCTGATCCCCGGGGAGTGCTGGAGCGCAGCAGGTTTTGGTGCCTGGAGGACGCCCGAGCAACTGATCGCGATGGGGTATTTCCCTTGGGTGGTTCTGCACCCATCAGGCCAGCCATGGGCGCTTGGCCTTGCCGCCCCAGGTCCGGCCATCGAGGTCCTGCGGTCGTTCGATGGACGTGTTTCAGCAGACGCGCTTCCACGCCTGGAGGCGCGCTTGCGGCAGGTGCTCGGTGGCCACGGTTGGCGACAGGAGCGCTTTGGACTCATCGGACCTCAGGGCATGCGGGCTCAGTTGCCAGCCCTCTCGCTCGAGCGCAGCCTGTTTCGAACGCTGGGACTCATGTCAGAGTCGGTTCAGTTGAATCTGCAGGCAGCCCCGGGCGTCTGGTGGGCTGGGCGCCGCGCGCAGAGCAAGGCCGTCGATCCAGGCTTACTTGATGCATGCGTCGCGGGTGGACTCACCGCAATGGAGTCGCCGATTCTCGCGCTCTTTCGGGAGGCTCAAGAGGAGGCAGGCTTACCCACGAAGATCCTGGCGCGCGCCCACTTTCTGGGTGCTGTGCGTGTCTTTAGAGTCTTACCAGCGGGGCTGCTTATTGAGCGCGTCTGGACCTATGGCCTGGACGCGCCTATCGGCTTCGAGCCGAGGCCCTGCGATGGAGAGGTGGATGTCTTCATGCATCAAACGATTGCGGATATACAGGCATCTTGGTCCGCCGGGGGGTTTAACCACGAGGCGGCGGTCGCTACGCTTAGCTTTGCAGCGCCTGCCCCAACAAAATAACGGACGCTGCATAGAGATAGCTGCGGTTGTACTGACAAATCGAGAAGAAGTTCTGCCCAGCCATCCAGGCAGGCCCCTCATTGTCGATCTCGGGGAGGATGACGACGCTCGCTGCGGCGTTTGTTGGAAACTCCGCATCCGGCGTCACCAATCCAAGCCCACTCAGCAGACCAACGGTATCGAGTGGCTGCAAGCCATGGGTCACAAAGCGACTGTTCAGGGCCGGGTCTAGGATCAGCGTGCGCTGCGTGTCTGAGAGCACGGTGTGGGTCGGCTGCCCCTTGATCCAGCCATGTGCATTCAGAAAACGCCCAACGGACCCGATGGCATCGGCGGGGCTTCCCACGAGGTCGAGCCGCCCATCTCCGTCCAAATCCTCTCCAAACCGCCCCCAGTTGCTGGGCATAAACTGTGGAATACCCAGTGCGCCTGCAAAGGAGCCGCGCAGACCTTCGAGAACGATCTCGCCTCTGTGACCCATCTGTAGGAGTGCGAGCAGTTCGGATCGGAAGTATTCCTGTCGACGAGGGGAGGCAAACCCGAGGCTCGCCAGGGTATCGACCGCGGGGAAACGCCCCAGAATCTTTCCGTAGCGTGTTTCAATGCCAAGAATGGCGCAGAGCACGTGGCTGGGAACACCAAACCGCTGCTCCGCTCGCTGGAAGGATGCCTGATGCAAGCGAAGGTACTGACGCCCATCCTCAATCACTTTGGGTGTCAGGTTGGTCGCGAGCCGCCGACGCAACGAACGTGCTGGCGCATTCGGATTGGGCTCGGGATTGGCCAGCGCCAGCGCCTTGTCTTGCCGCTCAGCCCGGTCAAACTGCCGCAGGACCCAAGTCCGTGGGAGCCCAGCGTTCTGGGTCGCCTGCTCAACAAACTGCTCAAACGCGTCCTGGCGCAGCCACTCGGGAAGTCCTCTCTTTGCCTTGCCTAGAGCGGCCGCGGGCAGCATGAGCCCTAGACCCAGCCCCAGGCCCTGCCGCATGACATTACGACGCGTTTCGGTGGCTTGTGTGTCTTTCATGTTGCAATCATGGGGCCGGCTGATAGAATTCAAGGCTTTTCACCGATTGCCCAAGGAACGTTCATTATGGTCGTCATTCGACTTGCCCGCGGTGGCTCTCACAAGCGCCCTTTTTACCACGTCGTTGCAGCCGATTCTCGCAGCCGGCGTGATGGTCGCTTCATTGAGCGCGTGGGGTACTTCAACCCCGTTGCACGCGGCAATGATGTGCGCCTAAACCTGTCTGTAGATCGCATTGAGTACTGGCGCAGCCATGGTGCTCAGCTCAGCCCTCGCGTGGCCGAGCTTCTGAAGTCGTTTGCGGCCCAGGGTGCCAGCGCCCAGGCTTAAGCGCCTTGGGCTTGAGCGTCGGCTCTCCAAGCTCGGAGATCCGACGCCTGAGCCAACTCGGGTAGCACCGCTGCCCTTTGTGGCCTCCGGGCCACCTCACTTCACCCCGCTTGGACTCGTTGTTGGGCCGCTAGGCCTAGACGGGCGCTTGCGTGTGCGCAGTCTGCACCCCGATGGTGTCGATGCATCTTGCCTAATTGAGGCCGAGCGTCTTTGGTTTAAACGATCTGCGCGTCAGTGGATGCAGCTCAAGGTCAATCAAATCGAACCGCACGGCCGAGATCTCAAGTTGCTGTGTTTTCAGGTTGAACAGCGCGAGCAGGCAGAACAACTCAATGGGGCTGAGGTGGGTCTTGACCGTTCCGACCTCCCAGATGCATCCGAAGATGAGACCTACTGGGTCGATCTCGTCGGTCTATCCGTGGTGAATCTTCAAGGTGAACGGCTCGGTGCCGTGGATCATCTAGAGACCAATGGTGCCCATGACTGGCTGGTGGTTGGTCCGCACTGGATTCCCTTTGTGGAGGCGTACATCAAGGATGTGCAAGTCTCCAAGGGCCTTATTCAGGTGGACTGGGATCCCGCCTGGACGGAGTAGCGGGTGCGCATCGATCTCATTACATTATTTCCGGGCTTCTTCGACCCATGGCTCCAAACCGGCGTCTGCAGTCGGGCCATTACCCAAGATCGCATGCAGGTTCATCGTTGGAACCCGAGAAGCTATACCCACGATGTGCACCAGACGGTAGACGATCGACCTTACGGTGGTGGACCTGGCATGGTCATGATGCCTAATGTTCTGGCCGATACCCTAAGGGCAGCTCAAGAGGCTTGCCGCACGGCATCCGTTTCTCTTGGGCCGGTCATCCTATTCTCTCCGGCTGGGCGTCGGCTCGATCAGGCCTGGGTTGAGCGCACGCTGGCCCCCGATCATCCGCAACAAATGACGCTCATCTGTGGCCGTTACGAGGGTATCGACCAGCGGTTTGTGGATCATTGGGTTGATGAGGAGTTAAGTCTGGGAGATTTCGTCCTTTCAGGTGGCGAAATCCCGGCCTTGGCGGTCCTTGATGCCGTTGCACGACGGCTGCCCGGGGTGCTGGGCGATGCGGCGTCTGCGGAGCAAGACTCCTTCATGAATGGCCTGCTGGATCATCCGCACTACACCCGGCCCGAGGTTTTTGAGGGCAAACGCGTGCCGGAGGTGCTTTTATCCGGACATCATGGCAAAATAGCGGATTGGCGACTTTCACAGGCTCAGGCCCTTACCCAAGAGCGGCGGCCCGATTTATTCAGTGCTTACCTCGCCAACCGCAAGAGCCACATCAAGTAGAACCACAGACTAGGTTAGAAAGATTAGATTTGCTATGAACATCATTGCCCAAATCGAGCAAGACGAAATTGCCCGCCTGAACAAGTCGATTCCTGAATTCTCCCCCGGTGACACGGTCATTGTGAGTGTCAACGTGGTTGAGGGCACGCGTAAGCGTCTTCAGGCCTACGAAGGCGTTGTCATTGCCAAACGCAACCGCGGCCTGAACTCCTCGTTTATCGTTCGCAAGATTTCTGCGGGTGAGGGCGTTGAGCGTACCTTCCAAACCTACTCTCCTCTCATTGCGAAGATTGAGGTGAAGCGTCGTGGTGATGTCCGTCGCGCAAAGCTCTACTACCTCCGCGAGCGCTCCGGCAAGTCGGCACGTATCCGCGAAAAGCTGCCCGCACGTCGCACACGCGCCCTCATCGAGGCTGTCGGTACGACCGCTCCTGCGGCCGCTGCGGAAGAGTCACAAGACTGACTTCCGCCCGCCGTCCGGGGTTCGATCCTCGCGCCTCAGAGCGCTTGGCCCTTCCCCGGACTGCCGTCATACCCCATACGTTTTTTCAGTTTGAGCGGCTTCGGCCGCTCATTTCGTTGGCGCAGCAGTCGCACGGTCGTTTCCCTCTGTGGACACCTGAACAGTGGTCAGACCGAGCGGCTCGGCTCACTCAAGACGCTCAGCCAGCCGCTGTGCTCATGGCCCTTGTTGAACGCGCCGACCAGGACACCCCGTCTCTGGTTCTTACCCGACGCCCGGACACCCTGCGTCACCATCCTGGGCAGGTGAGCTTTCCTGGGGGCCGCGCAGAGGCCTCAGATCCGGACCTCATTTACACGGCCTGCCGCGAGGCGACTGAGGAATTGGGCGTGCCATCGGACTGCATTGAGCCGCTCACTTGTCTGCCCAAGTATCAGACCGTGACCGGCTTTCAAGTCCAGCCTGTACTTGCGCTCATGGCCCAGCACGCTCAGTTTTCACCCGACCCTCGCGAGGTCGCCCGGGTGTTTGAAGTCCCGCTTGGTTTTCTCATGAACCCTGAACATCATGAGCACCGAATGCTGGTACACGAGGGCGAAACCATTCGGTTCTTCGCAATGCCCTATGAAGATGAATTCATCTGGGGTGCGACTGCAGCCATGATTCGAAACCTGTACCATTTTTTCTGTGCCCTCTATGAACAATCTCGCGATATGCATCCATGACGCTCATTAGCCTCCTATTTGCCCTACTGATCGAGCAGGTGAGGCCCATTCGACACGGCAACCCGATTCATTTGTCCGTCGATGCCTGGCTGCTTCAAATCAAGCCCACGGGCTCCGATATGCGGCGTGCTTGGGCCATCTGGGTTTTGCTGGTCGTGGGGGTTGCGGTTGCGAGCCTCTTGGTACTGGGCCTACTGCAATGGGGTGGTGGGGTGCTGCAGTCCGCGCTGCTAGAGCTGCTCTTCACAGTGGGTGTGCTCTACCTCACCATGGGTTTTCGGCGCTTTAGTCATTGGTTTCACGACATTCAGTCGGCACTGCGGTCGAACGATCTTGTTACGGCGCGATCCGTACTTGCCCGTTGGGTAGAGGCCTCAGGTGGAGATTCGGTCGCGGAGGCCGCCTCGCGTGACGGGAATGCGAGCGAGGTCGCACGGGAATCGATTCGGCTCGCACTCGTCGCGGCGCAGCGGCAGGTTTTTGGCGTGATCTTCTGGTTCGTTTTGTTGCCAGGGCCTGCTGGGGCGCTCGCGTACTGGCTAAGCGCGCGGCTCTTGAATTGCTGGGCAGGGCAGGCCAGGGGAGAACCATCCGATGCAGCGAGTCGGGTTGCCATGACGGCCTATCGCTGGTTTGACTGGGCCCCAGTGCGTGTGACGGCCGCGATCTTCGCGGTGGTTGGCAACTTTGAAGATTCGGTTGCGATGTGGCGGGCTCGTGCGGCTGCAGCGCCCGGCTCTCGAGATGACACCGATCGCATTCTCTTGGCTTCTGGGGCCGGTGCAATGGGCTTTCGCCTCTCTGTGCCCGATGCGCCCGCAGGGTACACCGGGTTGGAGGAGGCCGACCTTAACGCGGCGGCAGCCCCCGGCGGCTACGAGCCCGACCTGCGTGAGGCAGAATTCTCCAGCCTCGACACGGCAACCGGGCTGGTCTGGCGCGCAATCGTGATGTGGTTCTTCATGGTGCTGCTATTTCATCTGGGGCGTTGGTTCGCCTAGGCACTGGCCCCGCGAATCAGCGCCAGCCACGCCTGCCGGCGCCGCTCTATGCGAGGGTTGTGCGCACAGATCGTTCTGACCTCGCAATGCGGCTCGTGGTCATGCTGACAGTTCGTATACCGACAGCCTTGTGGCGCGAGGGCCTCCCACTCTGGAAAAACCGCCATCAGGTCTTGGGCCGTGATGTGGGAAATGCCGAACCTCTGAAAGCCCGGGGTATCAATAATCCAGTCTTGACCAAAGGCGTAGCCGCGGCTTGCAGTCGTGGTGTGCTTTCCGGACTGTAGGGCCTCAGATACAGCCTGTGTGAGTGCATCTGCACCTGGGACAAGGGCATTGAGCAAGGTGCTCTTGCCCATGCCCGATTGTCCTGCGAGGGCAATACTGCGTTGTCTACCGGGTGGCCAGTGCTCAAGGTGCGCCAAAAGGGGAGCCAGGCCCTCTGGTGTCTTGCTGCTCACCCGCACGCAAGGCCAGGCAAGGGCATCGTCAGCAGGTTGTATGGCCTCGAGAAGGGCAAGCGCCTTGTCTCGGTCTTGCTCTCGGTCCCATTTGTTGAGCACCAGCGTAAAGGGAATCGATTGGTTCATGAGGCTGCTCATCACACGCAATGCAATCTCAGGCGAAAACCCAGGGTGACCGGCCAGCAGGATGAGCACCCCGTCAACATTGGCTGCCAGTGTTTTCTCTTTCGGGCCCTCTTCTCGGTAGAGCCGATTCTGTCTCGGCAACACCTCAATCACGCTCGGCGGATCTGTGTGAAAGTCCACGGTCACGAGATCGTTCGTAAAGACTTGCAGTGTTCTGCCTTTGAGTGTGGCGAGCTGTGCGCCGTGATCGGCGCTTTGCACCCATGCAAGCCGTCCGTGCGCGCTCATGACACGAGCGGTGTAATCAGGAGGCGCTAGAGTCATGGCCTGCATCATCCCACAGTCCAAGCGCATGCGATCATCACGGCTATGACACAAGCAAATGAAACCTATCTGGTCTGGGTCGACATGGAAATGAGTGGCCTGGACCCCGAGACCAATCGCATTCTTGAAGTGGCTATGGTGGTCACGAACTCTGACCTCGAGATCTTGGCCGAAGGGCCTGTCTTGGTGCTACATCAGACCGACGCTCATATGGACACCATGGATGACTGGAACAAGTCTACCCACGGGCGCTCGGGCCTGACGGAAAAGGTTCGGCAATCGACCCTCGATGAAGCACAAGCGCAAGAGCGGCTCCTGGCGTGGGTGAGCCAATGGGTGCCCCCTGGCAAGTCACCGCTCTGCGGGAATACCGTGCATCAAGATCGCCGCTTTATGGCCCGATACATGCCAAGCCTCGAGGCCTACTTTCATTACAGAAACTTAGATGTCAGCACCGTCAAAGAACTCGCACGTCGCTGGCACCCGGAGGCGTACAAAGGCTTTTCCAAGAAAGGCGCACACACGGCCCTTGCCGATATCTTGGAGTCGATCGAAGAGCTGCGCTATTACCGCGCTCAGTTCTTCAGGCTGCCCTCAAGCGCATAAAGCGAGAACCGCTCACGATCGGGGCGGCTCTGCAGTCTGGTGTCGCTCCAGATGGGATCGGCGAGGCCTGTGAGATGCAAGGGCGAAGCCTCCGTGTGATCGTGGGAGACCAGCAGGTAGGGGCAGTCCGAGACCCGAAGGGGGGCAATTTGGTGCGCGAGCACCACTGCTTGGCTGACTCGGTCCTCAGGCAGCGTCTGAATGCAGCCTGGCCCCTTGGCGACCGAGGCCCGCAGGCCGTCTGCAATGCGGCCGTAGCCACGGTAGAGGTCGAGCGCAGGGAGCCAGAGGGTCATCATTAATACCCAGACGAGGGTGACACCCCCTGCGCTTAGCGCCACTGGGCGCCAGAGTCTTGTCTGTGTGCGACGTATCCGCCAGAGGACCAGGGCGAGCCAGGAGCCGCTTGCCAACACCCCGAGCAGGAAGCCGAGGGTCTCAGGCTTTGACCCTGAGAGACCTGGCGCAAACAGAGCTGCCCGCTGCGCAAGGCTTGCTGGAAACTCCGAATAGAAGGCTGTCCAGTAAAGCCAGATGAGGCCTGCGAGTGCGGTAAAGACCACCACAGCAAACCAATCGAGAACAGCGACGAGGCCGCGTGGGATGCTCAGCAGACCAAACGCACCAAGCACCGCCAAGGGTGCAATGGGCAGCAGTCGGGTGGTGTCCGTGTCACTCAGACCCAGCAAGGAGGTGACGAGCAGGCCAAACAGCAAGGCCAAAGGCATGCGAAGGTGGCCGTGATGCAGATGCCCGAGTCGATAGGACTGCACGAGGAGCCCCAAGAGCAGCGGCCAAGCAGGCCACCAGGTCCAGGCCCAGACCTGAGCAGCTCGCAGCGGCGACTGGGGAGAGAGCGTGAATTGCTGCGCCCACCACTGCAGCGTACCGGATGGGTCGAGCAGCAGGCCGACTGTGCTGTAGAGCGCAACAAGCCCAAGGGCGAGAGCGAGTGAGGGCAGTAGGACCGCTTTGCGCACCAGTTGGAAGGGGTAAATGCGCGCATAAATCACCGCAAGGCCGATCGAGAGACCCAAGGGCGTCTCGGGGCCATCGGTGAGACCAAGGGCAGCAAGCAGCACGCCCAGTTGCATGGCACTTGTGCGCGGGGCCTCCGGGCTGCGCGCAACGACAAACAGGAGCCAAGCCAAGAGCGCGAACGAGAGCGCAGCGCTGCCCGCCTCGTGCCAGCGCGCAAAGGCACCGAGGCAGGCCAATGCGACCAGAAGGGCGCAGTCGCCAAGGGTGCGTCCAAACTGGGCCGCACTGGGTCCAAGCCCGAGTGGGTCGAGGGGCTGCGCTTCTCGTCGTCGGGCCAGTTGATCGGTTGCCCGCCAAGTGCCCCAGAGTCCAAGGCCTACACAGAGGGCCAGTACGATTCGGCAGAGATCGTCGAACCGTTCGGGTGAAATGCCCTCACCCGTGAGGGCCGTACTGAGTATTTCAAAGGGAAGCGCCAAAATTGCCATGAGCACCGGCATGAGCGGACCATCTCGGCCCAGAGCAGAGCCAGACATCTGCGGCCAGAGCGGCACGGAGCCCGCGCTCGCTGGGTCGAGCCAGAGCACCAAGAGCTCGCGTGCGAGTGCAATGCCAATCAGGTCGTCTCCACGCCAAGGCGCGTGCCCAAAAAGGCCGGAGAGCACGGCCAAGAGTGCAAAGGAAACCAACAACCACTTTGGGAGGCTTCCCGCGGCGCTCGCCGCGAGACCGGGCAGAGGACGTGACAAGGGGGCGCTCATTGCAGGGGCCCCCCGTCTAGGCTAACGCAAGCGTTATTCGGCTTTGGCCTTCGCGGCACCGCGCTTGGCACCAAACTTCTGGCGGAACTTCTCAACGCGACCGGCCGTATCCATCATCTTCTGGGTACCGGTATAGAAGGGGTGCGACTCCGAGCTCGTATCGAGCTTGTAGAGCGGGTACTCCTTGCCATCTTTCCAAGTGATTTTTTCCTTGGTGCTGACGGTCGAGCGGGTTACAAAGCTAAAGTCGTTGGACATGTCCAGGAAAACGACTTCGCGGTAGTTGGGGTGAATGCCCTCTTTCATGGTGCAAGTTCCTTACAGCGCGTGGGCTGAAGATCAGGTCTGTCGGATCGGTCGCCGGCAGGTGGCAATTTCATATGCCGCATGCTACGTGCCTAAACCGCGCAGTATAACCTAACCGCCGCGTTTCATCATGTCAAAGAATTCGCCGTTGTTCTTGGTCTGACGCATCTTGTCGAGCAAGAACTCCATGGCCTGAATCTCGTCCATGTCGTGCAGCAGTTTGCGCAGGATCCAGATCTTCTGAAGCACATCGCCCTTGATGAGCATTTCTTCTTTTCGCGTACCTGAGCGGTTGATGTTAATCGCCGGGTATACCCGCTTCTCAGCAAGGCGGCGCTCAAGGTGTACTTCCATATTGCCGGTGCCCTTGAACTCCTCATAAATGACCTCGTCCATGCGCGAGCCTGTCTCGATCAGTGCGGTCGCGATGATGGTGAGGGAGCCGCCTTCTTCAATGTTTCGGGCTGCACCGAAGAACCGCTTCGGACGGTGCAAGGCATTGGCGTCCACACCGCCGGTGAGGACCTTTCCAGATGTGGGCACCACGGTGTTGTAGGCGCGGGCGAGACGAGTGATCGAGTCGAGCAGAATGACCACGTCCTTCTTGTGCTCCACGAGACGCTTGGCCTTTTCAATGACCATTTCCGCAACCTGCACGTGGCGGGTTGCGGGTTCGTCGAACGTGGAGGCAACCACTTCTCCGCGCACGCTGCGCTGCATTTCGGTCACTTCCTCCGGGCGCTCGTCGATGAGCAGCACGATGAGGGTGACATCTGGGTGATTGGCCGTAATGGCATGCGCAATGGTCTGCATCATGACTGTCTTGCCGCTCTTGGGCGGGGCAACCAGCAGCCCGCGCTGGCCTTTTCCGATGGGCGCAATCATGTCAATGATGCGGCCCGTGATGTTCTCTTCCCCCTTCATTTCACGCTCGAGGTGAAGCGGCTCATCGGGGAAGAGCGGGGTCAGGTTCTCAAACAGGATCTTATTCTTGGAGGCCTCTGGCGGCTTTCCGTTGATCTGGTCGACCTTAACCAGTGCAAAGTAGCGTTCTCCATCTTTGGGGGTTCGCACCTCCCCTTCAATGGCATCTCCCGTGTGCAGGTTGAATCTGCGGATCTGGGAGGGGGAGAGGTAAATGTCGTCTGTGCTGGCGAGGTAGCTGGCTTCGGGAGAACGTAGAAAGCCGAACCCATCGGGAAGCACCTCCAGTACCCCGTCGCCGAAGATCTGTTCGCCCGTTTTGGCCTTCTTTTTGAGAATGGCAAACATGAGCTCCTGCTTGCGCAGTCGACTCGCATTCTCGATTTCGAGCGAGGCTGCAAGCTCGACGAGTTGGGTTACGGGCAGGGCTTTGAGTTCAGACAAGTACATGGTGAGCGATCAGTGGGAGAGATTCAGCGGCAGGACGCGCGCGAGGGGGGTAAGGAATTGAGGTGAACGAGAGGGCAGCCTGTGAGGGGCGGCTGCCCGTAGGGTAGGGCGAGATTACAGGTGGCTGTCGATCCAGGCTGTGAGCTGCGACTTCGCTGCAGCACCCACCTTCTGTGCCACGACAGCCCCGTTCTTAAACAGGATGAGCGTTGGAATGCCGCGAATGCCGTGTTTTGCAGGGACGGCGGCGTTTTCGTCGACGTTGATCTTGGCAATGGTGAGTTTGCCTGCGTAGTCTTGGCCGATCTCTTCTAGGATGGGTGCAACCATCTTGCAGGGGCCACACCACTCGGCCCAGAAGTCCACCAGCACGGGGAGGTCGGATTGAAGAACGTCAGCCTCAAAACTGGCATCCGTGACGGCTTTAATGTGAGCGCTCATAGGTCTGTATCTGTGTAGTCGGAGGAACGAGGGGTCTTGGGGTGAGCGCGCACCTGAGTGGTCGCGCCGGGATCAGAAAGTGATCGAGTGGTTTATCTACAACACAGAATACCATAGCTCCATGCAAATCGCTCAGGACGCCCTACGCCAGGAATTGCGCGACGCGCTGGTCTACTGGAACGCCTACTGCGAGGCAGAACGTGTATCGGCCCAGTCTGCGGTTGCTGACGCGGGCCCCATGGACGCAGTCTTGCTGACCCGCCCCGAACTGGGCCCCACATACCTTCAATGCATCGCCCTCAAGCCGATGTTGGGCCCTTTGCCCGAGGTTGGCATTCTCGATGATTGGGTGCGGCGTGCCCAGTGGCGATGTGCGCGGCACTCGGCTGACACGCCCCGGACCGAGACGATTCGTGCCCTTGAACTTGCCGATGCGCTGCGAACGGCGCCTTGGATCCGTCGCACATTTGGGGAGAGCACACGGGGATTGCTCGACCTTGCCTACGATTGGGTTGCGCTTTTCACACGATGGGATTGGCTGCTTGCGGCCTGGCGTTTATCGGGCTCCCCTAGGCCCACCTGTGCGCCGGGAGCCGAGCCGCTTGAGGGGCTGCATGCCTTGGTGGCGGTCTATTGCGCCCAGACCGACCCTTCAGATCTGCCGCATTGGATTGCCGCGCGCTCGCGTTGCGACGCAGCCTCGAGGCGGGTTATGGGGGTGTTTGGACAAGGCCCCATTGACGCTGAACAGATCGCTGCGGCAACGGTGCTCTTTGGGCAACGACCCAAGCTGCTGCATCACCCATTGTCTGATCTGCCCGACGTGCACCCGTTGCACCTGATTTGGCCTGAATTGACAGACCTGCGAGCAGGGCGTGCACCGCAGCCCGACGCATGGCCCTCGCTTGCCAGTCGCCGCCAACACGCGGCCGAGCAGAGCCTCACGACTTCCAATCTGCGCTTGGCGTGTTTTGAAGCCGCTCAGCTCGAGTCTGCCGTCGATCATGCAGTCGATGTCATTCGGGCGGAGCGTGACCGGGATGAGGCGGCACGCATTGCCGTGGTGGCCTTCGATCGGCTTATGGCGAGGCGGCTCACCGTCAAGCTGCAACAACAAGGGCTCTCGGTGGAGGATCCATCCGGCTGGGCACTCGACACCACGGCCGCCTGCGCACCCATTGATGGCTTGCTCGACCTTATCCAGCCTCACTGCACCCCCCAGCAGGCTTTTCATTGGCTCACGCTCCCAATGGTCCAGTCTGCATTAGGAACACAATCCGAAGCGCTTTTCGATTTTTATCGCACGTTCAGAAAACGCCTGCCGACCGCCTCGGGGTTTGAGGCCCTTCCGAGTCATTTGAGGCTCATGCTCTTGCCCCTTCAGCGGCTTGCGACCTCCAAGGCTCCCCAGACATTCGATGTCTGGGTTGACCAGGTGGAGTCAGCGCTGAACGACCTCGGGCTTGCAGAGGGTTTGGCCGCCGATGCCGCGGGTGCGCTGGTGATGGCGACCATGCGGGAGCTCAAGATCGAGCACCTCGGTGCGCAAGAGGGTCCACCCCAAGTCCGCTGGACGGAGTTCAGAGCCGCGCTGTCTCGTAGGCTTTCGCTCGCACGACTCCCATTGAAGGAGAACCGCCGCCCGGCGGCTCGCCTCTCAAGCCTCTCTGAGGCTGCACTGGACGAGGGCTTTTCTGCGGTCATTTTGTTGGGTGCAACCGAGGGGCAGATGCTTGCGCCTCTGCCGAGCCCTTTGCTTTCGCGCCGTCAGATGGATTTGGCCTGCGCGCGCCAGCCCGAGTCGGTGGATCACGCCGTCGCGCTCTCGCATCTCTCCCAAATCCTTTGGCGCGGAACGCCACTGGTCTGTATCGGCGCCCCAGCGCAGGCCGGCTCGCATGTTCGGTGGGCCTCTCCTCTGGTTCGCCTGCGGTCTGTCTGTCCAAGTGCTGTTCAGGTGTCCAAGCTGCCTACCGTCGAGCGCAATCCTGCGGTTCCTCGCGTGATCGCCCCCCACGCGATCGCCCCTCGCGTGATTGCCCCATTGCCTGCTCGCATCTCGGTCACCAACCTGCAGGCGCTCGCAGTCTGTCCATTTCAGTTCTTCTGGCGCGCCCAGCTCGAGCTCGCAGACTGGCGCCCGCTTGCCTCCGTTGAAGGTCCTGCGGAGCGTGGCACCCGCTTGCACCAGATTGCTGAAGCGGTACCCGAACGCCTCAAGCAACCCAGCCCTCCCACAGATGCAGAGGGCTGGCTGACTTTTCTATTAGAGACCTTGTCGACCCGATTGGGTGGGCAGGAGCCTGATCTGGCCTCTCATATCGAACTCGAGCAACGGCTCCGTGCACTCGCACAGTGGCTGGCAACGCCCAGCCTGCCACTGCCGATCGCAGCCGAGCGCCCACTCGAGGGCGTGCTTGCCCAGAGTCGGCAGGCCGTCAAGGGGAGGGCCGATTGGCTCTTAGAGAACGGGGTGGTGGACCTCAAAACCACTGATCCGGCCACATTGAAAAGCGACATCAAGACCGCGCGCACAGACCTGCAGCTGCAGGTCTATCACCACTTACGCTCGCGTGCTGCTCCTGAGGAGAAGCCCGCATCGCTTGCATTGCTGAGCGTGGGGGTGAGCGAGGTCGGAGTCGTCGAGGTGGATCCATGCGAGCCGCTCGTGCAGAAGCTGGACGAGACGCTCCTGCGCATTGCGCAAGGGCACCCTCTGGAAGCGCTCGATGCCCAAGGTGAGGGGCTTGCCTGTGAGCGCTGCCCGGCTCGCGGCGCGTGTCGACCGCAGGAGTGGTGTGTATGAAGCCCATGACGGCTGAGCTTGCATGCGACCCATATCGCTCGGTGGTTGTAGAGGCGTGCGCAGGCAGCGGCAAGACCTGGCTGCTGACGGCCCGTATCGCCCGTGCGCTCTTGGAGGGCTGTTCCCCGGGAGGCATTTTGGCGCTGACCTTCACCAACAAGGCGGCCGAGGAAATGCAGGGACGGGTCTGGGAGGCGCTCGAACATCTGAGTCAGGCGAGCGCCGCACAGGCGCGCGCGCAATGTATTGAATGGGGTGTACCGCAAGCACGGATCGAGGCCTGTGTTCAGGCTGCACCACATGTCTTTGAGCGCCTGCTCTTGAGCCCCGAGCGGCCTTTCGTGGGTACGTTCCACGCCTGGTACCTGCGGCTGCTTGCATCAGCGCCGATGGGCTTTGCGCGGTTGTCACGGCTCTCGCCCACCCAGCGCCCGACGCTGCTGCGACGGCAGGCATGGAGGCGATGGACGCAGCAGATCGGTGAGTCCGATCGTCGGCTGCTGGTCTGGCTCAGTGCAGAACTCGGGCCCTCTCGGCTTGCGGATTCGCTCTGGTCATGTGTGTCATGGATGGGGCAGGTAGAGGCTCACGAGGCGGGAGGCTGGGCGGCACTCATGCCTGCGCTCACCCCTGAGGATGCGCGGCGTGAGAATGATCGCGATGCACAGGATTGGGTCGCCTCGGTTCAAGGGCTGGCCCAACGGCTCGCGAAGGCGTTTGGCGGACTTGGGGAAGATCGACAGCCACATGCGCACGCATTTTTGGCCTTGACGCAGGAAGGGGATGTCGGCCCTCGCATTGACGCACTGGAGACGCTATTGCTCGCTGCCGACCCCAAGGCGCCGGCGGGGCAGCGCAACAAGCGCCTGAGGGCGAGACTTGTGCGAGTTGCCGATCGAAGGGCCTGGAGTACGCACTCTGAGGACCCAGAGGACGGATTGATTCGGTTTGCCGAGGGTTTGATAGCACTGGCCCAACGGCAGTCACATCGCATTCAACAAGCCCGACAACATGCGCTCATGCAGCTTGCATCGGGGCTGGCTCATGCTTCAGAGGCCACCTCCAGCCTCACCGACGAGACCGATTTTGACGGGATTGAGGCCGCGGTCCTGCAGCTGGTCCAATCTCGGGATGGACTCGAAATCCTCGCTCGCTGGGACTGTCGCACTGAGCAGATCCTGGTCGATGAGTTTCAAGACACCAGCCCTGCGCAATGGGCTTTGCTGCGCAGCTGGCTGGAGGCCCACGTGGGCTCTGAGCATCCACAGGCCACTGCACCGCGGGTCTTTCTGGTCGGTGATCCCAAGCAGTCCATCTATCAGTTTCGTGGTGGTGACCCACGGGTCTTTGAAGCGGCTCGAGCCTGGCTCGCCGAGCGCTATGACGCCCAGGTCCTGGCTGCTGACCAGACCCGACGATGCGGTCAGGCCGTGGTTGACCTGTTAAACGGGGTCATGCCCGAGTTGATGAATACCCCGCAGCACCCCGATCGTTACCGCCCGCATCAGACACTTGCGAAGCAGGCCCCCGGCGGCGTCTTTCATCTTCCCCTGGTGCGCAA
>JBJOHF010000045.1:0-5896 GCA_046047855.1 Pseudomonadota bacterium | reverse complement strand
TTGGCGGGGATGAAGGACAGCAAGGTGATTGTGGCGATCAACAAGGACCCTGATGCGCCGATCTTCCAGGTGGCTGACTATGGCCTGGTCGCCGACCTCTTCACCGCCGTGCCGGAGTTGGCCAGCAAGCTCAACGCCTGAGCACTGGTGCCAAGTCCATGGATGTCAAAGACGCTATTACTGCGCGACACTCTGTTCGCGCATTTACCGATCGCCCCGTCGCTCGCGAACAGATCGAGGATCTCCTTGCGTGCGCCTCACGTGCGCCTTCGGGCACCAACATTCAGCCGTGGAATGTCTTTGTGGTCACGGGAGATCGACTGGCCATGCTCAAGTCGCGCCTTCAAGAGGCGTTCTATGCGTCTTTGGTTGGCGAGTATGAGCCTCAAGAGGCCTATCCTTACTACCCCTCGGACTGGTTCGAGCCTTACAAGGGGCGAAGAAAGACACTCGGCTTAGCGCTCTACGGTCTATTGGGCATCCCGAAGGAAGATCAAAAGGGCATGGTGGCGCAGACAGCGCGCAACTTTGCGCTCTTCGATGCTCCAGTGGGCGTCTTTGTGTTCTGTGACGCAAAGATGGGACAGGGAGCCCTACTCGACTGCGGCATGTTTGTGCAGAGCCTTTTGCTCTGCGCAACGGGCCAAGGGCTGGGCAGTTGTCCCCAGGCGGCCCTCAACCCATTTCATCGCGTCATTCGAGAAGTCTTGGACATCCCGGATCATTTGATGATGGTCTGCACCGTGTCATTGGGTTTTGAAGACAAGAGCCACGTGGTGAATTCACTCTCGACGGACCGTGAGTCACCTCAGGCATTTGCACATTTCTACGATTGAGTCCGACCACGCGGAAGGAGATTGAGGTGTCTCAGATTTGCATTTTTGATCATGTCAGAACGCCGAGAGGCCGCGGAAAGCCCGACGGAAGCTTGCATGAGGTCACCCCGGTGCATCTTGCGAGTGTGCCGCTCAAGGCCCTGATGCAACGTCAGCAAATAGCCTCCACGGAGATCGGTGAGGTTGTTATGGGCTGCGTGATGCCGGTCGGTGAGCAAGGCGGAAACATCGCCCGCATGGCGGTCTTGAATGCCGACATGGACCAATCGGTTCCCGCAATGCAGATCAATCGTTACTGTGGATCCGGGCTAGAGTCTGTTGCGCTGGCCGCAGCAAAGGTAGCGGCAGGCCATTGTGATCTGGCGGTCGGTGGTGGCGTTGAAATGATGTCTCGCGTCCCCATGGGGTCCGATGGTGGCGCATGGGCTCAAGATCCCCAGGTTGCCGCCAAGACGGGCTTCGTGATGCAGGGCATCTCTGCTGACTTGTTGGCCAGTCTGCAGGGTTATAGCAGAGCGCAGCTCGATGAGGTCGCGGTGATCAGTCATCAGCGTGCAGCCAGCGCATGGAAAGAAAAGCGTTTTGACGGCTCTGTTGTGCCGGTGAAAGATTTCATCGGCCTCACGCTACTGGATCGGGATGAGACGATTCGGCCTGAGACGACAACAGAGTCACTCGCCCAGCTCAAGCCGGCATTCCAAGAGATGGGCCTGAAGTATGGGTACGACGCGATCGCGTTGCAGAAGTACCCTCAGCTTTCAGCGATTCAACACCTTCATCATGCCGGCAACAGCTCCGGTATTGTGGACGGTGCCGCGGCAGTTCTGGTGGGAAGTCCAGCTGCCGCCAGCCGGCTTGGCCTCAAGCCCAGGGGCCGCATTCTGAGCTATGCGGCCATCGGATCCGAGCCTACGTTGATGTTGGATGCCCCATCCAAGGCCGCAGGACTCGCGCTGCAGCGAGCGGGTCTGGCTGTAACTGACATCGATCTCTGGGAGATTAATGAGGCGTTTTCATCTGTGGTTTTGACCTTTGTCGAGCGCATGGGCATTTCCCTCGATGACGTCAATGTGAATGGTGGTGCAATTGCTATGGGGCATCCCTTGGGAGCAAGCGGCGCGATGATCTTGGGAACCCTACTCGACGAGCTCGAGCGGCAAGGTAAGTCCACAGGGCTCGTGACACTATGCGTTGCAGCTGGAATGGGCGTTGCGATGGTTATTCAACGAGAGGGGGCCTGACATGACCGTGCGTTCAATTCGATTGGAAATGGATGCCAACCAGATTGCGCATCTCATTCTGGACACGCCTGAGCGCTCGATGAATGTCATTGATCAGGCTTTCCTGGATGACCTTCACGCACATGCCACAACCATTCGCGACGACGCGTCCATTGTGGGCGCGATTGTTCGCAGTGCTAAGAGTGCCTTTGTTGCTGGGGCGGATCTCACCACCATGGAGCGCAATCTCGATTCCATGGACCAGGACTCGGTTGAGGTTGCATTCGATAAATTCTTCTCGCTTTCGAAGGCGATTCGTGAGATTGAGCGTCTACAAAAGCCAGTTGTTGCGCTCATTGACGGTGCCGCAATGGGCGGCGGCTTTGAGCTCTGCCTCGGCTGTCATCGTCGCATCATGTCCGACAACCCCCGCGCAGTGGTGGGACTGCCCGAAGTCCAGGTCGGACTGCTCCCCGGAGGCGGGGGCACGCAGCGACTGATTCGCATGTTGGGCATTACGACTGCTCTGCCCTGGTTGCTTGAGGGCAAGTCGGCAGGTGCAGAGGCGGCGCTCAAGGCCGGGCTCGTTGATGAAGTGGTGCCTTCGAGTGAACTCATCTCCGCGGCGACGCGGTGGATTCTCTCAGGCCCGACGGTCACGAAGCCCTGGGACGAGAAGGGCTACCGCATTCCGGGGGGTGGGCCCACCGATCCGCGCGTGGCACCCGCATTCGTGGTCGGAAATGCCATGATCCTCGCCAATACGCATGGCAACATTCCGGCGCCGCTCGCCATTCAGAGCTGCGTTTATGAAGGGGCTCAACTTCCCTTCGATCGCGCCCTGAGACTCGAAGTCAAATACCTGCTCGATGTTTCGCTGAATAGCCCCGTGTCTAAGAGCATGATTCGCACGCTCTTTCTCAGTAAGACACACGCAGAGCGAGGCGCAAGTCGCCCCCCTGCGCCCGAGGCATCAGAGGTTCACAAACTCGGCATTATTGGCGCGGGCATGATGGGTGCAGGCATTGCCAAAGCAGCCGCTCGACGCGGCATTGCGGTCAAGCTCATGGATCAGTCTGTAGATCGTGCAAAGGCGGCCTGTGCTCAGATCCGAGCAGACTTTCAGCGTCAGGTCGACCGCGGCCGACTTGCAGCTGACGCCATGGATCGCGCCATGCGACTGATCGAGCCGGTGGGTTCACATGCTGAACTGGCTGACCGTGAGCTCGTGATTGAAGCAGTCTTTGAGGACCTCGATCTGAAGCAGAGCCTGGTCAAGAGTCTTGATGCACATCTCTCGCCGGACTGCATCATTGCGACGAATACCTCTGGCTTGCCCATTGCCAAAATTGCCTCTGCGAGTGCCAAGCCAAGCCGAGTCATCGGTCTTCACTTCTTTTCACCTGCGGACCGCATGCCATTGGTCGAAATCATTCGAGGCCCAGAGACGACTGACGCATGTCTCGCGCACAGCCTGGATTTCACCCTTCAGCTCAAGAAGACGCCCATTGTGGTTCGGGACTCCCGCGGTTTCTTCACCAGCCGATTCATTGGTGCGTTTGTTGATGACGCGATCGGGATGGTTGCTGAAGGCGTGAGTCCTGCCCTGATCGAGAACTGTTCCCGTCAGGTCGGCATGCCCGTAGGCCCGCTGGCTATCACTGATGAACTGTCTATCGAACTCTCGATTCACGCCGGAGAGGCCCATCGCAAGGTCTATGGTGAGGCTTACCGCGAGGGCCGGTCAGTTCCCGTGCTTCGGACGCTGTTCGACCAGGGGCGGCTTGGAAAGAAAGTGGGCAAGGGCTTCTACGATTACAGCGACGCGGGCAAGCAGATCTGGTCAGGGCTCGCCGAGATTTACCCCTTGAAGCGGCAACAGCCCGATCCCGAACTGCTTCGAAAGCGCATCTTGTTCGTGCAAATCATTGAGGCGCTCAAGGCCGCTGAAGAGGGGGTTCTCACCTCGGCAGCGGACGGTGATCTTGGCGCCATTCTGGGTGTGGGATTTCCGGCATACACCGGCGGGCCCTTTTGCTATGTGGATGCACTAACACCCGCTGCTTTTGCGGAAGCATGCAATCGTCTTGCCGATGTGTTTGGTGAGCACCTCCGTCCCCCAGCCATTGTCAGCGAGATGGTGCAGAGGGGGCAGCGGTTCTACGGGCCAACGGCGCGAGGATTGAGTTAGCGGGCTTTAAGAGAGGTCAAGGCAACTTGCAGGCGGATCATGTGTTCAGCATAGACCAACGCCTCCTGAGTGGGTTTTGGCGTCGAGACGTGTTTGCCATAAACCGCTAAGCAGGCCTGCACAGCACGTGCCTGATCAGGATGGGCGAGCCAAATCCAATCAGCGAACTTGATTGCGAGATATGTGTCTCGATCTGCGAGCCCTTGGGCATGCAGAATTGCCGCATCAAGCCCTCCTGCTAGCCGAATAATCTCCTCAGCTTGTTTCTTGAGCGAGGGTGGATTCCAGTTTGATGGAATATCGTCCCACCAGCCGCTGTGCTCTTTCACGACCATTCGAGCAATATCTTTCACCGTGACATATTGCTCTCTGGCGTCAGGATCATGGGCATATTGTTCGGGTAGTTTGACCGCATCTACAACCAGGTCCTGCCTTTCACCGCTGTTTAGCCCAGAAAGAACCTGGTTCACAATGGACTCGAGCATTTCTGCCTGACGGGTCAATCTTCGAACGATCTCCTCGTTGCCGCTGATTGCGGGCCCGTGCATAGGGAGCAATTGCTCTGGTTTGGTCGAAGCGATTGACCTTAACGCGAGTGCCCAGTCACTTGCGAAGCGAACTCGCCGTCTGCCATTCCCTGCATTGGGTAGAAAGTCCTGAAAGAGATCTCCTGAAACGACAAGCTGATGAGATGGAACCGCCACCCATACGTGATCCTCTGTTTCACCCTTGGCATGATGGAGATGAAAAGTAACGCCCCCAATTGAGAGGACCATCTCCTTGTCAAAGGTCTGAGTGGGACGCACGGCATCCGCCCAGCTACGCGGAACATCCTCCAGAAACTGATTGTTGTTTCTTGCAATCAGCCCGAATGTCTTCATGTCGTATTCGAGTTGTTCGATGAAGCGCTCTTGCGCAATTACGCGAGGCTTTGTGTCGGACTCCATAAGTGACCACGCTCCGAAGGCATGGTCAGCGTGGTAATGCGTAAAGATGATGGTATGCACTGGCTTGGGGCTCAGCTTGGAGAGCGCCTCTTTAAGGGCCGGCCCTGCGGGCGCGTAACTCGTGTCAATGACCACCAATCCCTCTTGGGTCTCAAAGACAGCAACGTTGACAAATGGAAACCTGAGTAGCCACACCCCTGGTCCACGAGACTCGATACGCAGTTTTTTTCTTGCGTCCTCTATCGCTGCCTGATTCTTTTTGCTGTACATCCGGTTAGCGATGGCAGCAGAGAATTCGGGCCCACTGAAGGTCCCGCCTCGCATAATGGATGCGCGCAGTTCGGGATGCTCCAGCATGACCTTTGCCCGTGCTGACTGGTGCGCTGCACTCGATCCGGTCGTCCCGCTTGCCAGTGAGGGCGCAGCTGCTCCCCAGGCAAGTAAACCAAGGCAAAGTGAAATGAAGCCAGGAGCAAGGTTCATGGCGTTACCCTCATTGGGCACTCAATTGATGAATGAGCGCCCGGGCCGCCTCGAGATGCAGCGTGTCCGTCTCGCTCGCTGAGGGGCTGGGGTGGCTGCCGAGGTGCACGATCACGAGGTCATGCTCGGGGTATACCACCACACGTTGCCCGTAGGCGCCGCCCATGTAGAAATGTCTCGGAAAGGCGTGATGCACCCAGAATTGCGCACGGTAGCTGT
>JBJOHF010000044.1:0-46552 GCA_046047855.1 Pseudomonadota bacterium | reverse complement strand
CATCAGGCGCGAGCCGATCTGCTCATTCCGGTGGTGAAGGCCTGGTGCACAGAGTCCGGTGTGGAGATCGCCTCGCTGGGCATTCAGGTGCACGGCGGCATGGGATTCATCGAAGAAACGGGTGCAGCACAGCACCTTCGCGATGCGCGCATCACCACGATCTATGAGGGCACCACGGCCATCCAGGCCAATGACTTCATCGGCCGCAAGCTCGGTCGCGACAAAGGGGCTGAAGCCATGCGGCTGCTCGCAGAGGTGAAGGCGACCGCTGACGCACTGCGGGCCTGCGGGCACCCGGATGCTGCGGGTCTGGCCGATGCCCTTGCCAAGTCCGTCGCCGTTTTGTCAGAGGCCCTTGAGGCCACGCTCGAAATGAGTGCGCAGAACCCTGTGGGCAGTTTCTTCGGCTCCGTCCCTTTGCTCATGTTGACTGGCTCGGTACTGGGAGGCTGGATGATGGCGCGTTCCGCGCTCATTGCGCAGACCAAAACCGCGGTCGAGCCCTTTTATGCCCAGAAGCTTGCCTCGGCAGTTTTCTATGGGCAGAGCGTTCTTTTGCCCAGTCTGGGGCTGGTCCATGCCGTGCGTGCGGGTGCCGCAGGCTACGCCCAGGCGGAGGCATTCACGGGGCAGTGAGTAACCCTTAGTCCATTTGTGCCATGGCGGTCGGGTGCTTAGACGGCACCCTCTCGTCATGCACACCTGCGAACATATTCGGGTCAGCCAGTCCGGTCATACGCTGCGCATTGAAATGCAGCGGCCGGAGAAACGCAACGCGCTGACCCTCGATATGTACTCCGCGATGGCCCATGCATTCCAAGAGGCCACAACAACAGAATCTATTCACCAGGTTCATCTCACGGGTGGACCCGGGCAATTTACAGCCGGTAATGACCTCGCTGTCTTTGATGCCCAAGAGGGCCCGCTGCCGTTTGATATTCGGCATTTCATGCATGCCCTGATGAACTGCTCGAAATTGGTTGTCGCTGAGGTGGACGGACCCGCGGTCGGGATTGGCGCCACCCTGCTGCTGCATTGCGACCTGGTCTATGCGTCTCCTGCTGCCTTCCTGAACTTTCCGTTTGTGAAGCTGGGGCTTTGCCCTGAATACGGTGCGACACGCCTTCTGGTTGAGCGAATCGGCTGGGCTAAAGCGATGGAACTCTTTCAGCTTGGCGCGCGGCTGCCTGCAGACGAGGCAGAAGCGCTGGGCTTGATTAATAAGGTGGTTCCCATGGGCCTTTCAGATCACGTGCAGACCGTGCTGGATCAGCTCAATGAGCGTTCACCTGCAGCGCGCCTTCAGACCAAGCACCTCATGCACAAGGCCCAGGACCACACGATCTCGCTTGCCAGCATGATCGATCATGAACTGGATGTCTTTAAGTTTCTTCTGGATCAGAGAAGGGAAACATCCTGATGTCGCCGCTGTTTAACCTGGATGGACTCACTGCATTAGTCACCGGCGCAGGGCAGGGCATGGGGCTCGGTGTTGCGCGGGCATTGGCGTTGCAAGGTGCCCAGGTGGCGCTCAATGACCTCTACCCGGAGCGCGCAGAGCAAGCCGCCGCTGGGCTTCGCGCAGAGGGACTGAAGGTTCAAGCATTCGCTGGGGACATCACCTCGTCAGTGGTCAGAGAGGCCATTGTGAGAGACCTGGAAGCCTGGGCTGGGCCTTTAGACATCCTGGTTAACAATGCTGGTGTGCCCATTGGCATGTCGACCTCGTTGCGAACCTTTGATCAGTTGTCGCAGGATGACTTCAATCGGCAGCTCGACCTGAACCTTCATGCCATTACCGGATTTGCGCATTTGGTTTTACCCGGCATGACGCGTCGTCAGTTCGGTCGCATCATCATCATCAGTTCAGAGTCATGGCGGATTGGGCTTCGATACGGGCTGAGCAACTATGCGGCCGCCAAGGCGGCTGCACTTGGCTTTATGCGGCACTTGGCACATGAGGTGGGTCGTAGTGGCATTACCGCCAATGCGGTTTCACTTGGCACCATGAATAACTATGGCTACGAGGACAAGGGCTCCGCTGTGGGCCGAACTGGCACGCCCGAAGACGTTGGAGCGGCAGTCGCCTTTCTGGCTTCACGCGAGGCCGCTTGGATCACCGGTCAAACGCTTGCCCTTAACGGAGGGGCCCTCACGGCCTAATCTAAGGAGAAACGCAGTGCCTATTCAGAACTTTCTCAGGTCTCTTGGGCCCGCCCTCGTGGCCGCCAGCCTCGTCTCTGCGATTGGCGGGATGCCTTTCAATGTCCTCCCGCAGATCATCAACTCGGTTGGCAGCAGCTTTCAGTGGGGGCCTGAACAGTTAGGGCTTTTTGGTTCGTCCTATCTGGGGGGCTACTTCATTGCGACCCTGACGGCACCCCTTTGGCTTGAACGTCTGCATTGGCGAAGGCTCTCTTGGGTCGCTGTTCTGGCTTGTGTGCTGGCCATGATGTTCACTGCATCGCTCGGGGGCGATCAGCCCACGGCGATTTATGTCTCTTGGGCTGTGGTGGGCTTTTTCGCTGCCACGATGACCTGCCTGGGTATGCGCGTGGCCTCGGGCATGCCGAACAAAGAGCATGGGCTCGGGTCACGTCTTGGCATTGAACTGCTCTGTGCAGCAGCGGCGTTCTTCATGCTGCCATTCGCTATTGAGGCCGCTGGCTATGTCGGCGCTGTCGCCTTGTTGTGTGTTGTGTTTCTCCTGCTGTCGGTCAGTATTTTTCGGCTGCCGGCGAGTGGCCGCGAACTCGATAGCCATGGTGAGTCCACGGTCGATCTGCGCATCAGCAAGGAGGGCTGGATTGGTCTGGGCGTTTTCGTTTTGTTTGCGATCGGCCAGATTGGCGTTTACGCCTTCTTGGGGCAGTTGGCGATTCAAGATGGCGTTACGGAGGCGCAGCTCTCTTTCGTCCTTGCTGTGCTCAAGGTCATTGGTGCGGTTGCGGCGATCGGCATTGGGCTGATTGGCCTGAAGTTTGGCGTCAAGCGGTCGCATGTCTTTGCCTTCCTGGGGCTCTTCGGATCGATGCTGCTGTTGGGCAGCTCGGGCGGGTTTGCCGGCTATGCGGCGGGCGCCTGGCTCTGGGAGCTCTCCTTGGTTGCCAGCTGCGTGTACCAGACGGCTGCCATTTCACGCCTCGATTCCAGCAACAAGGCCATCATGTTGGTGCCAGCTGCATTCGCATTGGCAGGCACCATTGGCCCAGCGCTCGCAGGCACGCTCGTTGCGCAGCATGGGTTTGGGGCGTTGCTCACCTTTGGCGCCGTAACTGCGGCCATTCCTTTGTTGATGTATCTGCCGTTGGCCGGAAAAATTCGCGCACAGCTCTTGGCGTCAGCCCCAGCGGTTTGATTCCATTCCGCCGTCTACATCCAGTATCTTTCCGGTGATGTAGCGCGCTTCACTGGAGAGCAGGAAAATGGCGGCATTGGCGATGTCTTCGGTCTCTCCAATGCGCCCGAGGGGGATTGAGCCCGTCATGCCTTTCTCAATCTCAGGCGTGAGCACCCGGGCCAATGCATCGGTGCGAATCGGGCCTGGCGCTATGGCGTTCACGCGAATATTGCGCGGCCCGAGGTCCTGAGCCAGCTGTCGCGTAAGGTGGTTGAGGGCCGCTTTTGCAGCTCCATAAGCCGCGAAATGGGGCTGTATGAGCCGACCAGCAGCCGAGGAAATATTCAACACGGCGCCACCGCCATTCGCCTTAAATCCTGTGAGGCAGGCCTGAATGGCTGTGTAAGCGGAGGTGACATTGAACCAAAGCACGTCATGAAAGGCCTGGGGGCTCATCTTGTCGATCGATGAGGGACCAGAGCCCCCCGCATTGTTCACCAGAATGGATGCTGGGCCGATAGCAGACTGTGCGCTCGCAATGGCTGAAACGATCGATGCCTCAGACATCACGTCGGTTGAGATGCCCGTGGCGCGAACACCCAGCGCTTGAATGTCTTGGACCACATCGTTGAGCTCGGTCTGCGACCGTGACAAACAGGCAATCGGGTGACCCTTGCGGGCAAGTGCGAGTGCGATGGATCTGCCAATGCCCTTGCTGGCGCCTGTGACAATCGCTAAGCCCGGCGCTACGCCGGATTCGTTTCTTTTCTCGTCGTCCATAGCGAGGGGAGTCCTGGGTCGGTATGCACGATGACCTGCTTAAGGAGGGTAATCAGTGCCTGGGTTCCTGAGAGGCCAAGCCGCTCCGATAGGGCTTGACCAACGCCCTGGGCGTTGCGAATCAGATCGCGTGCAACCTGATGACCCTCTTGTGTGAGGGCAAACTCCCCCAAGACCCGTTGCAAATACCCCAGCGCCACCAGACGGGTCATCGCCTCTGGCGTGATGATGAGGCCGGTGTAATTGATCAGCTCCTGGAGTGCTTCAAGGTCTCCTTGCCTGCGAATCAGAAGGGTCGCCAAGACGAAGAATCCGAGGTCATCGAGGCCGAGTGGTTCGTAGTGTTTCCGAACCTGGGCCAGCATTTGGTGATGTGCGCGCCCGAGGAGGTATCCCAGGAGTTCGTCGTTGTATTCTGCGCCGGAGAGATCCTCTGCCTCACCAAGGGCGATCTGTTCAAAGTGGCTCGTGAGCGAGTAGCGCCCCTTCGAGTAGGCCAAGGGGGCTCTGTCGGATGCGTCAAAGGCCACGACCTCGCCGAGCAACACAATATGATCGCCCGCTTCCACCACGGAAGTGGTTTTGCATTGAAACCGAGCGGAGCACCCGGTCATGAGCGGTGCCGGGGTGAGGCCCTCATCCAGTGCCACGCCCGCGAACTTGTCGGCCCCCGGCTTGGCAAACGTTGCTGAGAGTGCCTGTTGGTCAGTCGCAAGCACATGGACATTCCAGTGATTCGAGCCCGTGAATGCAGCAAGGCTCTTGGCTGTCTTGGCAAGGCTCCACAGTACGATGGGCGGTGATAGCGAGACCGAATTGAAACTATTCGCAGTGACGCCCACAGGCTCTCCATCATTCGAGCGTGTGGTCACGATGGTGACCCCAGTGGTGAAGGTGCCCAGTGCGCGCCTGAATTCGATGGGATCTATGGTGGACATAGACGCATGGTTCGAGAATTGGGAGGTGGGGTCATCGTCTGCCTGGACGATGTCCGCTCAACCGTCGGTCGAAAGAATCCAGGTACTCCCATCCGAAAGGACAATCTCATGTTCCAGGTCCAAGAGCTGGCCTATGTCGTTGCAGCACACCCAGATTTGGCTGTATGGAGAACATATGGAGAGCAGGTTCTGGGCCTCCAGGCGCACGACGATTCGGGGACACTTCTCCTGAAGATGGATGAGCGGGCCTATCGCATTCAGGTTGAGCAGGCTTCCGAGGCTCGATATGTCGCATCGGGCTGGCTGGTTCGAGATGAACATGCCTTCGATGCCGCCATCGCACATCTCAAGGCGCATGGAGTCGCCTTTGAGCAAGGCTCTGAGGATCTCTGTCGCCAGCGCAAGGTCATCAAGATGTTGATCGTGCATGACCCCTCGGGCAATCGACATGAACTGGTCTGGGGATATCAGTCTGATTTCCGACGGATGGTCTCGCCCGTTGGCGTTCCTCACTTTGTCACAGGGGACCAGGGCATGGGCCATGTCGTCCTGCCAGCCCCTCAGTTCGCTGAGACGGTCTCCTTCGTGCGTGATGTCCTCGGGTTTGGACTCTCCGATCTCTTCAATTTCAAACCCGCACCAGACGCCCCGGCGCTGCCCATCCATTTCTTTCACTGCAACAATCCCCGACATCACAGCCTCGCGCTAGCAGCATTTCCGGTGCCGTCTGGCTGCGTCCATATCATGGTGGAAGTGCCCGATATGGCAGAGGTGGGCCGAGCCTTTGATCGACGTATTCAGCACGATGTGGCCTTGTCGGCCACGCTCGGCCAGCACACAAACGACCGCATGATCTCGTTCTACATGAAGACGCCCTCTGGCTTTGATGTGGAGGTTGGAACGGGCGGCGCACAAGTCGACTGGAATGCGCACGTGACCCATGAGTTCACAGCCGTTTCACTCTGGGGCCACGACTTTTCAGTGGGGCGCAGCTGATGCTCGATAAAGCCCAATCGCTGGAAGCCGCAGCAACGCTCGTTCAAGATGGCATGACCATTGGCATCGGCGGGTGGGGCCCTCGTCGAAAGCCCATGTCACTCGTTCGGGAGCTCATCCGTCAGGGGCGCAAAGACCTCACGGTGGTCACCTATGGTGGACCAGATGCAGGTCTGCTCTGTGCTGCCGGTGCCGTCAAGCGGTTGATCTATGGGTTTGTCTCGCTCGATGCCATTCCATTGGAGGCACATTGGCGCAAGGCTCGAGAGGCTGGGCGCTTCGAGGCAGTTGAGTTGGATGAGGGCATGTTGCATTGGGGCCTGCGCGCAGCCGCCATGCGTCTTCCATTTCTGCCGACCCGTGTGGGCCTGGGTACAGATGTGCTCAAACACTTCCCGGGCATCCGGCTTATCCAGTCCCCCTACGCGGATCAGGAGTGGCTTGTCGCCATGCCCGCGATTCGGCTCGATGTGGCGTTGCTGCATGTTTCCCGAGCGGATCGTCTCGGGAATACGCATACGCTGGGTACCGATCCTTATTTTGATGATCAGTTTGCGCGGGCCGCAGATCGTGTGGTCGTTCAGACCGAGGACCTGGTGGATCGGCTCGATGCGTCGCACAGCGAGGATGCGCACTTCAACCTGTTTGAGAGAAGCCTCGTCACGTCTGTATGTATGGTTCCAGGAGGCGCCCACCCGACGACTGCGCCCACTCAGTACGGCTGGGATATGGCCCATCTGAAGGACTATTCCGCCCTTGCAGAAGAGGAGCAGGGTTTTGCCGATTACCGGCAACGCTTCATTTCAGACTCCGAGCGTACTTACCTAGATGCGGTGGGCGGTGTGGACCGCATTCGTGCCCTCGCCCAGCCCATTTTTTAGAGGTCCACATGGCATCCTGCACGCTTGCTGAACTCATGATTGTGGCCGCCTCTGAGGCCTGGCGAAACAATGGGGAAGTCCTTGCGAATGGTATTGGGCCTGGTCCCAGGCTAGCCGCTTCCTTGGCCAAACTCACGCATAGCCCCGAGCTCTTAATGACAGATAGTGAGAGTCGATTGGTCGAGGAGCCGATTCCTTTGGGACCAAGGACGGGCCCACTGGAGGGCTATGTTCCCCGCTATTCCGGCCGCGCTGATTTCTCCAGAATCTTCGATATGGTCTGGCGTGGAAAGCGTCACGCCATGATTGGTCCTACCCAGATCGATGGCTGGGGACAGACGAATCTGTCATGTATTGGTGATTACCGGCAGCCCAAATCGGCGATTCTCGGGGTTCGAGGACTACCGGGAAACAGCATCTCTCATCGCAACTCATTTTTTATGCCGTCGCATTCCAAGCGGGTGTTTGTGTCACGCGTGGACATGGTCTCTGGCGCTGGGCGCGATCCAGCCCAATGGCCGGACGGTCGGGTGCCTGAACTCCAGTTTGGGCTGGTGATCTCAAATCTGGGTGTCTTTGATCTGGAGGCACCCGTTGGTCAGATGCGTGTGGTTAGCCTTCATCCGGGTGTTTCTCTGGACATGGTGGCCGAGCAGACGGGCTTCTCTCTTTTGCATGATGCGGCGTCATCGATCACGCCCCTGCCCACTGAAGAGCAACTCGATGTGCTTCGCCGCCTCGATCCGCATGACTTTCGATCGAAAATTTTGAAGGGGAATCCCATTGTCGACGTCTGATGACCCGAAGGTGAACCGAATCGACGAGAGTCGTTACGAGACCGACGCGCCGATCAAGACGATGCTGCAGGATGGCGTGTTCTGGATCACCATGGACCGTCCGGCCTTTCACAATGCGCAGAACTCTCAGATGACCTATGCCCTTGATGCGGCCTTTCGTCAGGCGGTCGACGACGATGCAGTGAAGGTCATTGTTCTGGCGGGTGAGGGCAAGCACTTTTCTGCCGGCCACGACATTGGAACCCCGGGACGCGATATCAACAAGCCCTTTCCGAGGGTGCATCTCTGGTGGGATCACACAAACAAGCCGGGGGGGGAGTACCTTTATGTCCGTGAGCAGGAGGTCTACCTCAACATGTGTAGGCGTTGGCGAGACCTTCCCAAGCCGACCATTGCGATGGTGCAAGGCGCATGTATTGCGGGCGGATTGATGCTTGCCTGGGTCTGCGACTTTATTGTCGCCTCAGAGGATGCGTTCTTTCAGGATCCGGTGGTTCGCATGGGCATCCCCGGCGTGGAGTATTTCGCGCATGCGTTCGAGCTGCCGCCACGCGTGGCGAAGGAGTTCCTCATGCTGGGCGAGCGCATGCCGGCGCAGCGTGCCTATGAATTGGGCATGGTCAATCGGGTTGTGCCCCGTGAATCGTTGCGGGACTCCGTGGCCGCGATGGCAGAGAAATTGGCCCAGCAGCCGCGAATGGGTCTCGCCCTTACCAAGCAGGCCATCCACCATGTAGAAGAGCTGCGCGGTAAGCGCACAGCGATGGATGCCAGCTTTGCCTGGCACCACTTTGCACATGTTCACAATGAACAGGTCACAGGCAGCCTTCTGGGGGGGTTCGACGCCCAATCCATGGCCAAGGCCAACAAACAGCAAGAGGGGCAGTCTTGATTCAGACCGAACTGACGCGGCGCTTGGGCTGCCGGGCACCGATCGTTCAGACTGCAATGGGCTGGGTCGCGGATGCAGGCCTGGTGATTGCCTCTACGAGAGCCGGCGCGTTTGGCTTCTTGGCGGGAGCGACCATTGAGCCCGATGATCTTGAGCCGCAGATTCTGCAGGTCAAGGCGGCCGTCGGCACACACTTTGGCCTGAACTTCCATATGTTTCAGGAGAACGCAGAGGACTGCATTCGCCTTGCGATTGAGCATGGCCTGCGCGCGGTGAGCTACGGGCGTGGTCCAGACGCGAAGACCATCGCCCGCCTCAAGGATGCAGGCGTGCTCTGCATCCCAACCGTTGGAGCTGTCGAGCACGCCATAAAGGCGGAGAAGCTGGGCGCCGACCTCATCACCATTCAAGGATCGGAGGGCGGAGGCCATACGGGCCGGGTGCCCTCGAGCATTCTGTTGCCACAAGTGCTCGATGCTGTGAAGGTCCCGGTCATTGCGGCCGGCGGCTACAGCACGGGACGCGGATTGGCTGCGGCGCTTGCTGCCGGTGCCTGTGGCATTGCCATGGGGACGCGCTTCATGATGTCTGCTGAGTCTCCCACGCCCAAGCGCACCATGGCTCGCTATCTGGAGGTGAAAGATCCAGGTCAGATCCGCGTGACGGAGGCCGTTGATGGCTTGAGACACCGCATGATTGAGACCGATCTGGTGCGCCGCCTGGAGGCGAGTTCAGGTCTTCGCAGGCTGATGGTGGCTCTGGGCAATGCCTGGCGTTGGAAGGCTCAGACGGGTATGTCAGTGCAACATCTGGCGCGCGTTTTGATGAAGTCTTTTCGGGAGGACCCGACCGCACTGGCCACGACCATCATGGCGGCCAATCAGCCCATGTTGATTCAGAAGTCCATGATTGAGGATCGTCCGGAGGAAGGCCTGCTGCCCTCGGGGCAGGTGGCCGCAGCCATCCGAAGTCAAGACACCTGTGAAGAGATCGTAAACGCCCTGGTGCAAGAGGCTGAGGCCTGTCTGCGGTCCGTTTCCCATCACCTATCGGAGCCTGCAAGCCATGCCGCTTGAGTCCCTCTCATCTGCGTTTTCGCTGCAATCACACCCCAATGGTGTGATCGAGTTAGTGATCAATCAGCCCCCCGTAAATGCCTTGGACAGCGCCCAATGGCTGGCGCTCGCGCAGCAGATTGAGCAGGTCGGTTGCCGAGAAGAGACCCGCGTCTTGATCATTCGCGCCGAAGGGAGAGGCTTCTGCGCTGGCGTCAACATCAAGGAGCTGGATCAGCACCCCGATCGCATTGTCGAAGTGAACCGAGGCAATTACGAGACCTTCCGGGCCATCCATCGAAGCCCCGTCCCGGTCATTGTTGCGGTCCATGGATTTGTGTTGGGTGGTGGCATCGGCATGACGGGCGCCGCCGACATTGTGGTGGCCTCAGAGTGTGCGAGCTTTGCCCTCCCAGAGGTTGATCGTGGTGCGATGGGGGGCGGCGCACATCTTCAGCGGCTACTGCCCGTGCAAAAGGTGCGCGCGATGTTTTTCACGGGTGAGGCGTTAAGCGCACGGGATGCCATGCCATACGGGTTTATCGAGACCTTGGTTCCTCACAAGGACCAGCTGCGCGACGCCGCTCTGCGCATCGCCAACGTCATTGCCCAGAAGAGTCCTGCAATGATTCGCCTCGCCAAGGAGGCACTCAATGGCATTGAGGACGGCGATCTCGAAGCAAAGTATCGATGGGAACAAGGCTTCACGCTGCAGGCCTACACAACCAAAGATTCGAGTGAGGCACGCCGCGCCTTTGTCGAGAAGCGCGACGCCGAATTTAAGGGATAGATCCACGTGAATATCACCTACACATCAGAGCAAAACGCATTTCGCCAGGAGGTGCGGGCATGGCTGGCCCAGCACAAGCCCAAGGAGCGATTTGCCCACCATGAAGTCCGAGAGGGGTTTCAGCAGCATCGCGCATGGGAGCAGACACTCGCGGATGCGGGGCTCAGCATGGTGACTTGGCCCAAAGGCTGGGGTGGACAGAACCGAGACCTCTTTGACTGGTTGATTTTTGAAGAGGAGTACTACGCTGCAGATGCACCTTTTCGAGTGAATCAGAACGGCATGCTGCTCTTGGGTCCAACCCTCATGGAGTTTGGCACGGAGGAGCAGAAGCAGAAGATCTTGCCGCGCATGGCCCGTTGTGAAGATATGTGGGCGCAGGCCTGGTCTGAGCCCGGTGCTGGGTCCGACATGGCTGCCATTCGATCGCGGGCAGAGGTGAAGGGCGATCGCCTCATCATCAATGGCCAGAAGACCTGGTCAACCCGCGCGCTCTTTGCGAACTGGGCTTTCGGCCTGTTTAGAACCGACCCTCAGTCGGAGCGTCACCATGGCTTGAGTTATCTCATGGTGCCGCTTGACGCCAAGGGCGTCACGGTGCGTCCCATCAAGGCCCTCAACGGGAAGGCTGCGTTTGCAGAACTCTTCTTTGACGATGTCGAGGTTGGACTCGATCATGTCATTGGCGAGGTTAACAAGGGATGGCACGTGGCCATGGCGACTGCGGGCTTTGAGCGCGCATTGCTGCTGCGCTCTCCGGCGCGGTTCCTACGGTCGGCGAGCCAACTCATGGAGCTGGTTCGTCAGCGACCCGAGCGGTTCCAGGCCGACCCGACGCTTCTGGCCGATCTGGTTCGCGTCTGGAGTCATACCCAGGCCTATCAACTCAATGCTTACTGGTCGGTGAGCCGCTATCTCAATGGTGAGGCTATTGGCGCCGAATCCTCGGCCAATAAGATCTTCTGGTCTGAAATGGATATTCACCTGCACCAGGTGGCCATGCGGGTCCTGGGCTCTGAATTTGAATGCCTGGCGGAGGCTGAGCACTGGGTCGGCCGTCCCGCTGCAGAGTCTGAGTGGCTGGAAGGATTCCTTTTCTCGCTGGCCGGTCCCATCTATGCGGGGACCAATCAGATTCAGCGCAACATCATTGCTGAGCGCATGCTTGGCATGCCGCGCTAAGGAGCTCAGGCGATGGAATTTAACTTCACTTCAGAGCAGCTTGAGTTTCGTGATGCCATCAGACGGTTCCTGATGGTCGAGGCAGCACCAGAGTTTCTCCGCGAAATCTGGGAGACAGACAGTGGCCGCTCTCCCATTCTGCGCCAACGTTTGGCCGAACAGGGCCTTACAGCAGTCTCGGTACCTGAATCGCTCGGTGGGCTGGGATTGGACGACGTCACCTGGTGTCTGTTGCTGCAAGAGTTGGGCTACTTTGCAATTCCAGATTCTCTGGTCGATAGCGCCTATCTTGGCGTCTCGGTATTGCGTGAGGCGCTGCCCCACTTGGCGGCGGCCGATCGCGCTGAGGCTGAGGCGCTCTTGGGTCAGATTGCAGAGGGCAGTCTTCGCGTGGCCGTTCGTCATCCCGTGAACCGCTGGGTTGCCGATGCAGGAAATGCAGGTCTGCTCATCTGGCTAGACGACAAAGGCCTTGCGCTTCTGCGTCCTGGGGACTACACGCACACACCTCAGCCTTCGCTCGATCTCTCGCGTCGTATCTCTCGTGTGACGGCTACGCCCAAGCAATACCTTCTCACTGGCCTTGCAGCCCAGACTTTGTTGCATGCCATGGAGGCCAGAGGCGCGCAGAGTGTCTCTGCCCAATTGGTGGGCCTCTCACAGCGCATGCTCGACCTCGCAATCGACTACACGAGCAGCCGCAAGCAGTTTGGCAAGCCCGTTGGCAGCTTTCAGGCGGTGAAGCATTTGTTGGCCGACGTGGCGACAAGCATTGAGTTCAGCAAACCTGCCGTGGCCTACGCATCGGCTGCGCTTGCGAGCGGTGCACCACATGCGCTTAATGCCGTGCGCCACGCCAAACTGCTGGCGACAGAGTCAGCCCTGCTTGCGGCGCGAAACACCATGCAGTCCCATGGCGCAATGGGCTACACCTGGGAGGTCGATCTTCAGATGTTTATGAAGCGAGCCTGGGTGCTGGGCGGGTGGTGGGGAGATTCCCTGCACCATCAATCCGCGCTTTGGACTGCGCTCTCAAACGATCCTGCGGCCTGGGCCGTGAATAGAGGAATTGGATTGACCCATGCCTGAGGCTTACATTATTGATGCGCTGCGCACGCCGACGGGCAAGCGCAAAGGCAGTTTGTCGCAGATGCACCCTGCCGATCTTGCAGGGTCTGTTTTGTCTGCGCTGGTGAGCCGGCAGCCCATCCCTGCGCATGAATATGACGATGTCGTATTTGGATGTGTCGACACCATTGGCCCCCTGGCAGGCGACATTGCGCGAACGGCTTGGCTCGCTGCCGGACTGCCGTTAGAAGTGCCTGGAACGACGGTGGATCGTCAGTGTGGCTCGTCCCAGCAGGCGCTTCATTTTGCTGCGCAAGCGGTCATGAGTGGAACGATGGATGTGGTCATGGTGGGCGGCGTTCAGACCATGACCGCCATTCCCATATCCTCCGCCATGCTTGCAGGCCAACCCCTGGGCTTTCCCGACCCCTTCTCTGGCAGCAAAGGCTGGAAGGCGAGATTCGGTGACCAGCCTGTGAATCAGTTCTATGCAGCCCAACGCATTGCCGATCACTGGGGCTGCGATCGCGCTGCAATGGAATCTTTCTCACTCGCGAGTCACGTGCGTGCGCTCAAGGCCATCGAAGAGGGTGCGTTTAGCCGTGAGGTACTGCCCCTGCCAGAGCTCGCCATGGACGAAACACCGCGCCAGACGAGCTTGGAGAAGATGGCGACATTAGAGCCTGTGTTGCCGGAATATCCGTCGATCACCGCGGGTGTCTCGAGCCAAACCTGCGACGCAGCGGCTGGCCTCATCGTCGCTTCCGAACAGGCCGTGAAGCGATACGGTCTGAAGCCTCGGGCGCGCATTGTGCATATGAGCGTGATGGGCGATTGCCCGATCTGGCATTTGCGTGCGCCGATTCCCGCCACTCAGCGCGCGCTTGAGAGGACCGGTCTCTCCATGGCGGACATCGATCTGGCCGAGGTGAATGAGGCATTCGCGAGTGTGGTGATGGCCTGGATGAAGGAGCTGGACTATCCCCACGAGCGCACCAACGTCCGTGGTGGCGCGATCGCGCTGGGGCACCCTCTGGGTGCGAGCGGGGTCAAGCTCATGACCACCTTATTGCATGCGCTAGAAGATCGCGGTGGGCGGCTTGGGCTTCAAACCATGTGCGAAGGCGGTGGACAGGCCAATGTCACGATCATTGAAAGGGTGTCTTGATGTCAGTGGAGCAGGGTAAGGAAACGCTTGGGGCTGGTCGCGTTGCGATTGTCACGGGAGCCGGTGCAGGCCTTGGCCTGGCCTATGTCGAGGAGCTATTGCAGCAGGGATTTCGGGTGATTGTGAATGACCTTCAGCCTGCCGTTTTGGATGCCGCCCTCAAGGGCCTTGCGTCTAAGCATCCGCAGGCGGCTCAACATGCGGTGGGATTTGCAGGCGACATTGCTGAGATGGAGACTGCACAGGAACTGGTGGGCCTAGCGCTATCCCAGTTTGGTCGGCTGGATGCGGTCATCAACAATGCGGGCCTTCTGCGTGACAAGATGTTCGCGGGATTAGACGTCTCCGATTTCGATCTGGTGATGCGCGTGCATCTTCGGGGACATTTCTGTCTGTCTCGGGTGGCGGTTCAACACTGGAGAGATCAGGCGAAGGCTGGGCAGCAGCCTGTTGCAAGGATCGTGAACACCACCTCCGGAGCCGGTCTACAGGGTTCGGTGGGCCAGTCAAATTATTCCGCCGCCAAAGGCGGCATTGCTGCCTTGACGCTCGTTCAGGCCGCAGAGCTCGCGCGCTATGGCATTACTGCAAATGCACTCGCACCGGCAGCCCGTACCGCGATGACCTTGGCTGGAATGCCTGATCTGGTGAAGGCCCCCAGTGATGGCAGTTTTGATCATTACGATCCGCGGAATGTTGCCGGTTTTGTTGCCTGGCTGTGTTCCGCGGAGTCGCAACATGTGACAGGGCAGATTTTTGAGGTCGATGGCGATCGCATTGGCCTTGCCGAGGGCTGGGTCAGTGGGCCCGATCAACGCAAGGGAGGCGCGCGGTGGGAGCCCCATGAGGTCGGTGCTGTCGTGAATACGCTGCTGGCGCAGCGTCGGCCCGCTCAGAAAGTCTGGGGTTCCGCATGACCGAATCGCCCGTCTGTCCTCCCGCACATGGACTGCTCAATGGTAAGCGTGCGCTGCTCACAGCCGCGGCAGGGGCCGGTATCGGTTTTTCAGCCGCTGAGCGATTTTTGGCAGAGGGCTGCGAGGCCGTCGTCATCTCCGATATTCACGAGCGCCGCCTCGGGGAGGCGGTGGAGCGTCTCCGAGCGTCTTCGCCCCAGGCCGAAGTGCATGGCGTCCTGTGTGATGTCAGTCAGCAAGCACAGGTTGACCATCTGGTGCGTGAGGCGCATGCGTTTCTTGGGCGCATCGATGTCTTGGTGAACAATGCGGGCCTCGGTGGTGAGAAGCGGGTGGTTGAGATGTCAGATGAGGATTGGAATCGGGTCCTCGATATCTCTCTCACGGGCACCTTTCGAATGACGCGTGCGGTGTTGCCCATCATGCAGGCCCAAGGTGCGGGCGCCATTGTGAACAATGCGTCTGTACTGGGCTGGCGCGCGCAGAAGGCCCAGGCGCATTACGCGGCCGCCAAGGCCGGTGTTATGGCCTTCACGCGGTGTGTTGCTCTGGAGGCGGCCGAGTTTGGGGTGCGCGTCAATGCGGTTTCCCCGTCCATTGCCCTTCACCCCTTTTTGAAGAAAAGCGCCGATCCCGCTCTGCTCGTGAAGCTCTCCGAGCAGGAGGCTTTTGGTCGTGCCGCAGAGCCTTGGGAGATCGCCAATGTCATGGTCTTTCTGGCGAGTGACTACGCGAGTTACCTCGTCGGCGAGTCGCTGTCTGTCAGTTCGCAAAGAGCCTAGGCATGAATCACCCAGTTGCAGTTTTCACCAGTCCCGCAGACTTTACTGCGCGTGAGGGGCAGCTGTTGGGTCTCACAGATTGGGTCGAGATTCCTCAGTCTCAGATCCAGGCGTTTGCAGATGCAACGGGCGATCATCAGTGGATACATGTCGATGTCGAGCGCGCGCAGCAGGGCCCCTTTGGCTCGACGCTTGCCCATGGCTATCTCGTCTTGTCATTGGTGAATCGATTTTTGCCTGAGGTGGTCTCGGTTGAGAACATGGAAATGGGACTGAATGTGGGGCTGGACAAAGTCCGATTCCTCTCTCCCGTGAAGTCAGGCGCGCGGCTTCGTGGACGTGTAGAACTCAAGCACGTGAAGCTGCTCGATGAACGTTCGGTGCAGGCCACCATGACCGTGACCATCGAGTTGGAGGGCGCGGATCGTCCTGCCTGCATTGCGGAGCCCATCAGCCGCTACTACTTTTCGGCCTAAGCGCCCAGGAGCACTTTATGAATGAAGCTGTCATTGTTTCCACTGCGCGGACTGGGATTGGCCGTGCCTACAAAGGTGCGCTTAACGATACTGAAGCGCCAGTGATGGCTGCACATGTCATTCAGGCGGCGGTGTCACGCGCCCACCTGAAGTCTAATGAGGTCGATGACGTCATTCTGGGGATCGCGGCACAGCAGGGGACCCAGGGGTATACGGTAGGTCGCCTCGCGAATTACCTCAATGGATTGGGTGATCAAACGCCCGGTATGTCCCTTGATCGCATGTGTGCTTCTGGACTGGTTGCTATCTCGAATGCAGCCAAGGATGTGATGGTGGGTGAGCGCGATGTGGTGGTTGCGGGTGGGCTCGAGTCCATCAGCCTGGTTCAGAATCAGCACAAGAACAGCTACAAGTCTCAGTCCCAGGCCGTGATCAAGGCCTATCCCACTGCTTACATCAGCATGATTGAAACGGCCGAACTGGTGGCCTCTCGCTATGCCGTATCGCGAGCGGATCAGGATGCATATGCGCTTCTGAGCCAGCAGCGGACAGCTGATGCACAGGCTGCCCATCGTTTCTCAGATGAGATTGTGCCCATGGTTTGCGAGCAGCTGCAGTTTGACGCGGAGGGTAAGCCCGCAGGCCACAAGACGGTCACCCTCGATCGAGACGAGGGCAACCGCGCCGACACCACACTTGAGCGGCTGCAGTCTCTCAAGCCCGTCTTGAAGGATGGGCAGTGGTCGGGTCCCGGTCAATGCATTACGGCAGGCAACGCGTCTCAACTCTCAGATGGAGCGAGTGCCTGCGTGGTGATGTCACGCCAGCAGGCCGCTGATCGCGGTCTCTCTGCGCTGGGCATTTATCGTGGGTTGGCTTTGGCTGGCTGCCCAGCCGACGAGATGGGCATGGGACCAGTCCATGCCATTCCGAAATTATTGTCTCGACATGGGCTCTCGATACAGGACATCGATCTCTGGGAAATCAACGAGGCATTTGCGAGCCAGGTTGTGGCGGTGCAGCGAAACCTAGGAATTCCCCTAGACCGTCTCAATGTAAATGGTGGTGCAATTGCAATTGGTCATCCGTTCGGGATGACAGGGTCCCGACTGGTTGGGCACGGCCTTCTCGAGGCTCGCAGAAGAGGCGCGAGGTGGGTGGTCGTGAGCATGTGTGTCGGGGGGGGCATGGGCGCCGCAGCATTGTTTGAAAGTCTTCCTGGTTGAGCAAAACTTGTATTGAACTCTCTCAGTTTGCAGAGCTGATCGATCGGATCTACCAGTCTGCCTATTCGCCCCGAGAGTGGGTCGAGAGCCTCAATGCAATTCGTCTGGCCTTTCGCTCTACCTATGCCACGCTGATTGTCCGGCCAGTGTCAGGGCACGATCCTGGCCTCATGGTGAACGCTGGGCTTGCCGACGGGCAGGGTGGGGGCGTGGTGCCAGCCATTGAGTACTACAGCACCCAGAGTCCGTTCATCGGTATGTCCTCTCAACGGATCTTTACGGTTCAGGACTTGATGTCCGAGGAGACGTGGGTGCGTTCGGAGTACTACCAGACCTGGTGCGCCCCCAGAGGTGTTCACCACATTCTTGGCGTCAACCTTCAAACCCTCGATACCGAGGGCTATCGGCTCCGACTGACTCGCGCCCGGTCCGACCCTGCCTTCTCGGACATGGATCGCCAACTCCTCGCGCTGCTCATTCCCCATCTTCAACGGGCCCTGCACCTTCAGACTCGCCTCGATACCTCCGAGCAGGTGGCCCATGTCTACGGATCTGCAATTGGCAGTCTGAGTGTCGGCACGGTCACGCTCGATGTCACAGGCCGCATTCTTCAGATGAACTCCATCGCGCGCGCGCAGATTGACGCGGGTGATGCACTCCGAGTCAGCAATGAGCGGTTGCATGCCATCAACAATCAAGACAATCGTGAACTGCAGCGCATGGTTCAAGAGGCGGCTTCACACGCGAGCGGAATGGAGGGGCCCGTCGGGGCGGTCTCCGTTACGCGGAGCTCGAGCCCGCAGGGTCTTGGCGTCATTGTGCAGCGGCTGGGGCCATCGGTTTCATGGCTCAACGGGCGTCATCAGCCCGCAATCGTCTTGTTTCTGCGCGATCCCGAGATCAAAACGCAGCCGCCGTCCCGGGTCATTCAGCAGCTCTTTCATTTCACGCCTGCGGAGACGACTTTGGCGATCGAGTTGGCAAATGGGTTGTCTCTGGACGAGGCTGCCGAGCTGCTGAATATTCGACGCAATACGGCTCGAGCGCACCTGCGTTCGATCTTCTCCAAGACGGGCGTGCGTCGCCAGACCGAGCTGGTGCGACTCATCTTAAACAGCGTGGTCTCACTCGGCCACCAGGGTGACCGAGAAGCCGAGCTCAGCTCGCTCTACTAGCGTCCAGATCTACTTCTTCACGATAGGGCTTGATGGCCATCGCATAGACCCAGGCGGCCAGTGGTGCTGTTGCCACGATGAATGCCATGGCGTAGCGCAGTGACTCCTGGCCGAGACTCGGTTCGAGCAGGTCACTCATTGCGCCAACAATCATGGGTCCCACACCCATTCCGGCGATGGTGAAGAGAAAGAGGAACACGGCATTGGCCAAAGATCGTCGTTGGGGAACACTGACCGTGCTGATGGCAGCCATGCTGGGCGCAATCCACCAGGTTGTGAAGAATCCATGCAGCATGCCAAAGAGCGCCGCGGTGGGCACTGGAATCGGCCCAAGCTGCCCGATCAATCCTTGTGGCCAGAGGAAGTAAGCAAGGCCTGCGGGCGTCGCCAACAACAGACCCATAATCGGCACGCCCACCTGCCAGCCACTGTTGCGAGCAGCCAGGGTGTCGGTCAGCCACCCGGAGAAGAGGGCTCCTGCGAAGGCACCGCCAACCGAGATAAGACCCAACAGAAGCCCCGCATCCTTCACGCTCAGTCCATGTGAGCGCATCAGAAAACTCGGGCCCCAGATTCCAACTGAATAGGCCTGAATGGCTGCGACCGCTGCACCGATGCAGATGAACAGATAGGCGCGTTGTTGAAAGAGGAACTGCAGGCTCTGCTTGAGCGGCTCTGCTGAAACGGCCGCAGAGGCAGCTGTGTCGTGCTGAGGGTCGAACCGTCCTCGAGGTGGCTCCTTCAGAGTCAACAGCATGAGCACACCGAGGGCAATGCCTGGCGCCCCGACGACCAGAAAAGCCGCTCTCCATCCGTAGTGGTAAGCAACATAACCGCCCACCCCCATTCCAACCAGCAGCCCAATGTGGGCGCCCAGTGAGAATATGCCCATGGCCAATGAGCGACGACGTTGGGGGTAGGAGTCTGCAATCAAAGACAGCGAGGTCGGGGCAGATCCCGCCTCTGCGACGGCAACCCCAACCCGTGCAAGTGCCAGGTGAATGAAGTTGCCCGCCATGCCGCATAGCATGGTCATCCCACTCCAGGAAATGACATACACGCCCATGAGACGAACCCGGTTGGTCCGATCCGCTAAGCGCCCCATGAACACGCCGATGAACGCGTAGAACAACGCAAACAGAAGGCCGGTGACCAGGCCCATGAGCGTATCGCTGACCCCGAACTCCTGTTTGATTGGTTCGATCAGGACATTGATGATGTTGCGGTCAACATAGTTGGCCACATACCCCAGCACCAAGAGAAAAAGCGTGTAATGAGAATGACGCGGTATGCGTTCTTGGTCGTCTTGCATGGGGTTCCTTTGGGATTTGCTGCAGGTTGAGCGCAAGACTGTCGCTGCTCATCGTCCATTTAGACGACGAGATTCTCGGATGCTCCCTCAAAGATGAGCACCTCATCATGACCCCCGATTACCACTCCCTCGTCGTTGACCGGGTTATCCCTGAGACCCCAGAGGCCAGCACCTTGGTCTTTCGCATTCCCATCGAGCATCGATCCGAATTCCTTTTTCAACCAGGGCAGTTCCTGACGCTCAGAATTCCACGCGGCGACCGTTATTCACCCAGGTGCTACTCCATATCGGGGGGTACGCAGGACGAGGTTGCCGTGACCGTGAAGCGTGTGCGAGACGGCTTTGGTTCCAATTGGCTCTTGGATCATGTTCGGGCTGGACACAGGCTGGAGGTGCGCGCGCCATCGGGGCGATTTACATTGCGAGCCTCCGATGCTCCCGTTGTGTTCTTCGCAGCGGGAAGTGGTGTGACGCCGATGATGTCGATTCTCAGGAGTGCTGTCTCACGCGAGATGGCGCGCCCCATGACGATGTTCTACGCCAATCAATCGGCGCAGCAGGTCATTTTTGGTGATGCCCTTCGAGCGATGAGTCAAAACGCGGAGATGCGTTTCTCGCTCATGGAGTGGCTGGATGATGCACGTGGATTTGCGCGCCCGGATGACATTCGCAGGTTTGCAGAGCCCTGGCGATCCGCGCACTTCATGGTCTGTGGGCCGGGCCCTTTTATGACGATGGTGACCGAGACGCTCGAGGACATGGGCATCGATCCCGACCAGATTCAGACCGAGCGGTTTCAGTCCCTGGCAGATGAGCCGTTGACCGTCGCTTGCGCGAAAGCCTCGCAGAGCACTCAGGTGAACGGGAAATCCCTCCTTTCGGCCGGTGCGCGCCTTGAGGTCTCTGTGTCGGGCGAGGTTCATCATCTGGAGGTCGGCTCTGAGGAGTCGCTCCTTGAGGCGATGGAGCGCATGGGTATTGCCGTCCCCTACTCCTGCCGTGAGGGCAGTTGTGGCAGCTGCATGGGCAAGCTGCTTGAGGGTAAGGTTGAGATGGAAGTGACCGATGCACTCAGCGCCAAAGAGATTGAACGGGGTTACATCTTGACCTGCCAGGCCAAAGCGGCTTCATCTCAATTGAAGTTGGATATTGATGCATAGCCTTCCCACAAGCAGCGTTGAGGCGCTCCAAGTCGCGGCCGCCCGTTGGCCGCAGCGTCCTGCTGTGGTCGACCAGGGTGTCACCCTGAGTTTCGAAGATTTGGCTTGTCATGTGCATGGACTGCGCATGGCCCTCTCACAGGCAGGTCTGCGCTCGGGCATGGTGGTCGCGATCTGCGGCCCGAATAGCTGGCAGTGGATGGTTCAGGCATTGGCCTTGCAATCCATCGGCTGTGTCCTGCTCCCTCTAAGCACGCGTTTGCGAGAGGCCGAATTGCAGGACATTCTGCAAAGAAGCCGGGCGTCTGCGGTGATCGCTGTAAAGCGATTTCTTGATTTCGATTACGAGGGCCTATTCGTTAGCCTTCAGGCCCATATCGATTTTCGCCTCTGGACCTGGGATTGGCCTGATGGGCAACAGATCCTGATGGCAGGTCCAAGCCCACGGCCTGACAGTGCGTCTTATGGCGCCTTGGCGTCTGCGGTTGCAGACTTGATGTTTACCTCCGGCACGACTGGCCGCCCGAAAGGTGTGCTGTCGAGTCAGTCTCAAAATACGCGTGCGTTTGGTGCATGGACTGAGGTGGTGGGGCTCAACGAGAACGATCGTTATCTCATTGTGAATCCCTTTTTTCACGCCTTTGGCTACAAGGCCGGCTGGCTGTCCGCGCTGATTCGCGGAGCCTGCGTCTACCCGATGGCCATCTTTGATGCGCACACAGCGCTGGCCACCATTGAGCGAGAGCGGATCAGTTTTCTGCCGGGGCCACCGACCTTATTTCATGCGCTTCTGGATCACCCCGAACGGGCGCAGTTCGATCTGCGCAGTCTTAGGGTGGCCGTGACGGGCGCAGCGACCATACCTCCAAGCCTCATTGGTCGCATGCGAGAGGAGCTGCACTTTAAAACGGTGACGACTGCATATGGGCTCACCGAATGCAGTGGGGTTGCCACGGTTTGTGACCCTCAGGCCAGCGATCAGAAAATCTCTACGACCAGCGGTCGCGCGCTGCCGGGTGTTGAGGTGGAATGCCATCGGCCGGATGGGACCTGTTGTGCACCTGACGAGGTGGGCGAAATCGTCATCCGTGGCTTCAATGTGATGCAGGGTTATTTTGAGGATGAGGCTGCAACGCGAGAGGCCATCGACTCCAGCGGCTGGCTGCATACCGGGGACGTGGGTTCTTTAGACGCAGAGGGCTACCTCAGAATTACGGACCGACTCAAGGATATGTATATCAGCGGTGGCTTTAATTGCTATCCCGCAGAGATCGAACGGCTCATGCATGGTCATCCCAGCGTCTCGCAGGCGGCGGTCATTGGTGCTCCTGATCCCCGGTTGGGGGAGCTGGGCGTGGCCTTTGTCGTGAGAAAGCCCGACGCCGTTCTGAGCGAGTCTGACTTTCAAGCCTGGTGTAAAACAGTCATGTCGAACTACAAGGTTCCGCGGCGTGTGGTCTTCGTGGATCGACTTCCCCTCAACGCTGCTGGGAAGGTTCAGAAGGCTGAGCTTCGGGCTTACCTGGCGGCTGCGTAGTCCCTAAGGACGATGACCCATCGCGCCCGCGCGGCGACAACAGCAAGAGAATTCTGACCATTCAAGAGGAGATCACAATGCGGTTCACAGGTAAGGTCGCACTCGTAACGGGTGCTGGGCAAGGTATGGGTCAGGCGATCGCGCAGCGACTCGCCTTGGAGGGCGCTCAGGTGGTTGCCGCGGACATTCGAGGTGAGGCTGCACAGGCCACAGCCAATTCTTGTCAGGGAACCGGGCACATGGGGGTGGCGCTCGATGTTTCCAAGAGTGACGCAGTCCGCGCACTCTTTGGTGAGATCGAACAGCGATACAAAGGCATTCATATTCTTGTGAATAACGCGGGCATTGGATCTGCACCGAATGATGGATTTCCGAAATTGCTGGAGCGCTTGGGTCAGCGTGGCGCCCAGATGGCGAAGGGGGAGACCCCCACAGTCTTTCCGGATCTGATCATCGATATGGAGGACGAGGGCTGGCATGGCGTGATGGGTGTCAATCTTCATGGCGCGTTCTATTGCCTACGAGAGTCGGTTCGTCTGATGATCAAGGCGGGTATCCAGGGCTCGCTCATCAATATCTCCAGCACATCCGCGATGTCCGGTGAGGGCGGTCTGCACTACGTCACCTCTAAAGCAGCCCTGCACGGACTGACCAAGGCGCTCGCGCGTGAACTCGGGCCGCGCGGCATTCGCATCAACAATGTGGTGCCTGGGCCTACCAACACACCCATGATGCAGTCCGTGGGAGAGGATTGGATTCGATCCATGATTGCGGCTATTCCCCTGGGACGTATGGCAGAGCCCGATGACATTGCGCGGGTGGTGGCGTTCTTAGCGAGCGATGACGCGGCCATGGTGACCGGTCAGGATGTCGTGGCCAACGGTGGTTCTTACTTTAAGTAAGCGGAGGATTTATGAGCTCGACGAATCAAAAGCAGATTGCGCTGGTGACGGGTGGTGGCAGCGGTATCGGTGAAGCAACGGCCAGATTGCTGGCGTCCCGAGGGGCTACCGTCATTATTTGTGGCCGAAGGGCTGAACCTCTGGAAGCTGTCGCAGCATCTATTCGTGCGGACGGTGGCCAGGCGGAGACACTGGTGCTTGACGTGTCGGATGAGGCTCAGGTCACCCAGGGCATTCAGGGCATTGTGGCCCGCCACGGCCAGATCGATCTGGTGGTCAACAACGCAATGGCCTATAGCTGGGGGGCTATTGAGGACACCAGCACCGAGGCTTGGCGTTCAAACTTCCTCACCACGGTCGATGGCACCTTCTGGGCCTGTCGTGAGGCTGGAAGGCATATGAAAGCGCGTGGCAAGGGAGCCATTGTGAACGTCTCTTCTATCTGCGGGCTCTTCGGCATGCCCTGGATGGCGGGCTATTCTGCGGCCAAGGCTGCCGTGCTGAACTTCACCAAGGCCGTGGCATCCGAATGGGGGCCAGCAGGTGTGCGCTGCAATGCAGTCATTCCCGGTGTGGTGGACACCCCTGCGACGGCAGGCATGCTCCAGGATGAGAAGTCGCGCAAGAACACCGAGAAGCTCATTCCCTTGCGCCGCGTGGCTTCTGCCCATGAGGTGGCCACGCTGATTGCCTTTCTGGGTTCAGATGACGCCTCATACATCACGGGGGCTTGCATCCCCGTGGATGGAGGTCGTTCCGCCGAGCTCTATACCGTTCTTGAAGGCTAATGGGTATGAATGACGTGCTTGCACGCCTTGATCGTCTGGAGTCGACAGAGGCGATTCGTCAGTTGGTGGGGCGATATAGCCTCTCGCTCGACATGCGCGATCTGGACGCGCACGTGAATCTTTTTGCACCCGATATTCGTGTGGGCCGAGAGAAGACAGGGCGTGCACATCTCAAGGTCTGGGTCGATGACACGCTCCGGCATCAGTTCACCGGCACCTCGCATCATGTTGGGCAGCACATCATCGAGTTTGAAGATCCCGATCACGCACTGGGTGTTGTGTATTCCAAGAATGAGCATGAGTGTGGCGGTGAGTGGGTCATCATGCAGATGCTCTATTGGGATCAGTACGAGCGCATGGAAGGCCAGTGGTATTTCCGCAGGCGTCTGCCTTGTTATTGGTACGCAACGGACCTGAATCGGCCTCCCATCGGAGAACTCAAGATGCGGTGGCCCGGTCGGTCACCCTACGCGGGAACCTTTCACGACCTCTTTCCTTCATGGAAGTCTTTCTGGTCAGGACCCGCCCTTTCAACCCTCTCCGAACTGCCTGAGGTGGCAGCGCCGGCGCCGGTTGATCAGTTTCTGAAAACGATGCGCGCAGGAACCGCCGATCCCAAAATTCGTGTCCGATAGAGGTCAGATCATGTCCGTTCTTTTGTCTCCTGTTCAGGTCGGTGCAATGACGCTTCCCAACCGGGTCGTGATGGCACCCATGACGCGCAATCGTGCGGAGGTAAATGGCCATGCCTCTGCACTCATGGCGCAATACTATGAGCAGCGTGGACGGGCGGGAATGGTCGTTGTCGAGGGGACAACGCCTTCTGCCGATGGCTACGCCTATGTCCGCATGCCCGGACTCTGGTCGCCTGCGCATGCCGAGGCTTTTCGTGCGGTGGTGCAGGGTATTCACCGAAAGGGCGGTGTGGCGGTATTGCAGCTGATGCATGGTGGTCGAGTCGCCTCGTCAAAGAATCGCGGTGTGGTTGGTGGTCGGACGGTTGCACCGTCCGCTGTGGCCCTTGAAGGTGAAATCTGGACGGATGCAGCGGGTATGCAGCCGCACGACACGCCTGAGCCGATGACCATCACCGATATTGAGGAGAGCCTTGAGGGCTATGCGAAGGCAGCCCGCTGGGCCCGTGGGGTTGGCTTCGATGGTGTGGAGTTACATGGCACCTCGGGCTACCTTCCCTCTCAGTTTCTCTCCGAGAATGTGAATCAGCGCTCCGACGCCTACGGCGGCAGTCTTGAAAACCGTGCGCGATATTTCGTTGAGCTGATGCAGGCCTTAATTGATGCAGTGGGTGCGGATCGCGTTGGGCTGAGGCTCTGTCCCGGCAACCCTTACAACGGCATCCAAGACTCTGATCCCGTTGCATCGACGCGGCTGCTGCTGCAGGAGGCGGATCGTCGAGGCCTTGCTTATGCCCACATCATGCGCTCGCCTCTGCCTGACTTGGACGCCCTCGCGCTCGCGAGAGAAGCATTTCATGGGGCGCTCATTGTGAACGACAGCTACCAGCCCGATACCGCAGAGCAGGCGGTGGCCTCTGGTCTGGCGAGCGCGGTCTCGTTTGGCCGTCATTTCATTGGCAATCCCGATCTGGTCGAACGCATCCGTTCCGGCACCCCGTTGGCCAAATTCGATCGAAAAACCCTCTATACCGCCGGACCCCAGGGATATACCGACTACTGACCCTTCCATTCGGGGCGACGCTTCTCGATGAAAGCCTGCATGCCCTCCTTCTGGTCACGAGAGGCAAAAAGCACTTGATTGGCTTTGCGCTCCAGCGCAAGTGCCCCCTGCAAGGAGAGGTCGGCACCCAGTTGCATCACCTCTTTGATCTGAAGGACTGCCAGGGGCGGCATGCCCGCGATTCGGGCTGCGAGTGCGAGGGCATGCGCCTCAAGCTCTGCCGTGGGTACGCATTCTGAAACAAGCCCAGCGCGCTCAGCCTGCTCTGCAGAAATGGGCTGGCCAGAGAGCAGCATGAGCATGGCTTTGTGTCTTCCGACAGCCCGCAAAAGTCGTTGTGTTCCCCCGATGCCGGGCATGATGCCAATCTTGATCTCCGGCTGCCCGAACTGGGCACGGTCACTGGCGAGAATAATGTCGCAGTGCATCGCGAGCTCACATCCGCCACCCAAGGCAAAGCCGTCGACCGCTGCAATGACCGGTTTGGGACAGTCTTGAATGGGCGCCCACAGCAACTCGGTGTGACGTTGCCAGATTTCGATCGGACCACAGCCTGCAAGGCTGTTGATGTCTCCTCCCGCTGCGAAGTGCTCACCTGCTCCGGTCAATACAATCACGCGGGTGTCTTTGTCCTGCCCGAGTCTGGTGAAGGCCGCAGAGAGAGCCTCTTGGAGCGGCAAGCTCAAGGCATTCATCACCTCTGGGCGGTTCATGGTGAGCCGGGTCACGCCCGGGCTGGGATGGTCTTCGAGCAGGAGCGATGTCATAGTCGAGAGATTCAAAGGATTGGCAAACCCACTCATCGTCCGTCTGGACGACGAGTCTTTGCCGCAAGTTTAAGAGCATCAATACATGAATGACATTCGCGCGATTCCCGTGATTCCTGCTCGTGAAGAGACGCAGGCCCGGCTCGATCGACGGGCTGCGGCTGCAGCGCAGTTCAAGCCCAAGGACCCATACACCATTGCAGATCGATGGGCGGCTTCTGTAGGCCGTTGGCCTGGGCGTGCCTTCCTGTATTGGGCAGACTCAGCCTGGACATACGCCGAGGCGGACAAGATTATTAATCGCTATGCGCATGCACTCATCGCGCAGGGCGTTCGGCCTCGCCAGAGCGTTGCTCTCATGATGGAGAACCGCCCAGAGTTTTACTGGGTTTGGCTCGCGCTCATGAAAATTGGGGCGCCGGCTGCATTCATTAATGTGCATTTGAATGCCAAGCCGCTTCAGCATGCCTTAAAGGAGACACGTGCCACGCATTGGGTCTATGGAGATGAATGCGCTGCTGCGGCAAATGGCTTGGACCATACGAACCACTTGATTCAGCTGCGGGTCGCCAATCCGCATTGGTCATCTGCCCAGGATGTCTCGCTGGGATCTGCGCTTGAGCTCTCAGCGTCTGCAGATGCCTCACCGACTCACGATCTCGAATCGCATCAGCGTGAGGGTATGGTGGGAGAGGACGTGGCTCTGTACATCTTTACATCGGGCACGACGGGCCTGCCCAAAGCAGCTCTCACCAGCCATATGCGCTGGATGATGGCCGGCGCAGTGATGGAGTCCGTGCTGCAGACCACAGAGGAGGATGTCTTCTATTGCTTCCTTCCGCTCTATCACGGCGCAGCTGCTATGGCCCTTACCTCGACGGCCTTGATCTGTGGCTCATCGATCGTTTTGCGCCGCAAATTCTCTGCAAGCCAGTTTTGGCCCGACGTGCGTCGATATGGCGTCACCAGCTGTCAGTATGTCGGTGAAATTATTCGATATCTTTTGGCTCAGCCGCCGCGCAATGATGATCGTCAGCACACGCTTGTGCGTCTCTCTGGCACAGGGCTGAATCGTGACACCTGGTTGCAGTTCCAGAATCGGTTTGGCGTGCGGGATATCTTTGAGAGTTGGGGCTCGACTGAGGGTAATGTCAACAGTCTGAATCTTGACAACGTACCCGGGTCCTGCGGACGGATTCCATTCTGGGATAAGACCAACCTACGCCTGATTCGCTACGACCTGGACCGCGATGAACACTTGCGCGATGAGAGCGGTCGGTATGTGATCTGCAAGCCAGGAGAGGTTGGCGAGGCGGTTGGCTTCATTGTCGAACACCCCGACATTGGGGGCGGACGGTTTGAGGGCTATACCTCTGCTGCGGAGACCGAGAAAAAAATCTTAAGAGGTGTTCTAGGCGAGGCCGATAAATGGTTTCGGACAGGAGATCTGCTTCGAGAAGATGAGCAGGGATATCTCTTCTTCGTGGATCGTCTGGGCGATACCTTCCGCTGGAAGAGCGAGAATGTCTCCACCCTTGAGGTTGCCTCGGTGCTTGAGGAATTCCCGGGCGTGCTGCTGCTCACGGTCTACGGTGTTGAGGTCCCCGGATATGAGGGTCGGGCGGGTATGGCAGCCATCCAGATGCAGGAAGACGTTGCGTTTGACCCGAGTGCGTTCTACCTGTTTGCGAAGGCCAGACTGCCTCGGTATGCCCTGCCTCAGTTCTTGCGTATCTCCCAGGCGCTCGATATGACGGGCACCTATAAGCTTCGTAAGGTTGATCTGCAGCGACAGTCTTACGCGCAGTCTCAGGTGCAGGATCCGCTCTGGGTGATTCAGGAGGCACAGAATCGTTACGCCAGGGTTTCTCCAGAGGCCCTCGCGCACGCGGGCTATCCGGTTCACCCCCTCGATCAATGAGCATTGGGCTGCAGTATCCACTGCCCACTCCCCCTGCTGCTGGAGAAACCCGCTTTGTCTCGGAGGGGGTGCTATGGGCAAGAATGCCCATGCCGTTCTCGCTCGATCACATCAATGTCTACCTGCTGCACGATCATGATGGCTGGTGGATTGTAGATACGGGCCTGAATCGAGAGACTTGTCGGACGCTGTGGCGAGAGATTTTCGAGAAGCTCGATCCTGCTGGGCCCCTCAAGGGTGTGGTCTGCACGCATTTTCATGATGACCATACAGGCTTGGCTGGATGGTTTGAGCAGACTTGGCACGTTCCGGTTTACATGTCGGTACAGGAGTACCTCACGCTTGCAACCGATCGTCGACTGTCTGACGTCATCGCCGCCCCGCCGGAACAGCACCTGCGCTATTTTCAGAGCGCGGGATTCGACCTTGAGCAGACACGGGCCCTCTTGACCTCTCTTGCAGGCAGTTCCCACGGTCCTCAGGTCCCCAGCCAGTATCGTCGCCTAAAGCATGGCGATGTCCTTACGATCGGCGATTGCCATTGGCAGGTGGTGGTCGGCTCGGGTCATTCGCCTGAGCATGTCTGCCTCTACAGCGCACAGCGCGGGCTCTTGCTGTCTGGGGATCAAGTGCTGCCGGGCATTACATCGAATGTCTGCGTCACGCCTGTTGAGCCCCTGGCTAATCCCTTGAAGGATTGGCTCGATTCGCTCGAGCGGCTGATGAGCATCCCAGACGATGTGTTGGTCCTCCCGAGTCATCAACTCCCGTTCAAAGGCCTCCATGCGCGTCTTCAATTTCTCTACGCGCATCATCAGCAGGCGCTTGAGCAAACACGGCAGGTCTGTGCCGGCGAGGGCGCTGATGCCGTCTCGGTCATGCGGGCGCTGTTTCCGCGCGTTCGCTCGCCTATCGACCAGTTTCTTGGTCTTGGTGAGGCGCTTGCGCATCTGAATTATCTGGTCGCTCGCGATGAGCTCGAGGTCCGAATGACCGATACGGGGTTGAACCGCTACTGCGGTCGCCCAAGAAGTAACCCGCTTACCCACGAGGAATGGATTCACGAATGAGCAAGAGACAGGCCTTTGAGGCCCTCGACGACGATGCCTTTCGTTTGGCTGTACGAGAGTGGCTAGAGGCTCATTGCCCGGAACAGTTGCGCGGACGGATTACCCCGGCAGAAATGGTCTTCGGCGCCCGTGAGGTGCACTTTCGCTCCGATACGCAACGCCAGTGGTTTGAGGCCATGCGAGATATGGGATGGTTCGCACCGGACTGGCCGGTCGCGTTCGGTGGGGGTGGACTGAGTCCCACGCGTACACGCATCCTCGAGTCGGAGATGAAGCGGCTGCAGTGCTTCCCCCCGCAGGTCAATCTGGGGGTCTGGATGCTGGGGCCCGTGCTTCTGGAGTTTGGAACCGAGGCTCAAAAGCAGCGTTACCTCACCGAGATGACGGCAGGAACATGTCGCTGGTGTCAGGGCTTCTCGGAGCCGAATGCTGGGTCCGATCTCGCGAGTCTAAAGACCTTCGCGCGGCGAGATGGAGATCGGTTTGTGCTCAATGGCAGCAAGATCTGGACCTCGCATGCCAGTGAGAGCGATTGGATGTACCTGCTTGCTCGGACGCGTCAAGAGGGGCCGAAACAGGCTGGGATTGGCTTCTTCTTGGTTGATCTCAGAAGCGCTGGTATCGACATCAAGCCGATCGACATGATTAGCGGGAAGTCTCACTTCTGTCAGGTCTTCTTCGATAACGTGGAGATTCCCGCCGATCAACTCATCGGTCGCGAGGATCAGGGGTGGGAAATCGCGAAGCGACTGCTCGTGTTCGAGCGCCTTGCCATGGCCAAGTTCGATGATGGCGGTGCTCCCTCCCTCGACTACGCGTCCATCTTTCAAGAGGCGCCGTTCTCGTCGGGCGAGCGGCCTGTCCTGGGGCGTTCTTACTGGGCTGCTGAAATTGATGACTGGTGCTTCAAGCTCTTGACGCGGCTTTCTTTTGAGGAGGGGCGAGCAGGAAGGCCGACACAAGCCATGACGGGCTGTTTCAAGTATCTGTCGGCAGAAATCGAGAAGCGTCGGGCGGAGTCGGCACTCGACGCAAAAGGATTTGCTGCGCTAGAGCAGGGTGATGCGGTGGGCTATCACTGGATGCAGAGCAAGACCCTCTCGATTGCCGGGGGGACCTCAGAAATTCAGCTCAATATTTTGGCTAAGCGCATTCTGAAGATGCCGGATGAGCCACAAGCAGGGGAGGCTCGCTGAATGTTATCCGTCTCAGAAGACACATTGATGCTGGCGCAAAGTGCAACTGATGTGTTTGGTGCACATGACTATCCCAGTGTCATTCGTGCACAGAGAACGATGGGCCTCAGTGCAATCGGCTTTGAACCTGATCATTGGCAGTCTGCTGTCGATCTCGGTTGGACCGGAGTGGCCGTGCCTGAGGCCCTCGGGGGCCTTGGGTTCCCCCTGCAAGGTCTTTTCGGGCTCTTCGAGGCGGCAGGACAGTCCCTTGCAGGTCTCCCCTTGCTGACACAACTGGTCTTGGCCCCGCGGTTGTTGTCTGGTGCCCCCGATCAGTGGAGCCATCGCGACCAGGCCCTCGAACGCTTGCTGGAGGGCACCGATTTCTATGGCTTTGCCGTGGATGAATCCGCACGCCACGCGCCTGCACATTGCCAAACGACGGCCCGTCAGACCTCAGCTGGCTGGGTGCTCTCCGGAACCAAGCGCTATGGGCTCGATGTCACGCATGCGCAATGGATCTTGCTCACGGCTCGGATCGAGTCTTCTGGCGAGCTTGCCTTGTTCCGTGTGGCGAAGGACCTGCCAGGGCTCACGAGTGAGCCCTGCGCTCTGATTGACCTGCGCAGTCGCGCTCATGTCATCCTGCAATCCGTTGCAGTCGATCCGACTGCGCTCGTGATCTGCGGCGATGCCTGCGAGGATGTGTTGCATCAGGCATTACTGCTGGGGCGAGCCTGCCTTTCTGCTGAGCTCTTGGGTATCTCCCAAGCCGTGTTTAGCGCCACGCTGGAGTACCTGCAGCAGCGTGAGCAGTTTGACCGCAAGCTCGGCAGCTTCCAGGCCCTGCAGCACCGTATGGCGAGGCTGCATGCGGACATTCAGTTAGCCAAGGCTGGCGTGCTGGGTGCGTTCGAGGCGTTAGCCGATTCCAGTCGTGGTGAGACCGCCGCGCGCGCGATTGCGATGGCCAAGTACAAGGCGGGCGAGGTCTCTGATTTGGCGACGAATGAAGCGACCCAGTTACATGGCGGTATGGGCGTTACCGATGAACTGAATATCGGTTTGTATCTCAAGCGTGCACGGGTAGCGGAGAGCACATTGGGGGACCAGACGTTTCAGATGACCGAATTGATGGCGTTGGAGGGGAATCCGAGATGATGAACACTCAAGGGACGCTGCCGGCTCACTCGCCCTTATTTGCTCCCCTTATCCAGCCGGGCGGTCCATTTGAGATTGCCGATCGAGACGGCATGCGGCACTTTAAGCATGCGCCCGCCTCACTGACGAAAATGTTGCATCGGGCCAAGCCCGAAACCTTGGGTCAGACCTTCATTGACTGGCTCGATCAAGCCGTGAGCTTTGAGTCGTTTTTTGATCAGTCCGAACAACTGGCCGCTTGGATGTTGGAGCGCGGTCTCCAGAAGGGCGAGCGTGTTTGCATTGCGATGCGCAATCGGCCGGAGTGGCTGGTCGCTGCTTGGGCGACCTTGCTCGCGGGCGGCGTTGCAGCGCCGCTCAACAGCTGGGGCCGCCGTGAGGAGCTTGAGCATGGCCTGCAGGTCGTCAAGCCGCGTTTTGTTTTTGCAGACCATCCCCGAGCTGGGCTTATATCCTCTGGCGCTGCCGCACTTGGCGCGCAGCTGGTGGTTGTTTCTCAGGTGGTCGGGCGTGAGCCTGAGTGCAGCCTTGGCAGTGCAAGTGTGGTCTCTTACGATGAGATCTTCCAAGAGAAGCGAGTCTGGGGTGCAGTCGAGATTTCCCCTGCTGACCCTGCGGTGCTGCTCTTCACCAGTGGCACCACCAGTAAGCCCAAAGCAGCGCTCTCTTCCCACGAAGCTGTGGTGCAGTCATTGATCAATATTCAATTGAATGCCGCGGTCTCTGGCATGACATCGCCCGAGCAGGTGAAGGCCATCATGAGCTCTGGCTTTGCGCCTGCAGCGCTCGTTGCAGTTCCATTTTTTCATGTCAGCGGCTTTCATGCCCTGTTCCTATTTGGCCTTGCGAGCCTGCGCAAGCTGGTGTTGGCTTGGAAATGGGACATTGGTGAGATCGTGTCGTTGATGGAAACCAAACGCGTCACCCAGATCAACGGGTCGCCGGCCATGATGCGGGAGCTTCTCCAGTCTGAAGCCTTTCGGTCGGCGGACAGGCGAAGCCTGGCCGCGCTGGGGCTGGGGGGTGCTGCAGCGCCTGCCGCCCTTATTGACGAGATGAGAGGGCTGCTCCCGATGGGCATGATGGGCATCGGCTACGGCGCCACTGAGACCAATGGCTTGGGTGCACAAACCTCCGGTCAGCCCTTTCTTTCAAGGCCTCAGGCCTCTGGTTATTTGAGTCCATTGGCGGAGATTCGATTGCGCGACTCGGATGGGCACCTGCTGCCCGCAGGCGCAACGGGAGAGATCGAGATCCGTTCCGTGGCGAACATGGTGGGCTATTGGGATCCCGATTCCGGAGCACCCGTTCCGCTCGAGGATCATTGGTACGTCACCGGGGACGTCGGTTTTGTGGATTCCGACGGGTACCTGCACATCGTGGATCGCGTGAAGGACATCGTAAATCGGGGTGGAGAGAAGGTGAGTTGTGCGGAGGTGGAGGCTGCGCTCCTTTTGCTCCCGGGCATTCGGGATGCCGTGGTCATGCCGCTTCCGGACCCGAATAAGGGAGAGGTCGTTGCGGCAGTCGTCGTGGTCGATGAACACTCCAGCATTCAGCCACAAGATCTGCACGCCGCACTCACCGAGCGGATCGCTCATTACAAAGTGCCAGAGCGCTGGCAAATCACCCAGCAGCCGGTCGAGCGAACGCCCTCCGGCAAGCCAATTAAATCGGCATTGAAGGCCGGGTTCCAGTAGACCCCTAGAGCGTCATCGCGGCCTCGAAGCCCGATCGAAGTGCGCCCTCAATGTAGCCCAGCGTGCGGTAATCTCCCAGGCTGGTCCATGAGACTCGGGCGGTGTCGAGCGCCTGTTTGAGTGCTCCCAGTGGGTCTCGCGCCTCGCCGTCTTGTGTGGCGTTCGCGATCACGAGGTCAGAGGGATTCAGCAGGCTGTGGTGTTCGGTCAGTGCTTGGGTCTCTGGATCTTTCGTGTGGGTCGTGACCTGCAGGGCGCCGGAGACATCGACGCTCACAATGGCCCGCGTCATGAGCATGGCGCCATGATCCTCCAGCCCCTCGATCACACGCCAACGCCGGACGATTGAGAGCTCCCGACCCAATGAAGGACCGGTCTCGAGAACGGTGACTTTGCGTCCGTATTCAACCAAGAGTTCTGCCAACTCGAGGCCAACGAGGCCTCCGCCGAGGATCGCAACATCCTGCCCGAAAGGAAGATAGATGGAGGCGGCCCGTCGAAGCTGAGGGACTTGATTGAGGAGTCCCATATGAGCGGCTGCCCATGCTCCATATCGAATCACTGGGTTGAGGTGTCTGGGCATTTGGCTGAGGTTTCCCTCGAGCAAGGCTCGAAGTCCCGAGCCATTCCAGAGTCGGGTCCCTTTCAGGCCGCTAAAATCGGGGTCGTCTGCATAGCTGGCACCGGTTGCGAGAAAGACCTGATCGGGCTTCAAGCCCAGGATGAGATCTGCATGGATCGACTGCTTGAGGCGAACCTCAATGAGGGGGTGATGCATGGCATGGGTCAGATTCTCAAGTAATGCGTTGTTCTCTGGGTAGGCGAGGCTTGCGAGCCTCAGGCTTCCGCCCAGGGCATGGCCTCGCTCAAGCAGCGTGACAGAGTGACCGCGCTCTGCGGCCACACGCGCAGCCTCCATCCCCGCTGGGCCCCCACCCACCACCACGACACGCTTGGTGCGGCTAGGCATGGGGCGATGGGCAAGAACATGCTCTTGTCCTGTGGTGGGCTGCACGGCGCATTTCACGCGTTCGTTCACAAAGATCTGGGAGACACAGGTGTAGCAGTAGATGCAGGGACGCACGGCCTGTACCTGACCCGCCTTCCATTTGTTGGGAAGTTCGGGATCAGCCAACAGCTTGCGCGCAAGGGCAATAAAGTCGGCATCGCCATTCTGAATGGCGCGCTCACTGGCCTGTGCGTCAAGACGCCCAGCAGCGATGACCGCAAGCCCGGACCCTGCTCGAATTGCGCTGGCCCATTCGAGAAAGCCCGCGGGCCGCTGAACCAATGGAGCTTCGGTAAATGCAGACCCTCGGGTCAGATTGTCGTAAGCTGAAACGCTGACCGCTGCGGCACCAGAGTCCTTGGCGATCTTTGCTGCTGCAATGGCGTCTTGCAGCGTGATGCCGCCCTTCATACCGAGTTCTTGTGCATCCAGCCGAATCCAGACGGGCATCTCAGGCCCGACGCGACGCTTGACTGCCTCAATGACCTCTCGCATGAACCGGGCGCGATTCTCGAGCGACCCTCCATATTCATCGTCCCGCGTATTCGTGTAGCCCGATAGGAATCCGGCGATGAGATAGGTATGAGCCCCGTGAATCTCAATGCCATCAAAGCCAGCCGCTTGGGCCCGCGAGGCTGCATCTGCGAACCATTGAATGGCGGTCTCAATGTCCTCGCGCGTCATGACCTGAATCTGAGGACGCCCTTTGCCGGCTTGGGAGATAAATGCCGAGAGCTCCTCCTTGGTGAGCCGCTCCATCATGTTGCTGGAGACGCGAGGCGGAATGGAGGGCACCCAGAGTGGTCGACCTTCGGCGAGGTCTCGCACCGAGGTCTTGCCCGCGTGTTGAAGCTGAACGGCAATCTTTGCGCCGTGTTGATGAACGCGGTGCGTGAGACGCGTGAGCCCTGGTATGAATTTGTCGTCCGATAAACCCACCTGAAAAGGCTCAGCTGTTCCCGCTGGAAAGGCTACCGATACGACGCCCATGGTGAGCAGGGCTGCACCGCCTTTGGCGCGGGCCTCGTAGTAGGCTTGAATGCGTTCACCACAGGTGCCATCTGCCTCGGCGTAATTCGATCCCATCGGTGCCATGACGAGCCGGTTCTTAAGCGCGAGCGAGCCGAGTTGGGCGGGTTCAAAGAGGCGATTCATAGAGCGCTCCTGCTGTTTAAGGGTTTGAGTTTGAGAAAGGCCAGGATGGAGCCTAGCGGGGCCAGTGCGCTGACAGCCAGCGCGGGCCCCAGGGTGTGGGTCATGCCTGCTCGCACAAGTGCGTCGCTGATGGCGCCCACCAGAATGGGACCAATGCCAATACCAATCAGGGTACTCATGGATGAGAGCGCTGCCAGAGAGAGTGCGCGACCGTCCTTGGTGCCCAGTTGAGCAGCGGTACTGTACGTTTCAGCAGCCCACCAGACTGAGAAAAAAGCGGATAGCGAGCCAAAGATCAGGCCCAAAGGTAGGGTACGTCCGAGCCATTCGGGCCCGAGGTTGGCGGGCCAGAGAAAGTATGCAATCGCTGAAATGAATCCGAGCCCAATGCCCCAACACGAGACACCGAAGCTCCAACCGGGGGAGCGACTTCGAAATCGATCGGAGAGGGAGGCACCAACCAACATGCCCAGGGCAGAGGGCAAACCAAATCCCAACCCCGAGATGAGGCCTGCGTCGGCCAAGGAAAAGCCATGGGTTCGCACCAGAAAGGACGCGTTCCACATCGCTACAGAGTATCCGCCGAGCGTATTGAGGCCAGCGGCGAGAGCGAGCCAGCGAAATGCTCGGTTCGAGAAGATGGCCCTTGTGGATCGCGCACTGCTTTGAATGACTTGAAGCAGCCTGGGATACGTCTCATGGTGACCGTCACGCAGAACGACCCAGCAAATCCCTGCACTTATGAGGGCCAAAGCGGCGACACCCCAAAAGACCGGTCTCCAGCCCAGGCTGCCGATCAGGATTCCACCCAATGCAAGACTGGCTACTGCGGAGAGGGTGGGGGCGGAGGTCAGGATGCCCATCGACCCCGCCTGCCGATCGGGGGGTGCAATCTCCGTCACCAATGACATGGATGCAGGTGTGAGCCCCGCCTCCAAGATGGCGTGGAGCAGGCGAGCGATCAGCAGCACCCACAAACCCTGGGCAAGCGCAATTCCCATGGCCGTCAGTGCCCAAGTCAATAGCCCAAGGGCAATGAAGAGCCGCCGATTCACCTGGCTGGCCAACTGACCCATGGGCAGGGCGGTCAGCGCAAAGGCCAGGGCAAACAGCGGTCCATTGACCAATCCCATCTGAGTGTCAGAAAGGCTGAAATCCAGCCGCATGGGCTCAACTGCAATGGCCATGAGCTGTCTTCCCGAGAAGGTAATGGCATACCCGCAGAACAGCGCGAAGAGTGCCCATCGAAGGGCCTTGGGATCAAGGAGTGAATGCTGAATGACCATGGCTTGGAGAGGGTCTCCCGGGTGATTTCACCTGACATCGTCCGGATAGACAGTCGGTTGCTAGTCTGTTTGTGTGATGTTGGGGCCGAACTGTGTTCATACCCTGCACGTATTCCTACCCAAAGGAGCGTCACCATGGACCGTGCACCAGACCAGTTAAAAATCGAAGCGCAATTGATATCCGCAGCCCGTGAGTTGGGCCCTCGTCTCGCGGAGCGTGCTTATCAGGCCGACCAGGATATGCGTATTCCTGACGAGACCATCGCCGAGATGAAGGCTGCCGGCCTTTTTAAGATTCTGCAGCCTGCGCGTTGGGGAGGGTTTGAGATGGATCCCCGCACCTTCTATAAGGTTCAGGCAGTGATCGCCGAGTACTGCATGTCCACTGCTTGGATATACGGCGTCATGGGCGTACATCCTTGGCAGCTCGCCCGCTACCCCATGAAGACGCAAGAAGAAATCTGGGGAGAGGACGTGAACACACTGGTCGCCTCCACTTACATGCCCACGGCCAAGGTCACACCCGTTGAGGGGGGTTACCAAGTCAGTGGCCGCTGGGGTTTCTCGAGCTGCTGTGAGCATTCCAGCTGGTTTTTGCTGGGCGGCATTGTGCCTGAGTCCGATGGTCGCCCGCCTGAGCATGGCACTTTCCTCATTCCCCGCTCTGAGGTGATCATCCATAAGAACTGGGATACCTTGGGCATTCGCGGCAGTGGCAGTCATGACCTCGAGGTGAAGGGTTGCTTCGTGCCCGCACATCGCGTGCAGCGTACCAACAGCACCAGTGTCGATGACACGCCAGGCCGAAAAGCCAACACCAACCCCATCTACAACCTGAGCTTTGCCTCTGTCTTCGTGCGCGCCGTTTCCACGGCATGTATTGGGGGTCTGCGCGGGGCCATTAACGAGTTCGTTCGATATGCGAGCCAGCACGTTGGAAATCACGGAAGCAAGACTGCAGAGGACCCGCAAGCACAGCAGGCCATTGTCGAGGCCATGTGCGCCGTCGACGCCATGGAGCTCGTCCTGGAGCGTGACTACTCAGAAATGATGGATTACGCAGAACGCGGTGAGTTGCCGCCGGTTGAGAAGCGCCTGCTCTATCGCTATCACTCCTCCTCCGTGCCAGCCAACTGCGCGGAGCATGTGAGCGCACTCATGCGCTGTATGGGTGCCCAAGGCATGTACAGCAAGAGCCCTATCGGGCGTATCTTCCGAGACATTCATCAGGCGCGCGGGCATATCGCCAATAACTACATGGCCCATGCGCGGGTTGCGGGTACGGTCTTCTTGGGTCTGCCCAATCCCGATCCTTTCGTCTGATGACTGTCGCGCCTCAGGCGGGAGACGCCGAGTTTGACGTGGTGGTCGTCGGGTCGGGAGCGGGGGGCATGCTCGCCGCCCTTCGCGCCCACGACTTGGGTCTGTCGGTGGTGTTGGTTGAGAAGGCCGATGTCTATGGTGGCACCTCTGCGATCTCGGGTGGTGGCATTTGGATTCCCAACAACAGACATGCGAAGCGTGCGGGCTTAAAAGACTCTCCCGAGGCCGCAAAGGCGTATGTCGAGGCCTCCGTTGGTGACTCGGTTGAGGCCGAGCGTATTGCTGCTTATCTCGATGCGGCCTCCCGCATGGCTGACTATCTCGACGAAAAAACCCGTGTCAAATACGCCGTTGCGGCGCAGTACCCCGACTACTACCCTTCGCTTCCCGGTGCACTGTCTGGGGGCCGAACCCTCGACCCAGAGCTCTTTGATGCAAGCGTTTTGGGCGATGAACTCAAGCGACTTCGCCCACCGTCTCCCACCACCTTGCTGATGGGCAAGATTGCGTGGACTGCACGTCAGGCCCACAAAGCGATGTCGAAATCATTTGGATGGCGGTTCATGGTCGTGTGGGCCATGCTGAAGTTTCGAATGGACAAGGCTTGGCGTAAGAAGACCGGGCTGAGACGTGATCGCTATGCTGCACTCGGTAGCGCATTGGTCGCTGGCTTACGACGATCCATGATGGACCGTGACATCCCGCTTTGGCTCTCATCTCCCTTGGAGCGCATCATTGAAGAGGGTGGGAGCGCGGTGGGTGTGGAGATCACCCAGAATGGCGTGCTCCGTCGGATTCGGGCCAGGAAGGGCGTCATCTTGGCCTCTGGTGGCTTCGAGCAGAATCAGAGTCTTCGTGAACAGTACCTGCCTGCGCCGACCGCGGTCAGGTGGAGCGCAACACCGGCAGGGCAGAACACGGGCGATAGTCTTGTGGCGGCTCAGGCACTGGGTGCGCGGACTGCTCTCATGGACTGGGCCTGGTGGTGTCCAACGATCGGCGTTCCAAAGGAGACCAGTCAGAGGGGCGTCTTTGCAGAACGTGCATTCCCTGGCGCAATCGTGGTGAATGGTCTGGGTCGTCGATTTGCAAATGAGGCGGAGCCGTATCTAGAGTTTGGCAAGGCCATGTACGACGACCATCAGCGGACGGGAAAAACCCTCCCGGCCTGGGTGATTTTCGATGCCCATTTTCGATTCCATTACGCAATGGGGCCGATCATGCCGGGGCAGATCATGCCCGACCGTCGTATTCCCCAGGAATGGTGGGACCAGGTGCTCTGGACGGCGGATTCGCTCGATGCACTTGCAGGAAAAATTGGAGTCGATCCTGCGGGACTCCGAGAGACCGTCGATCGCATGAACAGGTTTGCCCAAACCGGAAAAGATTTGGACTTCGACCGCGGCGGCAATGTCTACGACCGCTATTACGGCGATGTCAACGTCAAGCCCAATCCCTGTCTGGCCCCTATACAGAAGGGCCCCTTCTACGCCATGCGCCTCGATGGCGGCGACATTGGGACCAAAGGAGGGCTACTGACCAATGCTCATGCACAGGTCATTAACCAGTCCGGGCAGCCGATCCGGGGCCTGTATGCCATTGGCAACTGCTCCTCTTCGGTCATGGGCACCAGTTATCCCGGGGCGGGGTCTACGCTGGGCCCAGCCATGACGTTCGGCATGATTGCCGCCGATCATCTGAGCCAGCAGGTCTAACCCAGTATGACCCCTCGTCCGCTGGAGGCGGTGGATGTTGTGGTTGTGGGCTGGGGGGTGGCTGGCGCATCGGCCGCGATTGAGGCGCTAGACGCTGGACTCTCTGTCGCCATCCTCGATCGATTCTCGGGAGGGGGCGCGAGCCAGAAGAGTGGCGGCGTTGTCTATGCAGGCGGTGGGACACGTCACCAAAAGACTGCAGGCTATACCGACTCTCCCGAAGCCATGTTCGAATACCTGCGCCATGAGGTCGGTGGTGTGGTCTCGGATGAAACATTGCGCCAGTTCTGTCTGGAGAGTGTCTCCAATCTCGAATGGCTTGAGTCACTGGGCGCACCTTATTCACATGAAGTGCCCCCCGGCGGAAAGACCTCCTATCCCTCCGATGGTTACTACCTCTACTTCTCAGGCAACGAGCTGGTCCCAGAGTGCCGGGGCGATAGCCCTGCCGCGCCCCGTGGGCACAGAACGGTCGGCCGCGGACATGGCGGCGTCGTGCTTTACGCGGCCTTGAGACAGGCCTGCATACAGAGGGGTGCACGCATTTATACGCAGACCCGCATGGCCGGGCTCATTCAAGCGGATTCGGGCGCCGTGATCGGCGTGCATGCACATCAAATTCCAACTGGGTCTGCGCAAGCATTGGAGCATGCGCGGCTCGCTACCCGCTGTGAGGCAGTGAACAATACGCGCCCGCGTTTGGCCTCCAAGCTGAGAAGGCAAGCAGAGGCGATTGAGCAGCGACACGCTGAGCCTGTCGAGATTCGCGCCCGCAGGGGCGTGGTTTTGTCCACTGGGGGCTTTATCTTTAACCGCGAGATGGTTCGAGATCACGCGCCCAAGTACGCCACAAACTTCAGAATTGGTTCCTCAGGCTGTTTCGGTGATGGCCATCGTATGGCCGCGAGTGCGGGAGCAGCGCTGGACCATATGGACCGAGCAACGGCATGGCGTTTTATCAATCCGCCCGCCGCGCTAGTCGGAGGGCTCGCAGTCAATATGCAGGGTGAGCGCATCTGCAATGAAGAGACCTATGGTGCGCGACTCGGTTATGCAATCTGCGAAGAAAATGCCGGACGCGCTTGGCTCATCATCGACAGCCGAATTCGCCGCGCAGCCCTGCATCAGATCCTGTTTGGCCGCCTCTGGTGGTTTCAGTGGGCACCTGCATTCGCCCTGCTTTTCCTTCAGGCGAAATCAGCGCGTTCCATCGCTGAATTGGCCCGAAAAATTGGCATTTCGGAAGCAGCCCTCGAAGAGACCGTTGCCCAAAATAATGAGAGTGCGCGCGGCATGCGCCCCGATCCTGTTGGCAAGTCGGAGCACTCCCGTGCACGCATTGAGGGTCCTCGTTTTTTTGCTGTCGATATTGGGGTCTCGAATCCTCTGTTTCCGCTTGGTGCATTGACGCTGGGGGGTATTCGGGTAGACGAGAAGAGCGGTGCTGCGCTGCGGGCCGACGGAACCAGGGTGCCCGGTCTTTTCGCCGCAGGTCGCGCAGCAGTGGGTGTGGCCTCGCACCGGTATGTCAGCGGGCTCTCTCTCGCAGACTGTGTCTTCTCTGGGCGTCGTGCAGGTCGCGCCCTCGCATCCATGTTTGAAAGGAAGATTGATTGAATCGTTTTCATGGGAAGACTGTCGTGGTCACAGGGGCTGCTGGCGGACTTGGATATGCCGCTGCACTGCGATTCAAGGCCGAGGGCGCTGTCGTGATTGGCGTCGATCGACAAGGCCGCGACGATTCAGAGGTCGAGCTGATTGCGGCTGATGTCAGTCAGCCGGAGGATTGGAGGCGAATTGCCGCGCACTGCCTTGATCAGACCGGACGAATCGATGTGCTCGTGAACAACGCGGGCATTTTGCTTGAGGGAACCATCGAGAGTGCCTCACTGGCTGACTTTCAGAAGACACTCGCAGTCAATGTGCAGAGTGTTTTTCTCGGTTGTCAGACGTGTCTGCCCCTGATTGCACAATCAGGAGGTGGCGCAATTGTGAATATTGCTTCCATTGCCAGCATCATGGGCATTGATAGCCATGCTGCCTACTGCGCATCAAAAGGCGCAGTCGCAGCGCTGACCAAGAGCATCGCAGTGCATTGTCGCAAGACGCGAAACCGCGTGCGGTGCAACTCTGTGCATCCCGACGGGATTCTGACCCCCATGCTGTTTGCGAGTCTGCCTCCGGGTGTAAAGCCAGAGCTCATCAGCACAGAGCGCGATCCCATGAATCGCTTTTGTCCACCTGAGGATGTGGTGGCTGCCATCCTGTTCCTCGCCAGCGACGAGGCCAAATCCGTTCAGGGTATTGAGATGCGCGTCGATAACGGGCAGTCCATTATGGGCCGCCCGTAACTCAGGCACCTGCGGGCTGATCTGTGACCTGACCTGCCATCGCAGGTTCAAGCCAGTCTGGGTAGGGAGGGAGTACGCCCCAGTCGGCTCGCGGGTCAACCGGACCCGCAACGAATACGGTGCGGGTATGGCTGAGCGCGAGGAATCCCTCCCGACCTTGGTAATGCCCCATTCCGGATGCACCTACGCCACCAAATGGAGCCGAGAGCATCGCTGCGTGCATCATGGCATCGTTCACGGATACCCCCCCTGAGAGGGTCTGGCGAAGGAGATGGTCTTGCTCCGACGCATCGCTACCGAAGTAATACAGTGCAAGGGGGCAGTCACGAGATTGAATGTCTGCGATGACCGCCTGTATGTCGGTGTAAGGCTGGATCACAAGGAGCGGACCGAAGAGCTCCTCGTGCATGGCCTTGGTGTTCGCCGCAGCGCCGATCAAGAGGGTGATGGGCATGCGCCGATCCGTGCCGGAGGGGTCACCCTGTTCAGAGAGCACTTCAATGCGAACGCCATGTGCGCGGGCATCTTCCACAAGGCCTTGCAGTCGTTGATGATGGCGCGCGTTTACAACCGAGGTGAGGCTGGTATTGCCCAAGGTCGAGGGTGCGAGTTGTTGGACCGTGGCCTGCATGGCTGAGACAAAGGCCTCGAGTTGGTCGGCTGCCACATAACAGACATCGGGGTTTACGCAGAGCTGCCCGGCGTTGGTAAGCTTTGCAATGGCAATCTTACGGGCAGCATCGGCCAGGTCCGCTGAGCGACCAATGACTGTTGGCGACTTGCCCCCCAACTCCAGCGTGACCGGCGTGAGGTTGCGGCTTGCGGCTTGCATAATGAGCTTTCCAACCTGACCACTGCCGGTAAAGATCAGGTGACCAAGTTTGCTCTCCGCAAGTGATTGCGCCACTTCTGCGCCCCCTAGAATGCAGTTCACCTCCTGGGGTTGAAACTGTGACTGCACGGCCTTTTGGATGGCCTCGGCTGTTCTGGGCGTCACTTCTGATGGCTTGAGCAGGATGGGATTGCCTGCCGCAAGGGCTGATGCCATCGGAGCAAAGAGCGTAAAGATGGGTGCGTTCCACGTGCCGATGATGCCCACTGGACCTTTGGGCTGGAACTGGATCCAGGCCTGAGCGCCCATCTGGTTGTAGGGCGGAAAGACCTCTCTCGCCTCTGGCTGCATCCAGTCCTTGAGATGCTCTCTTGCGTACTTGAGGGGGGCTAGACTGCCGAGGAGATCGTTCATGGTGGAATAGGCCTTGTGGCGATTTCCAAAATCCTCGTGCATGGCGTTGACAAGTGCCTCGCGGTGCTCCACGAGAGCCGCAATGGCGCGGGTGAGGCGGTCTTGTCTAAGGTCGGCGCTGGGGTTTGGGTTCTGCCAGAACGCGGACCATTGCTGACTCAGCATGAATTCAAGAGACATGAAGGGAACCTTTCACTTGGATGGGGAAGTACCTCGGGCGCATTAACCCATGGGTTGGTTTTGGGGGTATCGTCCTTTTGGGGTAAGACCACAATCAGGGTCTCCCTCTAGAGTCCAAGGCATGACCAAGACAAGTGCTCACGCAAGGCGCGTGCTGATCACAGGGGGCACCAAGGGGATCGGACTCGAGATTGTTCGTCGCTTTGTCGCTTCTGGGGATCAGGTCGTAACCACCAGCAGAAAGCTCTCTGAGGAGCAGCAGGCTGAGCTCACAAACCTCGGTGTAACGCACTTCATCAGTGACGTCCGAGACGCTGAATCCATTGAGCAGCTGTTTGCCCAGACCATGGCGTCCCTGGGGGGGGTGGATGTGGTGGTTCATAACGCTGGCGGAAGCCCTTTTGCTTATCACGACCAGGCCTCGCCTCGGTTCATTGAGGGCGTCTTGAAGCTGAACCTGCTCTCACCCATGCTCGTTGCGCAAGCCGCCTACCGAGCCTTTTTGAGCACTGCGTCTCAAGGCGTCCTCATTCTGATTGGCAGTGTTGCAGCCTGTCGCCCGTCGCCGGGCACAGCTGTCTATGGCGCAGCCAAGGCAGGCGTCGTGCACCTGGCACAGTCGCTGGCAGTGGAGTGGGGAAACCGCGCTCGGGTCGTATGTGTGAGCCCAGGTCTGATCGAGACCGAGCAGGCCGAACTGCATTACGGGGACCGTCAAGGGGTCGAGGCCGTGGAGTCAACGATTCCGATGGGACGTATGGGACGTCCTGAGGACGTCGCACAGGCTTGTTTGTTTGCAGCCTCCGATGCCGCGGGGTATTGGTCCGGTACGAACTTATTGCTGCATGGTGGGGGTGAGTGGCCCGCATTTCTCACGGCACTCAACACCCCCAAACCCTAATCTCGAGAGGAATGTATGTCAGAAGAGGCAATGCCGGATTGGCTCCGACAGGCCAGGGCCTTGATCGGTAAACGCTACGGTCGGGTAAGAGCATGGGACCCTGTAAACCAGCCAATGGCAAGACAGTGGTCGGAACTCATGGGGGTGCAAAACCCGGTGTATTCACAGCCTGATCTGGCGCAAGCGAGGTTTGGTCGGCCGGTTGTGCCACCAGCCATGCTTCAGGTCTGGTGCATGGAGGGCCCGGTGCTCAATCACTACGCACCAGGTTCCACCGATGAGAACCCGTATGAGGTTCTGAAGATGATGGAGGCCCAGGGCTATGGCTCTGTGGTCGCGGTGAACTCCGAACTCACCTTCGATCGCTACTTGTCCCCAGGCGAGCAGGTCTATTACGTCACAGATCTCCAGGACATCGGTCCTGAAAAAACCACCGCATTGGGTGTTGGCTTTTTTGTGACCCTGATCATGACTTACTTTGTCGAGACGGTCGTGGGTGCGCCCGATGAGTCACGTGATGAGCGCGTGGGGCAACTGCTTTTTCGAGTCTTTAAGTTCAAGCCGGCCTCCCCGCCGCCCAAAGCATCAGATGCATCTGGGGCGGGTGTTCAGCTGCCGAAGGTCCCTGCGCCGGGCATCAGTGACGACACCCGATTCTTCTGGGATGGCGCAGCGCAGGGTCGCCTCCTTGTGCAGCGTTGTAAGCAGTGCAATACCCTTCGCCATCCGCCAGGGCCTGCCTGTCCCGAGTGCCACTCATTGGAATGGGACAGCCTTCAGGCCAGCGGACGAGGCACGCTGTATTCCTATGTGGTTATGCATTACCCCGAGGTTCCCCCGTTTGCATACCCCAACCCGATCGGCCTGATTGAACTCGAGGAGGGGACTCGGCTCATCGCAGGGCTCAAAGGGTTTGATCCTCAGAAACATCCGATTGGCACGCCTGTTCAGGTGCAGTTTGAGACGGTAGAAACGACTCAAGGGCCCATGGTGTTTCCCTATTTTTCTCCCACCTCTGCAGCAGGAGCCTAAGCGTGGATTTTCATTACTCAGAGGATCAGCGCGCCATTCGTGAGATGGCGGAGTCCATTTTTGGTGACCATTGCACAGATGCCTACCAGGCCGAATGGGATCGCAGTGGTGACTCATTTGATCGTGCCTTGTGGGCAAAGCTCTGCGAGGCAGGACTTCCTGCGCTCTTGCTCTCCGAGCAAAGCGGGGGCAGTGGGCTTGGACTCACCGATCTAAGCGTCGTGCTTCAGGCCCAAGGTCGTTCATTAGCGCCCGTTCCGCTCTTTGAGCATGCGTTAGCAGCTGCACTCCTGGAGTCGAATGGGCTACTGACAGAGGCGATTGCATCAGGCGAGCAAGTGTTGACACTCTCGCTCGATCGACTGCTGGATGCGCGTGCGCCTGCGCTGAGGGTCTCGGTTGAGAACGGTCATGCACAACTGAGCGGTATGGCCGCGGCCGTGTTGTTTGGCGATGCAGCCGATGGAATCGTTTTGTCTGCTGATGCGAACGGCACTCCCTGTCTGGTCTACCTCCGAGCGCTTGATGTAAAGGGGGTCGTAAGGGTCTCAGGACGCACGCAACACCATCAAGGGGTTGCAGATCTGCATTTTGAGGGTGTTGACGTGGTGCTCTTAAGTTCAGTTGGGGTGGATGCGACGCTCGATCGGGCACTGGCGATGCTCGCGGCCCTCACGCTGGGCGTTCTGGAGGAGCA
>JBJOHF010000043.1:0-3738 GCA_046047855.1 Pseudomonadota bacterium | reverse complement strand
TCTCCCATGGCAAAGCTGTACTGATGCGCATCCAGCGCTCGGGGGAAGATGACGGGCACCATGTCCGCACAGGTTTTGGGTTCCACGCAGGCCTTGAGCGCCGTCTCGAGTCGCTCGGCATGGTGATCGTGCAGCTGTTTGAGCCTTGTGTGAAGGCCGCCTCCAATCGCCGGCATAAATGGCCCACCAAAGGGCTTTCCGTGCGAGGGCAGCACCAGAGTGTTCTCAGGCAGGCCCTCGTACCAGTGGAGCGATTCTAGGTAGAGCCCCAAGGGATCTCCGTCGGGCTCGTGGGCCCAGACCGACATGTTGGTGGAGATGCGCGGCAGCACCATGTCTCCAGAGATCAGCAGGTTGAGCTCCTCGCACCAGAGCGCGGCATGCTCGGGGGAGTGGCCGTAGCCCGGAATGACCTCCCAGAGCGCATCGGCCATCTGAAACCGTTGCCCGCCCATCATGCGGTGATAGCGGCTGGGCACATGCGGCACCAGGCTGCTGAAATGGCTCTTGCGCTTGAGCGCCTTGGCCTCATCCTCAGCCGACTGCGCGCCATGTTCCTTGAAGAAGTGCACCATGCTGCCCGCTGCCCCGTCGAAGCTCTGCTCTGTCTCCTCGGAGAGGGCCTTCGAAGCAAACATGCGACCTGTCTTGTATTCGCCGAGGGTCATCCAGAGTGGCGCCTGCCACGCGCCGCGCTCATTGGGCTGCTCCTCGCCGGGCATGCCGTGACAGAGCCAGCTCGCCAGTCCCAGGTGGTCGGGGTGCATGTGGGTGCAGATCACGCGCAGGATAGGCCGATGGTGAAAGTGCTGGTCTCGGATCTCACGCCAGAGTGTGCGCACCTCTGGGGTCGCCACGCCGGTATCGACCACGGTCCAGCCGCGCTGCCCGTCAAGCTCATCGTCGATGAGCCAGAGGTTGATATGGTCCAGTGCGAATGGCAGGGGCATGCGCAGCCAGAAAATGCGGTCTGCAATGGGCGTGAGGCTGCCCCCGGGTGGAATGGGCAGGTCGGGGTAGAAGATCTGGGATTCGAGCGCGTTCATCCCTCTATTGTGCAGTCGCAAATGGTGGACCGGTGTAGAGTTTGACTAGAACAGAAATAACAGGAGACTCAGTGACTACGCTGCCCCCCACCCATGGCCAGCTTCCCGCTGACCACATGTACGTCAAAGGCTTGGGTCGCAACCCGGCCAATCATGTGGCCTACTCGCCCATCTCATTCATCGAACGTGCGGCGCAGGTCTATCCCAACAAGCTGGCGATCGTACATGGTGCGTTGCGCCAGACCTGGGCCCAGACCTTCTCCCGGGCACGTCAGCTGGCCTCAGCCCTGCACCGCAAGGGCATTGGCCTTGGTGACACGGTTGCAGTCATGCTCCCCAACACGCCGCCCATGGTGGAGGCCCACTTTGGTGTACCTATGGTGGGCGCCGTACTCAATAGCCTAAACACTCGGCTTGATGCATCGGCTATTGCATTCATGCTGAATCACGGCGAGGCCAAGGTCGTGGTGACCGACCTCGAGTTCTCACCCGTGATGAAGGAGGCCCTGGCCATCCTGAAGCGTGATCACGGCCGTAGCCCCGTGGTGATTGATGCGCTCGATGCAGAGTTCAACCCACCCGGCGAGCGATTGGGCGAAATCACCTATGAGGAATTGCTCGAGGGCGGTGATGCGGCATTCCCGGTGCAGCTGCCCGATGACGAGTGGCAGAGCATCTGCTTGAACTACACCTCGGGCACCACAGGCGACCCGAAGGGGGTGGTGTATAGCCATAGGGGCGCCGCGACCAATGCCATCTCCAATATTCTTGAATGGGATATGCCCAAGCATCCGGTCTATCTCTGGACGCTGCCGATGTTCCACTGCAATGGCTGGTGCTTTCCTTGGACCATTGCTGCGCGGGCGGGCGTGAATGTCTGCCTGCGCAAGGTGGATGCGGCCGCCATCTTCTCCCTCATCAAGGCGCATGGGGTGACCCATTACTGCGCAGCCCCCATCGTGCATAACCTGCTCATCAACGCGCCTGCGGAACTCAAAGCGGGTGTGCCTGCTGGTGTAAAGGCCATGGTGGCGGGCGCGGCCCCCCCCGCGGCCATGATTGAGGGCATGGAGCAGATGGGTTTTGAGATCACTCACGTCTATGGCCTGACCGAGGTCTATGGTCCGGCTTCGGTCTGTGTGAAGCACGAGGCCTGGGACGCGCTCTCTATTTCAGATCGCGCGCGACTCAATGCGCGGCAAGGTGTGCGCTATCACCTGCAAGAGGCCGTAACGGTGCTCGATCCAGAGACCCTCACCCCAGTCCCCGCAGACGGCGAGACCATGGGTGAGATCATGTTCCGAGGCAACATTGCCATGAAGGGCTACCTCAAGAACGAGAAGGCCACCGAGGCTGCCTTTGCCGGCGGCTGGTTCCACTCGGGTGACCTCGCCGTCCTCTATGACGATGGCTATGTGAAGATCAAGGATCGAAGCAAAGACATCATCATTTCGGGCGGCGAGAACATCTCATCCATCGAGGTGGAGGACATTCTCTACCGGCATCCCGCGGTAATGGCGGCTGCGGTTGTGGCCAAGCCCGATCCCAAGTGGGGAGAGACGCCCTGCGCGTTTATCGAGCTCAAGCCTGGAGCCACCCCAACGCCGCAAGAGATTGTGGCGTTCTGTAAGCAGCATCTGGCGGGCTTTAAGGTGCCGCGCTCGGTGGTCTTTGGGGAGCTACCCAAGACCTCGACCGGAAAAATTCAGAAATTTGAGCTGCGCAAACGCGCAGGATCTGCGGAGGCGATCGATGTCTAATGTCATTCAAGAAACCATTCAACCCGGGCTCATCCGGCTCACCCTCAACCGGCCCGATGCCTTTAACGCCCTCTCGGAGGCGATGCTCGCGGACCTCGGCGCAGCCTTAAAGACCATAGCGGCAGACTCAAGCGCGCGCGTTGTGGTGCTCGCCGCCCAGGGCAGAGCCTTCTGCGCAGGCCATGACCTGCGGGAGATGCGCGCGAGTCCCTCCGAGGACTACTACCAGCGGCTCTTTGCCCAGTGCACCGAGGTCATGATGACCATTCAACAGATGCCTCAGCCCGTGATTGCCGAGGTCCAGGGGGTGGCGACTGCAGCAGGCTGCCAGCTGGTGGCGATGTGCGATCTTGCCGTGGCCAGTGAGAAGGCGCGGTTTGCAGTGTCGGGCATTAACCTGGGTCTGTTCTGTGCCACGCCCAGCGTGCCACTCTCGCGCAACCTATCGCGCAAGCAGGCACTGGAGCTCTTGCTGACCGGCGACTTCCTCTCTGCTGAGGACGCACGTGAGCGCGGTCTCATCAATCAGGTGGTACCGGCTGAGGCGCTGACCGATGCGGCTGTGGGTCTGGCCGAGAAGATTCTCGCCAAACCCGAGGCCGCGGTTCGCATGGGTAAGCAGCTCTTCTATCGTCAGCTCGAGGTGGGCATCGAAGAAGCCTATGTCATGGCTGGCTCCACCATGGCCTGCAACATGATGCAGCCCGATACCCTTGAGGGTGTTCAGGCTTTCATTGAGAAGCGGCCGCCAAGCTGGCAGGCTGCAAGTGAAAATCATCCTCAAACAGCACAAGAGAAGGGGCAGGCGGCTGCATGAAAGTCTTAGTCACGGTAAAGCGCGTGGTGGATTACAACGTGAAGGTACGGGTGAAGTCGGATGGCAGTGATGTGGACATTGCCAATGTGAAGATGAGCATGAACCCGTTTGATGA
>JBJOHF010000042.1:0-3600 GCA_046047855.1 Pseudomonadota bacterium | reverse complement strand
AGCATCTTGCCGTCAATGTCACCCTTGAAGTAGGTGGTGCTGACCTTCTCAGATACGACCCAGTTCTTGGCCAGAATGTCGGCCTGCGTCCAACCAGCTGACTGGTAGACCGATCCCAGCGAACCTGAGGGATCCCAGGTGATCACGTTAAGGCCAGAGCCGCCCGCCTGGGTTTTGCCTGGATTGGGCACATCAGCAAAGGCGCCCTTGCCTGACTTGCCCAGCAGCAGAACGGCACCCTCGTCAACAACACGGGACTTCTCACGGTCGGAGATGTTGAATCCAATCTCCACACCGGAGATCGCACCGTACTCGACATCGCGGCGCGCTGAGGCGCGGAAGCCCTTAATGGAGTCCTCGACGGTGTTCACCGCAATGTAGCCATCTTGCGCGCCACCACCCCAGCCCTGCACGTTCGTCAGCTTCATGAGCGCGGGATCCGAGTAGTCAAGACCCAGTGTGTACTTGACCTGGTCGAAGTTCGAACCGTTAAAGCCAGAGAAGCTGACGGTGTCGTTCGGGTTGTTCACCGTGGCAGGCAGGCCCGCGGTGGTCTCAAAGCGCTCGCCTGTGCGCTTGACGTTCGAGCGAGAGAGATCAATGGTGCCGGTCCACTCGCCCATCTTGAACTTGTTCTCCCAGCCCACAGACTTCAACGAGTCGTTGTAGGCCTCACCGTGGTTACGAACCACGCCGCGGAAATTGGTGAACGTCCCCGAGGTGGCAACACCGCCGGAGATCGTCGCGTTGATCAGAGAACCGCCCGTGTCGTATTCGCCAGCAGAGAGTCCGCCGGTAGGCCCTTCAAGACCCTTCTTGGAGACGACGAACTTACCCTCGGATGCAAAGTAATCCAGTGTGGACTCAAAATCTTTGCTGGGCTTGAACTGGACAACGGCCATCGCACCATCGCGGTCAGAGGCGGTCTTCTCCGTATCGAATCCAAAACCCCCGGGCACCTTCACATTTTGTCCCTGATAGGAGACCTCAGGAGTCCAGCCGCCCCAGGAATTGAATCGCTGCTGCTCTGCGCCGGTGTCCTTGAACTTCACAAACCCCAGGGCAACGCCCAGCTTGCGGTCCATGAACTGGTCTACGTAAGAGAAGGACTTGCGCGTGCCATCGCCTTCGCCCGCACCGGAGTCGATTCCCGTGGTCTGCTTACGATAGTTGGCGGCAATCGCGCGCTTACCGTAATCAAGGGGCCGTACGGTGCGCAGGTCGATGGTCGAAGAGAGACCCTGGCCCAGCAGCGACGCATCTGGTGTTTTATAGATCACAACCGAATTCAGGAGTTCTGCAGGAAACTGGTCGAACTCCACGCCACGGCTGTCGCCCGTAGATGCCTGTTCACGGCCATTGAGCAGACCCCCATTGAAGTCAGGGGACATGCCCCGCACGCTGACAGACGAGGACTTACCCGTGATCTTGTTGCGCTGAGAGGTTACGCCAGGCAGCCGTGACACCGACTCTGCGACGCTTGCGTCGGGCAACTTGCCAATGTCTTCGGCGGAAATCGCCTCAACGATATTGCTCTCGTTCTTCTTGACGTTGATCGAGTTCTCGATCGATGCACGAATACCGGTAACGGTTACGGTCTGCTCTTGAGCGATTGCAGTACCAGAGGCCATCACTGCCATTACAGCAAACGCAACGGGGCTCAGCCGCAGTTTGTGGGATTGCGCGTGAGCAGCACCCTGCACGCGTTTACGATTGTGTTGTGTCATGTCTCACCCTTTTCTTTGTGGTCGATGGCGCTCAGGAATATTGGCTTTCAGCGCACTTCAATAATGTAATTTTGTTAAATTTTTAAAGGGATAGGGCTTACCCTAGGTTCCGTCATAAAAACAACACAGACACTTCGTGTCTTGCCACCATTGGGCTAAGCGTGCAGTGCGGCAATCTCAACCAGCCCCCGCACAAACAGTCAGAGACAACAATTCCTATGTAGTTTCACTACAAAATATGAGCCCTCGTCGTAGACAAACCCTCGTCACTTTGGCTAGCCTCTCCGCGCTGCCATCAGCGTTTGCCCAATCATCACAGCCCGTCTCGAGGCTTGAACGTCCCGACCAGCCCGGTCAGCATCTCAGCCTGAGGCCATCCCAATTTCACGGACTTGCGCCACGCGCGTTACGACTCTGGCTTCCCGAGTCGTTTGACAAGCGGCAGCCCTACGAGGTGCTGCTCGCCCATGACGGCCAAAATCTGTTCGATCCGGGTCACTCGTATGGCGGCGTTCCTTGGGGACTTGATCAAACCCTCGCTCGCCTTGTGAGAGAGCGACTGATCCGACAGGTTGTTGTGATTGGCGTACCCAATTCACCGCAGCGTTTTGAGGAATATGCACCACAAGACCCGCTTGAAGCGCTCTCGCCTGAGCTCTGGCGCTTAGCCTATGGATCTCGGAGTGGAAGCCCCGCCGCTTCAGATTTTCCAGGGCTGGCCAATCGGTATCTCGCCTTCCTCATGGAGACCGTACTGCCTGAATCGCTCGGTGCGCTGGGCCTCCAGGAACCCGCCCATGGCATTAGCCTCATGGGGTCCAGCATGGGCGGTCTCATCTCCTTGTATGGGCTCTGCAAGTATCCCGCCCGCGTGAAACAAGCGGCGTGCCTATCTACACACTGGCCGATGACCGTAAACACCGACCTGCTGCTCAAGCCCCACCCCAGTGCAGAACCCATTGCACAGAGCTATCGCGACTGGCTCACGCGGCATCTCCCGCAGGCTGGCACGCACCGAATCTATATGGACCACGGCACGCTCAACCTGGACAGTCTTTACGGCAAACACCAACAACAGGTCAATGCGATCATGAAGCGCAAAGGATACTCAGAGGCCAGAGACTTGCGCAGCCTGGTGTTCGAAGGAACCGATCACAACGAGACATCCTGGGCCGCGCGACTGGCCACGCCCATGCAATTCCTTTTCTCTTAGGGCTGCGTCGGCGCGGAGATCTCCAGAACCAGGGCTTCACGTCCGCGGAGTCGAAGCGTCGAGCCCAGCTTGAATGAGGCCCCGGTCATGATGTCCCTAGCCATTTGACCTGGGCTGACTCGCTCATGAAATCGATCGAGCGGCAGGTCCTGATCTGAGCCCTTATTGATGACAACCATGACCGTCGGATGCCCCTGGAGGTAACGAAAGTAGACGTAGGTCCCGGCCGCATGATCGGGCACATAATGCATCAATCGCCCCTCCTTGACTGCCGCAGAACGCTGCCTCCAGGTTAGGAGCTTGCGCAAGGTCTCTTGGGTTTTGCGCTGCTCCGCATTCATGCCCTTACCCGTAAACACATTGACGACATCGCCAGGAAACCCTCCGGGTAGATCTGCACGAATCTCCCCGTGATGCCCAGGCGTCTGATTGGCCAAATGGGCTTCGACCCCATAGTAGAACTGCGGAATGCCCCGCAGTGTGGCCAGGTAGGTCAGCGCCATGCGCACCAAGGCAGGGTCGTGATTGAGCTTCTTGAAGAGCCGATCGCCATCATGGTTGGACCCAAAAATCATCAGGTGGCTCGGGTCTGGGTACAGGATGTCGTTGACCAGATGGCCATAGAGCTGGTTGAGACCCGGGCCGTGCTGGGTGTCCTTG